>NZ_JAFNMX010000006.1:0-148836 GCF_026537015.1 Gilliamella sp. B2887 | reverse complement strand
TTACGAGAGAAAGCATAAAAAGAACAGCAATAAAAAGAGATTCAACGTTATCTAAAAATAAAGTTGAAATCAGTGTACCAATTAGTAACAAACTGGCACAAGATTGGATCAATCCTGACATAACAAAGTATCTTCTTGTTGATATTTTTGTAAATAACGATAATTCTTTAGAACTGTCGTGGTCAGGACGGTTAACTAAAACTAAAATATCAAAAAAAGAAATGACGTTTACTTTTGAATTATTTATTACCCGAAGCGGTAACACTGCTGTCAATGAACGTGTACAACGTACATGCCGATATCAATTGTATGGGAAAAAATGCGGATTAAATAAAAAATATTTTGCAATTTCTGGAGAAATAACTGGGATGGAAAAAAATACACTCATTGTGAATTTTGAATCTTCTATTCCTGATAATTATTTAGCAAGCGGTATTGTTGATTTTGAAGGTATTGAACAAACTTACATTATTGCTAATACTGATAAATCTATCACAATGATAAGAGAAAATAAACACATCAAAAACGCATTAAAATACGGATCAGTAAAGGCTACTTTTTATAAGGGTTGTGATAGAACAACTAATGCATGTAAATCGTTTAAAATATACGATGAAAAAGGATCGCTTATTCTTAATGGTAATCTAATCAACTATGGTGGTTTTCCTTACCTCCCCCTTGAATCGCCAACTAAAACATCAATAGGTTAATTATGTTTGCAATTATTGGTATAGCTGTTTCGATTATAGCCGCGATAGCAGGTGTTTTATTGGCTGCAAGAGTAAAAGCAAGTAACAAAATGACCGCGGATGATATTAATACGGGGACATCCAAAGAGGGCACTGAAATTCCTGTTGTTTTTGGTACTGTTAAAGTGAATAAACTCATTTATGTCTGGTATGGAAATAAAAGTACGGCGAGGATAAAAAAATAATGGGGTTATTCGGTAAAAAGAAAAAAAGTGTTATTGGGCATAAATATTATCTCGGTATGCATGCTTTGCTTTGTCAGGGGCGAATTGATTTTATTAATAAGATTTTTTTTGCGGACAAGGTTGCATGGGCCGGACGAAAACAAGTGGGCTCAATTAACATAGATAAGCAAAACCTTTTTGGTGGTATTTACCAGGAAGGAGGTATCGCTGGTACTTTCAATATTCATAATGGATCTCACGATCAAGATCGAGATTCATATTTAATAAGGAAGTTAGATAGGTTTATTCCAGCCTATCGACATGTAGCGTCAGTTGTTATGCATGGCGGCGATAAAGGTTTTTATATCGGTAATACGCCTTACCCTAAAGAAGTATCTTGTGTTGTTCAGCGAATTAATTATCAAGATTCAGAAAATGAACAATGGTATAAAGAAAAAGCCGCAATATTTACGGGTGATGGTAAAAAAATAGCTTTTGCTTTTGTACTTGATTTTAGTCTTAGCCCAAGCGAGCAACAGATGAAAAACATGATCAGTGCTCTAGATTATTCTTTTGAGCGAATTAAAGAGATTATTACAAATACCAAAACAAGAGTGGATGTTTTCGTTGGTTTATATAATGGTAATTCAAAACCATTTAACTTAAAAAAAGAAAATATAACGATTGATACACTTAACTATTTCTTAGCTTTGGTCAAACTTCAATATCGAATAAGCGGTGATAATTTACCCTTAATAATGGATTTAGTTGCTGATTTTTTTGATAACACTTTAAATAAAAAATATCACCGAATTTGTATATTCATGTCAGACGATGAAATATCCAATATACATAGTAATGGTAGTGAACGTGTTAAGCAAATGATAGCGAGAACAGGTAAATTTAGCGATATAAATAGCGTAGATATTTATTGTGGATCACTCAGCAATAAAATTGGTAATTTGTCTCATATCGACAATACGCCTGAAGATACCATACCAGTATCAATTGGGCTAAATGATATGCAAAATATATTTACCGTGGCTTACGGTAAAATAGGAAACGATATGAATCCAGCTCACATACTCCGAGAGCTTGTTTTAAATGAAAATTGGGGTATGAATTCAGGTGGCGTAAAAAATGAAATTAATGAAGAAAATTTTAAAGAGGTAGCAGACAGGCTATATTCTGAGTCGTTTGGACTTAGTTATTATTGGACTTCTCAAGGTAAAATAGAAGAGTTGAAATCAAATATTGAAGAAACTGTTGATTGTGTTTTATATCAGAATGCTACAACAAATAAGTTTGAAATTAAACTCTTTAGAGAAGATTATAAATTATCTGATTTAAAGGTATTTGATGAAAGTAATATTGTTGACGTTGGTGAAATATCAAAAAATATAATAACGGAGATGATTAACTCCGTAACGATTAATTTTATTGATCGTGAAAATGATTATGTGCAAGGTTCAGTAACCGTACGTGATGATGCATTAATTAATCTTGTCGGTGGTGAAAATAATACAACCATTTCTTACGATATGGTCTATAGTAGAGCATTAGCGACAAGGCTTGCTTTACGCATCTTAGGTGTATTATCTAGTGATTTAGCCTCTACGCAAATTACGGTTAACACTGAAGGTAGAAAGTTAAGCGTTGGTGATGTTTTTTTGCTTAATTTGCCATATTATGAAATGAATAATACACCTATGAGGGTGAAATCAATTGATAACGGGACTTACACAAGCAATAAAGTTGTTATTAATTGCACGGTAGATGTATTTAATTTGTCAAATATAGGATTAATCGGTGATCAACCCTCTATAACCATTCCGCCTGACTCTTTACAAAGTATCAATAAAACGTTATTAATTGAAACGCCGTATTATTTGATTGTTCAGTCTGTCGGTCAATCAATTGCAGATTTCAGCCTTGAAAACATGGATGTTTGTAATATATCAAGTGTTGTTTCAGGTGTTTCGAGCGATGTAATGAACATTGAACTTTTAACTAGTAAAGATAATGAAAAATTTGATTATGATAGTGATGTTGATATATGTGAATCAAGAAAGCTTATAGAATCTATTACACAACTAGATACAGAATTATTAATTGATTCTTCTATTGAAGCTGATCTTGATGATTTTATTATTGTCGATAATGAAATAATGTTTATATCGTCAATTGTCGATAATAAAATCATTGTAATAAGAGGTTGTCTTGATACGTTGCCAGAGCCCCACAAAAAGGATTGTGTTGTTTTCTTTTGCGAAAATTCATTAAATATATCTGAGAATGATTATTCAATGAATGAGGATATTTATTGTAAATTTATGCCGTTAAGCGATAGTGATACACTAAATAACAATGAAATAATAACGCAACATATAAACATGAAAGGTAGAGCAAGAAAACCCTATCCACCAGCGAATGTAAAAATTAATCAAATTTATTATCCTGAGATGCTTTTCGGTTCCAGTCTAACAGTTACATGGTCACATCGTAACAAGAAAACCCAAAATAAAAAGTTGGGTTTTTTTATGGGTAATGTACAGCCAGAGAATGGAACTAAGTATCAAATAACCATACATCTTAATGAGAAAATGCTTGTAGATGAAGTTGTAACAAATACAATTAAAACTTTTTCTTTACCAAGCTTAGCTGTTGGAACCTTGCATATTAAGATTGTCACAATTTTACATAATGAAGTATCAATTCCTTATCAACATAGCGTAGATCTTCAAAGTTTAATTGTATTTAAATTTAATAATACACCTTTTAATCCCAATAATCCTATTTTTTTATTTGAGTAAATAACTATGAAAATTTTAATAATTACAAATAAAATAAGTAATGAAAGATCTTTAACATTAAAGAATGCGTTGAACAATGCACTTAATCATGAATCAACACTAATTGCTGATAATGATAATTCACTTACTGTTGATTATGCAAAGCAGTTTGATTGTGTAATATCAACACTTCAAAATGCAAACACAATAATACTGAAATCAATTCTTGATGCAGAAGTCCCCTTAGTTGTTGGTAATGATTTATTATATAATACTAATTCATCTCATTTAATTCTTGGGATGACAACCACTGGAGGGTCAGTTATTTTGAAAAAAGAGCATCAATATCTTAAGCCAGCTGCTGATCACTTCATTTTTAATTCTGCAAGCATTCTTAGTAGAATGGAAAATATCCCAGTCTTTTATGGTTCTAGTCTTGGTGACGAGTCATCATCTATAAAAATTAGTACGTTATGTTCAAGCGCTGTAGTTCTAGGCGCTAATGCAAATGTAAAGGATGGTTATGCAGATACGGTTTTTTTCAAAAAGGGAGGTGCTGATGCTTTAGGGGGAACTTTTAAGGCTAACTGTATGTGGTTTGGTTGGTTAAGTACTGTCGGATACACAGCTGCTGGGCTTAATTTACTTAATTCTATTTTATATTTTATTAATAACAAAACGAAGATATTAAATGGTTCCGTACAAAGTAGTGAAGGGAATGGCTTAAGTCGTGATGTTTACTTTTATCAAAAACCTACAATGACAGCATATAAAACAAGAAGTGATAATTTAGGTCAATTTTCAATTGAATTGCCCTCAGGACATGAATATGTTGGCATTTCCTTTGATGAAGGAGATAAGAATGCGGTGGTTAATGATAAGATCATTATCTAGATAAAATGCTTTTTAAATTTGAAAACGTTAATTTGTTGTAGAGGTAATTCTGGCTTTGGGACTTTATAATAAACCATGTTATCCATAATAACCAATACACATCAGTTTTATGTAAATATCGTTCACGGATGTGATAAATGTCATACTAGATCACATAACCATTTAATATATTCAATTGCTTTTTTATACGATTCAAAAATACCAACTTTATTTAATCCATTGTTTCGATAAAAACACCACCATTCTTTATTGACATCAAGTGACGGAAAAATCAGGTACGAATCATTTTTGCAATTGTAAATTGAATCGTTATCTGGGTCGGTTAGTATATAAATCGTTTTTGTGTAGTTTATTGTGATCATGTTATGAAAGGTTAGTTAGTTTTATTCATCATAAACTAATATTTTTTGGGAGTGTGAATTGAAGTAAAAAGTTGGAAAGTGGATCGCAGAAAGTGTTAGAATAATCAAAAAACATAAAATATATCTTTAAATATTATTTTAATGAACCTCTACGGTATTTTAAACGGTATATTATTTTTATTTTATATAAAAATTCATATAAATCAAATATATATTCTTTTTCTTTTAATCCTGTAGGGGACGCCATTAAATATAAGATAATCAACGAGTTATACCGCCAAGTTTACGCCTTGATTATCTTTATTAATGTTTTGTGACCAAATTGTGACTGCATTTGAAAATTGACTTAAATGGTCAGCATTCAAATAAGCGTATTTTTTCACCATTTCTAGCGTTTTCCAACCTCCAACCTCCTAACTCTTTTAGAGTAAATAGAGGTGTTCTACTTTGAAGATGGCAGCTCGCCCATGTATGCCGTAAATCATGAAAATGAAAATCTTTGATATTGCATTTTTCAGTAGCACGATTAAACGCACGGCGATCAATATTATTGATATGATTGTTTTTCGAATTTACAAACACACAGTTTTTATTGATCAATCGTCGGCTTTTTAATAACGCTATTGCCTCGTCATTTAATAATAGTGGTCGAGCGGTTTCGTTTTTTGCAATATTATTACTGACTATTGTTATTTTATTGTTAAAATCTATTTTAACCCATGTCATGGTTAAAATTTTGGTACCTCTTGCAACTGTTAATAGGGCAAATAAACAAACATCTTTCAACCATTTTAGGGAAAGAGCTTTTCATAGCTTTTGAACTTGTGGTTTTGTTACCTACCTAACCCTAATTTTAGGCTCTTTCTGTTTTCCGACATACGGAACAGATGCAATCCAGTTGTTCTTTTGGGCTAAACTCAACGCCCTGAGTATGGTCTTGTGATATTTATTTTTTGTAGCTGGAGCCAACGGTGCTTTATTTTTTGCATTATGTGTCGGTAAATTATTATCTATCATTTCACTAGTAATGCATGATAAAGGTTTACCGCCGAAAACCGGTCGCCAATATTTTGCATGTCGGACCTTCGTTGCATAATCATTTTGATTTTTTCCATCATTCAATCATAATAGCAGAGCCTTATCAAAGGTCCGCTCCAATCGTTTGTCCAGTCTACTTATAGTCGACAGTTCATGTTTTACTTTCTCGTGATACTCATGGGCGAGTTTTTATCACTCACCTCAATAGATCGTCTAATTCTTGTGTCGCTTGGCATTCGATTTGGACATGCTTATCATAGGATAATCGATATCATTGAAAGAAAAATACTCACTACAACAGAATTGACAGTGTTTTAATTGTTCAGTCATAATTATTTCCGACTATCTATTGAATCGATTTTGTTTGATATCTCTCCATAAACAAGTTTTCGAGCATTCTATTTTTTATACAAACTCTTTTGCTAAAATGGTATACATTGATATGGAAAACGTACTATTAGCTGCCTATATTTTATAGCCGATGATGTCATCATTTTTACTTTTTCTACTTCGCTCATACGTCTCACTAATATTGCAAAAATTTTTTTAAAAATAACGACATCACTATCACACAATGGTTTGGAAATTCATCAATTAAAATGCGATGCTCTTTACAAAATATCATGTAAAAAATAGGCGTAAAGTTTGGCAAGAAAACTTCTAAAATAAATGAAATTTTACTTACCAAAAAGTGATTTTTTAAAGGTCATATCATCGAATTTTTCACGAAAGTAGCGTGGTTGACAATGATTGTAAATAAGTTATATATTATAAAAAACGTTAGCACAATCTAACGTCGGGATTGGCGTCCTGAACTTTTACGAGAATATAGCCGCTATAAGCGGTATTTTTATGCATGCTTAGTTATATTTTTATGGTGGGCTGAGTGAGGGCTTCGAAAGAAGCACCGTTTCTCGTAAAGACGGTACGCCAACCTTATTCAGTTCACCTCCAATATTGGCGTGTTGGTGGTGATTAAATAACTTATTTACGAGGATTTAATCATGTCAAACTTATCAATTTTTAATTTTCATCAATCACAAGTTCGTATTCAATTTTTAGAAAATCAGCCGATTTTCTGTTTAAAGGATATTGCTGGTATTTTAAATATTAGCAATGCTAAAGTAAGTCGTTTTAATATATCAATCAAGGGAGTACATAAAATGTACCTCCCTACAAATGGTGGTAATCAAGAACTGTTATTTATTAACGAACCAAATTTATATCGTATCATTTTTAGAAGCAATAAAAAGGAAGCCATAGAGTTTCAAAATTGGGTATTAGAAGAAGTATTACCCACAATTAGAAAAACTGGATCATATTCATTAACAATTAATGCAGAACAACAACAGCAAATCCAACAAGCCATTAATGAGCGGGTTTATCGAACAGGTGAACGGCTTCAAGCTGTTTACTCAAAATTTCATCAGCAATTTAAAATTACGAGCTATCTGGATTTGCCATCTTGCAAATTTGATGAAGCGATGAAGTGGCTTGGCGGTATGCATTCTAGAAATGCATTGTCTGATGAAGATTTGTATAAATTAGCCTGGTTATACAAAGCTGCCGATAAAATGCGTTATCAGATAGAATTAATAGAGCCGGCATTACGCTTGATGGATTCGAAATTTAGAGGCGCTTTTTACTCAATGGCTGTTGAATATAAGCGGACTTTAAATGATGCTAGAACAATAATCGAACGGGAAACAGCACACATTAAAACTAAAAGAATTGTAGATAATTGGCATAAAGTTTTGCCGATAATAAGAAATAATTAATTTTACCACTTAACCTATTAAACTAATTAACCCTTTAATTTTTTTTAAGGTTTAAAAACAGTAATGTAAAAATGCGTTTTTTAGCGCACAAAGTTTAAGCCCACTCAATAGTTGGGCTTTTTATTATGTTAATTGAATTATGAAAAAGCTATTTGTTACTCTTTTATTTATTCCTCATTTTGTTCACTCAGCCCAAAATTTTAGTACAGCAAAAACAAAACTCATTCGATTGTACAAATCAAATTCGGAACAGACTACTTTTTATTGCGACTGTGAATTTACATTCAATAATAAAAAGGGGGTAGTTGATTTCGATAAATGTGGATATGTACCTAGAAAAAATCAAGTGCGGGCTAAACGCATTGAATGGGAGCATGTTATGCCAGCAGAGAACTTTGGACGTCATCTTCAATGTTGGCGAGATGGTGGGCGTAGCAAATGTAAGAAAGACCCTAACTTTAATGAAATGGAAGGAGATCTACATAACTTACAGCCATCAATTGGTGAAGTTAACGGTGACCGTTCTAATTATCGATACTCGCAGTTTACAAAAGAATTTACTCAGTACGGAAAATGTAAAAGCGCAGTAGATTTTAAAGATCGAAAATTTCAACCACGAGATGAAATACGAGGCACTATCGCTCGCACTTATTTCTACATGTCAGATAAATACAATATTAATTTATCAAGTTCAGAATATAAGTTAATGCAAGCTTGGGATAAGATGTATCCACCTAATGCTTGGGAATGTGAACGAAATACCTTGATAAAGCAAATTCAGGGTAACGATAATAAGTTCATTACCCAACAATGTAATTAAACCGATTTAAGTCGGTTGTTACATTCGAATAAAGAAATAATACAGGGTTGGGTAGATTTTTGAATCTAGACGAACTATGCTGTATATATTAATTGGTATGTGATAAAAACATTATTTTGTCAAATAGTTGATAATAATAAATGGAAATTATTTTCAAAGCTATGTTACTTATAATTTTTAAAATTATAAGTAACATAGTTCGAAATGATGGATAGTTTTGATGAAATTTAAATTTTTCTCAGACTTTATCCTTATTTTTACTTTTAAAACTATCGAGAACGATCATTACCCCACTAGTTTTATAACTTTAACGCTTGTACGCTTTGTACTAGATCAGCGAGTTGAGTAACTATTTGGTTACCTGTATTGGTTTCATCACCACCCAGTGTTTTATTTCGCATAAAATCATGTTTGATTTGTTGCCATCGTTCAGTTTGTTCTTTTGTTAATACTCCTCGAATTTCGGCTAATTTAAGAAGGTTTTCTTCTGCGCCGTTTGTTAGTAATTGTGCTTCTCCTAAGTAATGATCTTCGATAACTTGATTGAGTTCTTCATCATTCATTACTGACGAAATTTTTTCAGCAAGTTTATTCATATTTCGATAACTGCCTTGTAACTTAAATGGAGGTTCAGTACGGTATTTATCCGATTGTGCTGCACTAATGATGTATTGCTGATTCACTTTAAATACTACTTCACGAATTTTTAATAAATGGCGTAGAACTGCAACAATTTCACTTATTTCAGCTTGACTATAGTCATAACTTAGCTCATTGGTATTAAGTGGTTTGCCTTGGGCATGATCGATGAGATGATAGAGATCATTAAGGTCACGTAATGCCAAAGGGGACAGAATTGAATTAGAGGTTAAACAGTTTTCAATATAACTTGAAGCAAAAACCTCATCCATACCACCGAGAACTTCACCTAAGTTATATATATCAGCACGGTTAGCTAACATATCAGGTATCTTAAATACTTCACCTGACTCAGTATATGGGTTACCCGCCATAATAACGCAGAATTTTTTACCTCTTAAATCATAAGTTTTTGTTTTACCTTTCCAAACACCTTCAATACGGCGAGATCCATCACAAAGTGAGATAAATTTTTGTAAAAATTCTGGATTGGTGTGTTGAATATCATCTACATAAAGCATAACGTTGTTGCCCATTTCCAATGCTAAATTTAATTTTTCAAGTTCTTGACGTGCCGTTGCATTGGGCGCTTGTTGGGGATCAAAAGATAAAACACTATGTCCTAATGCTGGTCCATTAATTTTCATAAAAATTAAACCCAAACGATTGGCGATATATTCCATTAATGTCGTTTTACCATAACCAGGAGGGGAGATAAGTAATAATAATCCCATTAAGTCTGTTCTTCTGCTTTCTCCAATGGTACCCATCTGTTTGGCTAGGTTATCACCAATAATAGGTAGATAGATTTGATTAATCAGTTTATTGCGAACAAAAGAACTTAATGGTTTTGCTTTAAACTCATCGATGCGCAAAAAGTATCGCTGTTCCTCAAGAACTTCTTGACGCAAAGTCTGATAATGTCGAAATTCAGGAATGACCACTCTTGCATGTTTACGCATACGACTAAAGAAATCATCGAGGTTAATATTTAAAATCCCTTGTTTGATTGTTGGATGTTCACCTAATAAGTCATTAACGGTGATATCCAGTTCAACTTCACTGATTTGAATATTTATATTATTTTCTTTATCTAGCATGCACAGCAAAATTGCTTCGGGTATGTAGTCAACGAATTTTTGATATTGAGGTAGAGTACAAAGTCCTTTATACCAACTTTCAATAAGATTCCATCGATCCGTCAAACGAGTTTGTAAATTAAGTTGTGATTGATTAAAATCCCCCCACATATGAAGTTCTTCTAACTTAGCTTTTAGTCCTTCATACATGTAAGTACTGTATTTGCTTAAATTAAATTCCTGTGGTATTTCAGTCAATGCGTAGCTTAGATATTCAGTCGCTTGTTTGATATGGTAATCTTCATGATGTATTGGAAAGTTTTGCAAAAATTGATTCAACTCTGAAGCCATTTCAATTTGTAGATTAATTAATCCTTCATCATGACCAAAAAGAGCTAGAATATCTTTGCAGGTCTTGGCTCTTTCGGGCCATAATTTTGCGACATCACTCTTTTGATTATATTGCCAAAATAGTATAGCTAAACTCCGTGCCAATGGATTGTAACGTAATAAACCAGCTGCTTCTCCTAATGGAATAAGTTTGGATAAGATTTTTACAGCATCATGGTCATGAATACCTTTTTCATAGCCTTCTCGATATCGCATGGCTGCGTAATCACGTACAGTTTTAACCAAGTTATCTGGTTGACTTAATTGAGTGACTAATTCTTCATAACTGAGATCAATCTCTTTTTTTAACGTCGCATTGATTATGGAGTAAGCTAGGTATTCACCACGATAAAGTGTCGGTGACTCAGATTCAATCGTTATGGTCCAGAAAGGCTTATAACTTTCTAAGCGACTATTCTCGATTTTTTCTTGATAATCCGTACCAGTTAATTGTAAATATAGGTGCGTTTCTTTCGGAACTATAGTTAAATCAAGTTCTTGAGTATTGACACTGAATTTATGTTTCGGACCTAATTTTATGACATTGCCGCCAGATTCAAATATTTCTGATTTATCGCGTAATGCTCGTATGGCCTGATCACGTGCACTTTTAAACCGTGATTCAATATCATCGGCTTTAACGTTATCGAATAAATTCCTCAATTTTTCAATAATTTCACGAATTTTTAAAGCTAGTGGGTCTGCCACGAAAAAAGCGTTAAGTTCATTTTGATCCGAAAATTTAGCCGTACGTCTCGGAATGCTATCTAAGATGCGAACAGCTGCGGTAAGCAAGGATTCAGTGCGTCTTGTACGGTCTTCTAGTAGTGCTTGTTTGTGAGTTTCAAAAGATTCTAATATTTCTTCACGTTTAGTCAGTATGTCATTAAGGAATTCTTCGCTTTCGCTAAATTGGTTTTCCAGTTCTTCAAGTTGAACAAGTAGTCTTGATAATTCATCGTCACATTTTTCTGGAGTAGTTGCGATGCTTAAAGCGCTAGCGATGCTTTGACTAAATAGTTTGAATTGAGCACCAAATTGTGCAATCATTTCAATACTTGATAGATTTTTTCGTTTTTGATTGATTCTTGCTTTAGTTTGATTTAGTTTGGCATAAACCTCGGCAATTGATTCAATAATCTTAGTTTGAAGTGTCACATCATCAAATTTTAAAGATGCCATAAGTTGCGAAAGCATATCCAAATCATTGGACATTTCGTCCGTGATTTTTATTGGCTCAACGAGTTTGACTACAGTATCAGCTTCCTCTAAATATTTTTCAATGTTATCTATTTTTGACATAAATGGTTCGAGAGCTTTTTCGCTACCTAAAAATCCGGCAGTAGCAAGTGAAACTAAAGATTGACGTTCTTTTAGCTCAATTTCCATTTTATCAATTTGCTCTAAATTGATATAACGATAAGTTCTCAATGTCACAAGGCGACCTAATTGCAGTTTTATGGCATTAAGCGCATCGACGAATTCTTGTGTGTCTTGCCAGCTATCAGGATATAATTTGGTTAGTAAATCTTGCTGATGAGTAATAGCCTCACGCATCGCACTTTCTGATTGGCGTCGAATGCTTTCTACTTTTTCGTATTCATCAAGTACTAATTCACTGGTTTGGGTAATATTACGAAGTATTGGTGAGAAAGATAGATTTTTTTCATCAGCAAGCCAAAAATAGCCATCAAATAATTTTTTAGTATCTTCACTTAATTTGCTATAGAGTTGTGAAGAGATGGATTGATTATCAATTTCGCGAGAAATAAAATAGAGATCAGAAATTCCACGTACTAATTCAGCGTTGCCGATTTTGCCTAAAAACGTATTGTGGGTTGGCTGTGTTGCTGCAAATTCGGCACTATAAAAGGGCGTTTGCCAAATTTGCATTGGATGAACGCGAGTTGGTTCATTGTTTTCTCCTTCAAATACAACCATTCGCCCATCTTCAAATACGGCATAACCATGACCTAGAATTGGGTTATCTAATTTTCGCTCAATCATATTGTAATTGAATAGAGCTAGACGACCAGAATTTGGTTCATAAAAAATGTATAAGACATCTTCACCATTGGGTGAACGACGAATGCGTCTAAAACGCATTCCAGCCATTGATTGATCGAATGTTTTGTATTCTCCATTTTGTAAGTAGTAACCACCAGGGAATATCACTCCATGATCTTCTGGCAATTGAATACATGCTTGACCAATAAAGTCAATTCGTTGTGCTTTTTGGGTAAGGGTATTATAAATTAGGTATCGCCAATTATCTTCTCGGTAGGGTAAGACTTTTAAAAGAATTAAGGCGCCTACTTTTGCGTATTCAATTTTTGCATCGTTTATTGATTGATTTTTATCTAATACCTCTTCACGATAAATACCTAATCCATCGTTAGTATTGTTTTCACATTTTATGGTAAGGTCACCACCAATGGTTTCAACAAAAACGGTATCAAGAATATTCACATGGGAGAATCGACCATTAACGATATTTTCTCGGGTAGTTTCAGTCCATTCAAAATCATAAGCAGGAGGTAAAGCAATATCACGCTCTCCGCGATTATCAATATAGTCAATCGTTTTTTTATCGCTGGATATTGACCAGCGAAAAACTCGAATGTCACTAACTCTTTCACCAATCTGAAAACTGGCAAGAAGCTTACCGTCTCGTTCAACCAGTTGCAATAATTGAGCATTTTTATAATAGGTATAAAGTTCATTAAAGTCTTGAACAAAACGATTGATATTTAGAAAAGTATTTGACAGATCAACCGGATCTGCCTCGTAATTGTCATCACGTTCAACAAGATGGTAAAGAGAAAACACATCTTCAATTTTTGTTTCTTTTTTTAATCCTAAAAAGACGTTATAACCAAATAATAACCAATCACCAAATCTAACGATATCTCGAGCGATACAGTTATTTTCGGTTCTAATACGAATTCGCCCAATGATTGACATATCACTTTTACCAAATTCCGAAAGTCGTTGTTGATTCAAGGCTTCCGTTTTCTGATTAAGTTCTTGCCCCAAAGAGGTTAAACGTTTACGAAGGATCTCATAGGCTCCACCTTCTGCAACCGCTTTATCGAGTGAATTTTGTTGCTCGTTTTCTTGTTTTATTTCTGCCATTTTTTACTCTTGATCTTTTTACAGAAAATCTATTACCTTCGGTAAAATTTAATATTCTACCGAAGGAAGATAATAGTGATAATGTTAACTGAATAATTATTTAACGATAATTAAGTAATGTTTAATGTTTCAAATCATCATTTCTTATTCGCTTTTTTCATCACTATTTGATGGTAAAAATTGTTCCGCTAGTGCTTTTAAATCAGTGTTTTTTAATGTTTCGTTTAAATCCATATTTTTATTACCGGATAGACGTGATAGTACTGATTGTAAAGCAGATTGTAGTACAGGGCTTTGATTTACCGTTCCTTCAATGGCTTTACCGACACTGATAGCTTTCGAGAAGCTATTGAAGAAGTTATCATTTCCTCCAACAATTTCAATGTTTGCTTTGCTGAATGCAGCAGCAAGAACCTCAGCTTGTTCTCTGGCAATTTCTTTGTTAGCAGCAATGGCAGCCATAGCTTGTTCAAAACCTTTTTCAAGTGCCAAGCGGAACTCTTCATGATTTTTAGATTGTTCATTCATCGTACCCATTGCTTGAAATTTCTCAACCAAACCATTAGCTTCAGCTGTTAAGCGTTCACGAATAACAAGTGCTTCAGCGAAACCTTGTTCTTTGGTTGCTGAAGCTTTGGCAAAACCGATTCTTTCATCGCCGCGCGCTTGAGCAGAAAGTTTTTCTTCAAGGACTTTAGCTTCGGTTAAACCTTGTTTTTCTGTTGCTAATGCTTTTGCTTCAATAACTTTAGCTTCTGATAAGCCTTTTTCTTGATTACCTTTTGCTTCTGCAAGTAAAAGTTCAGCGGTAATATTTGCTTTTACTAAACCTTCTTTCTCTTCTGCTTCAGCTCGGGCTTTGCGAACTTTGGCTTCAGCTAAACCAATAGCGGCTTCTTCTGCTTCAATACCTTGAGCAAGTTGTTTTTTTGCTTCAGCTTGTTTAGCCGCGACCTCAAGTTCAGCTTGTGCTAGTGTACTAATTTCAATTGCACGGTGTTTAGATGATTGTTCATCTGCTTCAGCTTGCTTAACTTGTTTAACTAATTCTTGCTCAGCTCTAGCTTCCGCTTCAATAATGGTTGCTTGTTTTTCTCGATCAGCTTTAGAGATTTCTCGTACTTCTTTGATATTTTCTTCTTCAACGGCTACCGTTTTTTCGACAGCAACTCGTTCACGAATCACATTAGCAATATGTTTTTTCTCTTCTTCAATCACTTTGTCTTTTTCAATGCGTTGTAATTCTACTTCTCGCTCACGAGCAACAATTTCTAAAGAGCGTGCACGTTCGACTCGTTCTTCTTCGATAGCAATAGCTCTAAGGCGATTTTGCTGAGCAACTTCAACTTCACGCAAGCGATTTTCCTCACGTACTTCAATCTCTTGTTGAGATTGGATTCTTGCTTGTTCCGATTTTAGGCGTTCTTCTTCTTGTACTTTTAATGTTTCAGCTTGTTCGCGAGCTCGAATCGTTTCTATTTCACGTTTTTGGCGAGCTTCGGCATCCGCTTGCTGACGTTCAAGCTCTAATTTGGCTTCAATCGTTTCGGTATCTTTTTTCTTTAATGCTAATTCAAGATCTCTTTCACGTTTATTGGTTTCATCCTTATGAACAGCAGTGATTGAGGTGATCTTGTTAATACCTTCGGCATCAAAAATATTATCAGGATCAAGTGATTTAATTGGAGTTTGTTCTAAATAGTCGATAGCCACATCTTCTAGTGCATAGCCATTAAGATCTTTACCAATGACATCGATAATACGTTCACGAAAATTTATACGATCTTCAAATAGTTTAGCTAATTCAAATTGTTTACCGACTGTTTTTAACGCTTCTGAAAATTTTGCGCTGAATAATGAACTTACCGCTTTTTGATCGGATGCTCTATCTACTCCAATTGATTTAGCAACTTTTAAAACATCTTCTGTCGTTTCATTAACTCGAAGATAAAAAGCGACACAAATATCTGCACGTAAATTATCTTTACAAATTAAACCATCTTTACCACGTCGTTCTACATCGAAAGTAATTAATGATATTTTCATGAACTCTTTTTTGTAGATGATAGGGTAGACTAAAGCACCAGTAAAATGCACTTTAGGTTTTGACGTCATGTCATTAACAATGAGTGCTGTACCTTGCGGAACCTTAATATAAAAGGCTTTAAACAATAAGAAAAAACCAACAATTATTAGAGAGACTATTCCAATAATCACTAAAAAAAACATGATAGTATCAGTATTGATTGACATAATTTATTATTCTCCAAAAAAATATTTACTTTTATCCATTAAATTCTTTAACGCTTATAATTTCATAGCTGTTATATGTTGTGTCGTAACGTAGTAGAACAGCTGTATCCCCACGTTTGAATTGATATGAGTTAGTGCATCTAACTTGTAGAATTAAACCAGCTCCACCATCATCGTAAATAGCTTCTCCTTTATTTTCATTCACAAAACTCGAACGAATTTCAACAGTTTGCCCTAAAAATGATTTATGACTATTGGTGCTTTCTAATTTACTAAACAGTGGTCTAAGAGGTTTTATGATAAATGCGGTAAGGTATACTGCAGCAATAAAGGCAATTATGAAAATGAAAAAACCAGCTATGTAATAAATTAGCAATAAATCACACAGAGGTAACATAAAGAAACGAAATAAGAAATAACAGATCGACCATCCTATTAATGAAATCAAAGTAATAATAAGTGTCATTGGAACTTTATTAAAACCTAATTTCATCAATAGACCCGTAAAGCCGGATGGAGTATTTGGAATGTCTAATGGTATATCATCAATATCGACATTGAGTTGTAAATCTAAACAATCAATGCTTAAAATACCAAACGCCGCAACTAACCAATATAATACACAAAGTGTTAGTAACCCACTAAATATAATTACTGGAAAAGAAAAAAATATTCCCCAGAAAAGTTCCATTATTTTCCCTTATATCATTCTCTTGAACTAACTAAACTTAATCAGTTAATCAATTTATTGCTTTAACGATTTTCACTTGAACGTATGTTTTATTAAATAGATTGATTATCATGCTTTTCTTTTAATCTTGCTAATATTGCAGCCGCATTTTTATTACCTGATTTGATTCCTGCGGCTTCAAGTTTACTATCAAGCACATTTTGATTATCAAATTTAGCCAATTCATTTTTAGCTTCGATAAGCGCACTGTTTTTATCTTGACGTTTTTTTATTCTATCTAAAGAATCTAAAGCAGTTTGTAATTTTGCAGTTGAGCCACCATAGCGCTGTGCAACAGCTGATTGCGCTTTTTGAACGCTTTCTGTTGCTTTTACAATATCTACTTGCTGTTTTAAATTTCGAATATTAATTTCTGTTTGTGAAATGGATTGACGTAAACTCTTTACAGTTTCATCATAGTAATTTTCTTGTTGTTTATTATTTTCGAGTTCATTTTCAAGAATCCCAAGTTTTTCTGCTATTTCAACTGCTAGTTCTTCATTGCCACTTTCAAGAGCTTTAATTGCATAACTTTCATATTCATCTATTTTAGATTGTGTTTCTTTAATAACTTTAGCGGCTAATTTCTGTTGTGCAATTATATTAGCTAGTGATTCTTTAGCTTGTTTTAATTCACTGTCTGCATCGCGAATTTCTTGATCGAGTATTCTAAGTGCTTGAGTGTCAATGATTGCTTCTCCTGCTTCATTAATACCACCCCGAAGAGCTGTAACTAGTTTTTTGAAGATAGCCATATTTTAATCTCCTTATTATTTATATCGATTTATTAGTTAAGAGTGATGTGATGTTCATAAGCTTCTGTCGCTTTAATAACATTGTCAGATAGAGTTTCTAATTCATAAATGATGTTACTTAAGAGTGAAGATGAACTTAACGCACCATACATAATGTAGTTGACTGATCCGTCTCCAGCTTTTTCAATTGCTATAGTTGATAACGGAAATAGTTTGCGAGTACATAAAATTTCCTCATTAAATTGAATTTTATTTTTGACCATATTGATTGGCCAAAGTAAACATTCAACAACAATTTGTTGATTTGATATGCTTAAAAATAGAGGCAAATCACCGTATTCATGCATGATAATATGTAAGCAAGCATCTATACCATCAATAATTTCAACACTTGCATGATTTTGTTTAACTAATTCTGATTGCATTAATTTGTTAAAGAGCTCTTCAATTGACCAAATTTGATTTCTTTCCATTTTGTTCACTTCCTTATTATTATTAATATTATTGTTTTTGACTAATGAGTGACGAAATTGTTTTTCAATTTCTAACAATTTCGTTGTATTCTCAGGTAAAATCCAAACTTCTTTTTTGATCAAACCTTGTTCACGTAACCGTTGTCGATATTGTTGCTGATAAAAAGCTGAATTTTTAGTCTCTTTAGTTTTTTTCATCAAGTTTGTTCGGTATTTGTTAAATTTATGTAAACAATATTAACACAAAAATATCACATGTAAATATTACATGTGATATTTTTATCAAAAAAAACCCGCATAAGCGGGTGAAAAATAATCATAAATATACATTAAGATATTTATTTAGAAATCAATATTTAAACCTAACTGGAATGTTCTACCTGGTGCGGTAAACAGGTTTAGATATTTATGATCTGATGTACTGTATAATTTATTATTGCTCAAGTAATCCCAGTATTTTTGATCCGTGAGGTTGTAGATACCTCCACTCAATTTAATATTATCGGTAATATTAATATAACCTGTTAAATCAACAATACCATGACCTGCGATTCGAAAATAATCTACTGATGAATCTTTGATTGGCTGACCTTCGTTATTATATGATTCTCGAGAAGTTGCATCCGCTTTTTTACCTTTTTGGAATGTTGCTATTAATGAAACACCATAGAACTTGTTTGGATCATCCCAAGATAAACCAATAGTACTTTTTAATGGAGCAATCGTATCCATTTCAATGTATTTATCGCCCAAGTAACTTGATTTTGATTTCCCTTGGTTATAACCAATAGCGAATCGTGTGCTTAAGCCATTTAGTGATTCTATCCAAGTACCAATATTAAATTCACTGCTTAATTCAGCACCATAAGTATAGGCTTTGTCACGGTTTTCTGATTGATAAACGATACGATTACCTATGCCAACAAAATCTTTCCTATAACGAGTGAAAGCAATAAAGTTTTTGTACTTGTTATAAAAAGCAGAAGACGATAACGTAATTCCTGATATTGGTTGACCTTTTAAACCTAGTTCAAAATTATCACCCGTTTCCGTTTTCAAATTGGAGTTGCCAACGAGTACATACATAGTGCTATGTGCTAAATAAGTACCATATAATTGATTTTGATTTGGCATTTGCGCGCTACGTTTATATTGTAGATAAGCAGTAAAATTTGGATTGATATCATACATAAATGCCATTGATGGTAAAACTTTGAAATCACTGTTACTACTATACTGTTTACCTAATTGATGGGAATCAATATTTGATACGGACATGTTTTCAAGATTGCGTGGCTTAGTATTTTGATAGATTGCTCTAACTCCTGGTACTAAATAAAAGTTATTACCATTGTCGGTACTAAAGCTGATGCGATCTTCAAAAAATCCACCAAGCTGATAACTTCTACTGTCTGCTTGTGGTTTAGTATAATCACCGTCAGGAAAAATCTCTCCATATTGTGATTTAGCGGATGAAAAGAAGGGGGATTCATCTTCACTCCATTTTGCATTCAGACCAGCACTTATTTTTTGATTATCAATGTTTTTTATCATAGTAGTGATTAAATTATACGCTTTGGTATTATAGTTGGTTTGAGTATAAAAGTTTCCTTTGGATTTGTGCTGTAATTGTGTGTCATCAAAGACATTGGTACGCTGGTAATTTAACTGCGTAGTTAATGAGTCAATCCAACTCATATTGGTGGGTTGCCATAAATCTTTAATGGCTAAATTAAAGCGGTTATTTTTACTGCGTTGATGGTCGAACGATTCTATTTTTTTACCGTCTTTGTCCCAAGTATCATAATGTGAGTTTTTGGTTTTATTATTGTAATCGATCGTCGTATTAAGTAAATGTTCTTCCGTCATTTGCCAGCCTAAGCCTGCTAAAATTGAGTTAGAGTGCCAATTTTCGGGATAACTACTTATTGAATCACCATAGTTTCTTGTTTGTTGGCCATCTCGACGACTTACTACAATAATGCCATTAAGGTGATCATCACCACCAGCCATCGTAAGTCCTTGATGATAGCTTCTATCTGCACTGTCATAATTATTCTGGAATCCAAAATAACGGGTTTTACCTGGATATAAATAATAGCTAGCCGTTTTAGTTTGGAAAGATACTGAACCACCCAAGGCATTATTGGCATTACTTACCGATGTGGCGCCAGATTGAATATCAATTTTGTTGTACATGTAGGTATCAATGTAATCACGTCCAATACCATAAGAGCCGAATCCTGCTCGACCTACAGAATTAACTCGACCTTGAGCGATAGGTAATGGCATACCGTCAATGTCGATTGATACACGGTTAGCATCTAAACCACGAATATTATAGCCAGTAAAGCCCCCTCGGTCCCAACTACTTTTACCACTGCCAGAACCGGAGATATTACCTGGTGCTGAAATGAGAGGTTGGTAACGCATGATAGTACCAAAATTAGTACCACCGTCACGGCGGATATCTTGTTCTGATATTTCAGTAATTGTACCTGGTTTTTGGGTCGTTTCGTGTGCGGTGACTGTCATGACATCGTAACTTTCATCATCATTTCTATCCGTAGCCATTACCGGCATGGTAATCGTCAAACCTAGAGCTAAAGTGCTGGTCACCTTTAATTTAGTACAATTAATCATTTTAATCCTTTTAAATATAATAAACTAAATAAAATCAATTAGATTAAATAACAATTCAGTGAATTATTTTTTAATTCAATCAAGTTGCTAAACAATTTTTTATTTCGATTTTTTCTAAATCTTTATTGAGAATAAAAGCTGTCATAAAGAATTTTTGCAACCTCATCGACTCGAGGCCCAATACCGAATAGGTATCCATCATCGATAGTAACGATTCGATGATTTTTGAATGCTGATGTTTCAGTAATCCCAGGAATAGTGTCAATTTTATCCATCCCGCCAAGTTGCAATATTGAGTGGTTATTTAAAATGATAACATCAGGATTCATTGCAATGATTGATTCCGCTGTGTAGCTTTTATAACTGTTGTGTTTAGCGAGATTTTCACCGCCAGCAATAGTGATTAAAGCATCAGCTGTGGTGTTTTTACCCGCTACTGAATTGGTTCCTCCCATGCTCATTAAAAAAAGTACTTTGGTTTTATTGGGGTGCATAGCGATCTTATGTTGGATTTGTGAAAGATTGCTTTTAATATGTTCTATGAGCTTTTGTCCTTGATCGGTTTTATGTAATTTGGTGGCTATTTTTTCAATATTTTCATACAGTACTTCAAGGGTTCCAGGAACACGTTGTAAGGATAAAACATCAACTTTGGCTTGAGCGACTTGATTAATGACATTGTTGGGCTCTGCGTCACTTAAAGTGATAAATAACGTTGGTTTTAAAGATAAAATGCCTTCGATATTTAATAATTTCCAATAGCCAATTTGGGGTAGTTGGGTGACGGTTTGTGGATAAGTGCTCGATTTATCGACGCCGATCACTTGATCACCTTCACCAAGCGCAAAAACAATTTCGGTCAAAGATCCACCTGCAATAACAATTCTATTCTGAGCTGAGCATGTATTTATGATCCCATTAAAGGTAAAAATTAACAAAAATAGACTTAATTTTGTTACAAAATTCTTCATTATTTACTTCCTGTGTGTAGACTTTAATAGCTGCGTTAATATAGTGAAAATGATAACTATTATCAACAAAATTGTTTTTTATTCCTAAATTTTTTAAGAAAAATGTTTTTGCTTAGTGATGTTTTTTTAACAATATCAATATAAATAATTGGTTAATACGAATGGTGAGGATTTAGTAAGAAGATTAAAAAGTAAACGAATTACAAAGAAAATAAATTAAAAAGCATTTTTTTGTAAAAAAATAATAATATAAATATCAAAGAATTATAAAAATGGTTAATAAAAGATATTGCTAAATGAAAATAATTATTATTTAATTTTACGGTTTATTTATTTAAGAACGGTTGTTATGAAATCATTAGATGTCAGCACTTTTTTTGCTCAAAACGCTACTTTGCCTTTTAAAGACCGCTGGGCTGTTATGCCTTTGCAAGCAAGTATTCCATTATCACCTCATGAAGTTGACTCTCAGTGGAACGCGATTCAATCAACCCCTCTAAAGGGAAAAAAAAGGTTAATTTATATTCATATTCCTTTTTGTGATATCCATTGCCAATTTTGTGGTTTTTACCAAAATCCATTAAGAAAATTTAATACTGAAACTTATATTAATTATTTAATTAAAGAAATATCGCTAGAAATCAGTAAAACCGCAATGCAATCTGCACCTATTCATGCTATTTATATTGGAGGAGGAACGCCCTCAGCTTTGGCAGCGGGACAAATAGGGCGCGTTATTCGCTATATAAAACAACATGCACCTTTAGCACCTGATTGTGAAATTACGGTTGAAGGCCGTATTTCTGACTTTGATGATGAACGTGTTGATAGTTATATTGAAGCGGGAGCGAATCGATTTTCAATCGGTATCCAAACCTTTAATACTGATATTCGACAACGGTTAGGTCGTGAATCCAATGAGCAACAAATTATTAGAAGCTTTGAACGTATTGCTGCTCGTGATAGTGTGGCTTTAGTTTGTGATTTAATGTTCGGTTTACCAAATCAAACTACTGAGACTTGGCAACGTGATTTAGAAATTGTCAATGAATTGTCATTAGATGGTGTAGATTTGTATTCACTTAATCTTCTACCAACTACCCCCTTGGCTAAAGGTGTTGAAAATAAGCGTATTAAAATCCCGTCAATTACCGATAAATGTAATTTTTATCATCAAGGTGCAGAATTTTTAGCTAAACAAGGTTGGGTACATTTGACCAATGCACACTGGGCTAAAAATAGTCGTGAACGAAATTTGTATAACTTTTTAATTAAGCAAGGTTCTCATTTTTTTGCATTTGGGTCTTGTGCTGGTGGGCGATTAGGCGGTCAGTCATTTATGATTCATCGTGATTTAAATCAATATTATGCTCAACTTGATGAGGGTAAAAAACCAATTATGATGCTCACTGGTAAACCAGTGATAGGCGAATGGCTTTATCGATTACAAGCAGGGATTGAAAAAGGGCGCATTGATTTAACTCAACTCACTGAGCAATATGATCTCTTGAAACCGCTAATTAAGCAATGGCAACAAGTTGGGCTCTTGGAAAGCGAAGATTATTGTATGCAACTAACTTTATCTGGACGTTTTTGGTCAAGCAATATAGTTCAAGCACTGCAACAGTTATTGCTACAGCTTAATAATCCCGAATATATTGAAATACAGAAACAAATGGCTCAAGCGAGACAAGCTATGAATAGTCATCCAGCAATGGCTAGATCAAATACTGAAAGAACGAAACATTCACATCAAATTTCATAATTATAGGATACTATTATGACAGATAAACTAAGCCTTTTAGATAATTTAACCGCTTATATGAAAACTGATCCAGAGGAGCTATTAGAAAAAATTGCTCAAGATTATCATGTTACATTAACACAAGTTATTCAAGCTTTACCTGAAGCGAAAATTGTTGATGGAAGTAATTTTGATACCATTTGGGAAGAAGTTTCAACATGGGGAGATGTGCTATTTTTAGTTCATACTGGAGATGTAATCGCTGAAATTTCTGGCGAATTACCATCAGGAACTCATAGCCAAAAATACTTTAACCTTCGTCATCAAAAAGGATTAAGTGGTCATATCAAAGCTGAACATTGTCAATATATTGCTTTTATTGAACGTAAATTTATGAAGATGTCCACAGCTTCAATAATATTCTTAAATCATATAGGACAAGCAATGTTTAAAATTTTTGTTGGTCGTGACGAAAAGCATCAATTAAAAACCGATCAATTAGACAAATTCCGTACTTTAGCAAAAAAAATTAATTAACTATAAGTTACTCACAAAATGCAGACATTATTAATTTTTGGTGTAAGCCCTAAACAAGGTACAGGTTTTCAAATTGCTCATTTAGTTAAGCAATATCACGCGAATTGGCGTTGCATTGTATTAGTTCGTGATGCTGATTTTGCTAACCAATTGACTAAGCAAGGTTTTGAGGCTCATGTTGGAGATGCAACCGATTATACATTGGTTAAAAATCTATGCAAATTAGCTGGTAGTGAAGCCACAATTATATCAACTTTGGGCGGTGAAACGGGTAATTATTTAGCTCAACGAGTGATTATCGACTGTGCTGAACAATCTTCTATTAAACAGATGGTTCTAGTCACTTCATTAGGGTGTGGTGATTCATGGTCTACGTTGTCAGAACGTGCTAAACAAGCCTTTGGTAATGCAGTACGTGAAAAATCATTAGCAGAGGTTTGGTTGCAAACTAGCCAGTTAAACTTTTTGATTTTAAGACCAGGCGGATTACGTAATGGTGAAATGACGCTAAAAGCTGAGTGTTATTATCAGCAAGAAGTACATGGTTTTATTTATCGTACAGATTTAGCGAAAATGGTTATTGACAAAATTGTCAATCAACAGATTGACAATCGAGCTTACAGTGTAGTTGATCCTAGCTTGAACATAACCTATTAATTGACTCCATTAGGAGAATACATTAGAACAGATAAGAGGATAATGGGTGCGCAAGTATAGTCATCGTTCTTTGTTGTGGGGATTATTTGCCATTCTATTGGCGCTAATTCTATTTTCTGCAAATTCTGGCGCGTTAAAACTAACCCTTGATGAATTAGTGGATATGTCGGTGGATGATCCGTTATGGAATATTTGGTTAAATATACGTATGCCACGAATAATGTTAGCTATTATTGTAGGAATGGCATTAGCGGCCTCTGGCGCAGTGATGCAAGGATTATTTCGTAATCCTTTAGCTGATCCAGGCTTACTTGGCATTAGTAGTGGTGCGGCTTTAATGGTTGGTTTCTCCATTTTGTTTCCTGCTGTTTTTCCACCGATTATGATCATGTATGGCAAAATGGTAGCAGCATTTGTTGGTAGCTTTTTTATCTGTTTGTTAATTTATCTTTATAGCATAAATTCGCAATGTAATTTGGCTAAAATGGTATTACTAGGTGTTGCAATAAATGCTGTCATTGGTGCGATTATGGGTTGTTTGAGTTATATTAGTGATGAAGCGCAATTGCGACAACTCTCTTTATGGTCCATGGGGCATTTAGGTAAGGGATCTTGGGAGTTAGTTTTGGTTGCCTTATCACTTATCGTTCCTGCTTTACTTTGTTTATTGAAGCTTTCTCATCAACTAAATATTCTCCAACTAGGTGACGAAGATGCTCATTATCTAGGTATTAAAGTGCGAAGAATTAAGCAGTATTTATTATTACTTTCTGCTGTACTGATAGGTACATCCGTCGCAGTTAGTGGCATGATTGCGTTTGTCGGTCTAGTTGTACCACATATGATTCGATTACGAGTCGGTGCCAATCATCGCTGGTTATTGCCGGGATCAGCACTGGGTGGTGCTTGTTTATTACTACTAGCAGATACCCTTGCGCGTACTTTAATTGCGCCTACCGAAATTCCAGTCGGACTTTTCACGAGTCTAATTGGTGGCCCTTATTTTATTTGGCTAATTTTAAGACATAAATAATAGATGGTATTTAATGATGTTAACTGCTGAAAATTTGACTTTTGGTTATGCTAATCGCACTTTAATTAATAATGTGTCTTTAAATATAAAATCCAGTGAAATGGTCATTATCATCGGTCCTAATGGTGCCGGTAAATCAACACTATTACGATTGTTAACAGGTTATCAAAAGCCAGTTTCAGGTGAGTGTTACTTATTCAATAAACCATTATCACAATGGTCTGAAACACAATTATCTAAAATTAGAACTGTTATGTTGCAACAAAGCCAATTAACTTTTCCATTTAAGGTGAAAGAAGTAGTGGCAATGGGACGCACTCCTCATGGTAAGGCTAATTTTGAGGAAGCAATACAAGAATGTATGCAACAAACAGATTGTTTAAAACTGGCTGATCGTGACTATCGTAGTTTGTCAGGGGGGGAACAGCAACGAGTACAATTGGCGCGTGTATTAGCGCAGTTATGGCAACCTGAACCTACAGAAAAATTACTATTTTTGGATGAACCGACATCTGCTCTTGATTTATATCATCAACAACATACGTTAAGATTATTGAAACAATTAGTTTGCAAACAAAAATTAGCAGTTTGTTGTATTTTGCATGATCTTAATCTCGCCGCATTATATGCGGATAAAATTATATTAATTCATCAAGGAAAAATTGTTGAGCAAGGGGCGCCCGCGGAGGTGTTAACGGTTAAAAAAATTCATCAATGGTATGGTGTTGAATTAGGAATTTTTAATCATCCTAATCATTCGTCGGTACCTCAAATATATTTAAACCTTTAACCATTTAATCTCGATACTCAATCATTCGCTGCATTTTGAATCAAAATCAGTATATAATTAAGGAAACTTAATAAATGGGGCTAGTAATGATTAACGAAAATAGTGATTGTTCTATTCTGGTTTCCGATCTCCTTGCAGCACAACCTGTTTTTAGTTGCCAATTGGATGGAAAAGGCAAGGCTAATGCTTTGAGTGATAAAACTCAAGCTTCAAAGACCCAACCTTATTGGATACATCTTGATTTTGCTAACAGCAAAACAATCAATTGGATCAATCAAACAAAACTCATTCCTGATCTTGTCAAAAATGAGTTGATAAAGCCAAATCAATTTCCAAAAGAAATTCGCTGCGATTCTGGGATTTTAGTCGTACTGAAAGGCGTTAATTTCACACCCAACGAACTTCCCGATCCCATCGTCACTTTTCGATTTTATATTACGGATAATTTAGTTATCTCAACCCGACACCAAAAAATAGACGCTATTATTAAATTAAAGGAAAATTTAGAGAAAGGAATTGGTCCTGTAGATGTTGCCGATTGGTTGATTCAACTATCTGAATTAATCTGTGAACAAGCTAATTTATCATTCGATGGAGTTCATAATAAAATTATCAAATTAGAAGATCTACTTTTAAATCAGCGAGTTTTTTCTCATAAAGAAATAGGAAGAGTTCGTAAACAACTTTTCATATTACGTCGTTTACTTTCACCACAACGAGATATTTTTGTAAAAATTTCAACAGAACGAATATCTTGGATTGATGATAATGATCGCCAACGATTGCATGATATTTCAAATCAACAAAATCATTATGTTTCTGAGATTGACAGCTGCCTAATTAGAATTGGTTCAGTGATGGAGCAAATTAACAGCATTTTGGCTGAATCGACGAATAAACGTATCTATTTAATGTCGCTGTTCACCATCATATTTACACCAATTACTTTTATAACCAGCTTACTTGGGGTTAATTTGGCGGGCATCCCTTTCAATGAAAAAGAATGGTCTTTTATCGGTTTAATTTTACTGCTTATTGTTATTAGTATTGCTTCAGTATTATGGCTCAAACTCAAAAAATGGTGGTAGCTGATGGATTTTTTAATTACCGATAAGCTATGATTCACCTTAATGAGGTTATGAATCTAAACGGCCTTAAATCATTTTTTGAGATTACACCTCAAACATTAATTCATGTTTATTGGGAAGGAAATATTCGATCTGCTTGTAAAGCTAATCTATTGCAACTAAGTTCAGTTGTAATTAATATTGGTGGTTTCTTTTTTGCAGGTCAACCAAATCAGGATATGCCTCACCATATTCCAAAAGGATACAGTGATAATTATGCAATCCTGATTCCCTGTGATAAAACCTGCAAAATTTGATTGGAAATGACCTTCGCAATAATGATGAGAAAATGATATATTTTAGTTTCTATCTGGCTACAATTTATAATATCCAGAAACTACAATTAATTATCTTAAAATAACCTGAAACAACTTATTAAAAGCCATTGATGAAAAAATTATCAGCAAATTATCAATCTCAAATGAGCTAAAGATTTTATAAAAACTATCATTTATATTAAGAGTTAGAAAAATCAGGATTAGGATTTATTAATTTAAAAGATAATGTTATTGTTTTGTTGCATCATCTTATTTAACGTATAATGAGTGTACTGAAATTGAAGTTGATACTGTAATTCATGAAAGACAAAAAGGATTTGCATTGTTTTTTTCTACAAAGTTAATTTTAGCCTATTTGGATCGTAATATATCGGTCAATTTTGATGCGCATAATCAGTCCTCTATGAAAATCGCTACCAAATTAGGCTCTATCTTAAATGAACCCTAAAGCGATTATGTCGTTTGAAATTTATGATTAATACTTATTATGCAATCTAATCAATATTTTCGTTTATTTATTGCTGAAAAACCGAGCTTAGCTAGGGCTATCGCTGATGTATTGCCTAAACCTCATCAAAAAGGTAATGGTTTTATTCGAGCCAGCAATGGAGACGTGGTTAGTTGGTGTATTGGGCATCTATTGGAACAAGCAACACCAGAGATCTATGATGAACGTTTTAAAAAATGGTCTTTAGATGATTTACCTATTATGCCTGAGAAATGGATATTAATTCCAAAAAGAAGTACCGAAAAGCAATTTAATATTTTAGTCGATTTAATTAAATCTGCTAAGCAAATTGTGCATGCAGGTGATCCCGATAGAGAAGGGCAACTGTTGGTGGACGAAGTATTAAACTATTGTCAGCTATCCCCAGAAAAACGCAAAACTATTAAGCGCTGCTTAATTAGTGATTTGAATGCTAGTGCAGTTGAAAAATCTCTTGAACAGCTACGTAGTAACCAAGATTTTGTACCTTTATCGACTTCTGCATTAGCCAGAGCTCGGGCTGACTGGCTTTATGGTATGAATATGAGCCGAGTTTGTACCTTGGTAGGACAAAAAAATGGCTATCGTGGCGTGTTATCAATTGGTCGTGTGCAAACGCCTATTTTAGGATTAGTGGTGAGACGCGATTTAGAGATAGCCCAGTTTGTGCCTAAACCGTTCTATGAAGTAATTGCTATTTTGCAAACTAAGGATAACGAAACGTTTAAAGCTAAGTGGCAACCAAGTGAAGCTTGCGAACCTTATCAAGATGAAGAAGGTCGAGTACTGGTTAAAGCATTAGCTGAGAATGTTTGCCAGCGCATTAAAGATAAGTCAGGAATAATTGATAAAGTAAGCAATAAAAAGAAGGAACTTGCTCCACCAATGTTGTTTAATTTATCTGCTTTACAAATTGAAATGGCGAAAAAAACAGGTTTGAGTGCACAAGAAGTGCTTGATATTTGTCAATCATTATACGAAAAGCATAAATTAATCACTTATCCCCGTTCGGATTGTCGTTTTTTGCCTGAAGATCATTTAAAGCAAATTCATGGAGTTAAATCAGCCATTGAAAACAATTGTCCCGATCTGCAAACAGCAATTGACAATGCTAATTTTTCATTGCGTTCTAAAGTATGGAATGATAAAAAAGTTGAAGCGCATCATGCCATTATTCCTACCTTACGTAAAGTCAACATGGGCAGTTTATCCAATAATGAGCAAGTTGTTTATCAAGTTGTTGCAACTCAATATTTAGCTCAGTTTTATCCCGCCTATCAATATGCTGAATTACAAATTGATGTCGAGATTCAAGGAGGGAAATTTATATCAAAAAATAATCAAATGATTGATGAAGGTTGGAAGGCTTTATTTAGAAGCAAAAACGCTCAACTTGATAGCAATACGGAGGATAATGTTGGCAAGGATTTCTTAATTAATCTCATCAAAAAAGGCGAACATGTCCAATGTATCGATACCGAATTGCTTAGTAAAGAAACTCAACCACCAAGACCATTTACGGATGCTACATTATTAGCAGCAATGACAGGCATAGCTCGCTTCGTAAAAGATCCTGAAATTAAAAAGATTCTACGTGAAACAGATGGTCTAGGCACTGAAGCAACGCGTGCCAGTATTATTGAGCTGCTATTTAAAAGGCAATTTCTAATTCGAAAAGGCAAATCAATTTGTTCTACTGAAGTTGGTAAAAATTTGATTTTATCACTGCCTGATATTATGTCTATGCCCGACATGACTGCACATTGGGAATTACAATTAGAGGAAATCAGTAAAAAATCATTTTCGTATCAGCAATTTATGCAAGAACTGAGTTTATCATTATCAGATTTAATTGATCAAATGAAAAATACACGATTGAAGATTTGTGCATAAACCCCATATTTAAAAAACAGCATAAAACGTATTAATGTAAATGTTTATTGGTTTATTGTTATTCAATCGGTTAATCATAATGTATGATTGTTTGCGTGTCGTTATAATTTTAAATAGTGGTTTTTCGCTCTTTGTGACAAAGATTGGTTTTTTAAAACGACTAAATAGGTTTTCAATCAATTGACTGGATCGAGTGCAAAACGATATGTAGTGAGCAAAATCAAAAAAGAGTTAGAATCGAAATGACGACATTGACAATACAAGATGAGTTAAAAATCAATCATTAACCCAATAAGTGCAAATGTTAATATCCTATCCTAAGCCCAACTTGTTTAATTGAGTTGAGTTTAACTGATATTAAGCGATTTTGTTAAATAGTAAAATATTGGGTTAATAAATTTTGTTATGTCAGAACAATAATATTATTCAGCTTAACACTCACTGATGGAATAAAAAATATTTTCTTTTTCTATGTCACCAAATTTATAAAAACAGATCTTATTCTAACGTGATTTCTTTGATATTGTATTCATAATCACATTGTAATTTGGTAGTGTCATTCTTTATAAAATCTCGGCATATTTAACGAAATTTATAAGTGTTTACTGGAACTTTGCCTTTTATAAACAAAATAACCAAGTGTGAAGATGATTATCGATTGGAGCAGTTATTATGGAGTAGGTTGTGATATTTCCATCTTAATCATCTAGGTTAATTAATCATATTTTAATAATATCTGATCTCGGACATAAGAAGTATTAATTCTATGCTGAATTGCAGCTTTATGCATATTTAAGTGTTGTTTTTAAGCGAACTCGACATATTTTTCTGTTTACAGGTTGACTTCTTTTTGTGAAAAGCGTATAACTTGCCCACCTTGGAGCTTTTCTTTCTTTTTTAACTATAAAAATGGTTTAAAAATGAGGGTAAAGAAAAGTTGAAATCCAAAGGTTAGAGTTCAATTTACAGGAGAAATATGGACACTCAATCGGGTCACCCCAAACAGTGGGGAGATAAATTCAAACGCATCATTATCGGTTAATGAACCTGTCTAAATAGTTATTTTTTCAGTTCACGAGCCGAAATTGATAAAAACGGTAACGGTGAACGATATGCAGTTTTTTAAATGCTATCACTCAAATTCAAAACATCATTGCGCCCTAAAAGTGCTTCTAAGAGTGTTATATCTTACAGATAAGCACCTAGAACCACCAAGTTGTATCTAACTCTTAACTCATTTTATTTTTTTCTAAATTTTTATTTTATGCTAAGCATCAGCTTAAATGGCTAGTTATTGCTTTGCGTTTAGATTTTAGCAATTAGGACTTAAATGCTTAGTTATGATTTAACAAAGTGTAGGTTTCTTTTGTCTAAAAAGTATGGATAGGTACAAACTATGATCAAAAAAACATCTAAAGTAAAGACAGAAAATACTTCAAACATAAAGGCTCTTGAAGAAGCTCAGAACAGTCTTGATAATATTTTATCTAATTTCCAATCAAGCCTATCTGGATTAACTCAAGAAAATGCTAAATCTCGATTGGAACAGTATGGAAAAAATGAAGTCGCTCGTGAAAAAGTACCTTCTGCTTTTGCTCAATTACTATTAGCTTTTAACAATCCGTTTATATTTGTGCTATTGATATTAGCAATAGTTAGTTTTGTCACTGATTACTGGTTACCACTACAAAGTGGTGAAGAAACCGATCTGACTGGCGTTATCATTATTTTAACTATGGTAACACTAAGTGGAATATTACGTTTTTGGCAGGAATTTAGATCAAACAAGGCTGCCGAAGCTTTAAAATCCATGATCCGAACCACCGCAACGGTATTGCGCCGAGCACATAAAGATATGAGCCCCGAACGCATTGAAATTCCATTAAGTGAAATTGTTCCAGGCGATATTGTTTATTTATCAGCAGGCGATATGATCCCCGCCGATATTCGTTTGATTGAATCACGTGATTTATTTGTTAGCCAAGCTGTATTAACAGGCGAATCCATTCCTGTTGAAAAATACGACACATTAGGCGCGGTAACTCAAAAAACCAGCGATAATGTTGAAGCTTCTGATCTTGATAAAGATAATGTGCTTGATGTTAATAATATTTGTTTTATGGGTACAAATGTAGTGAGCGGAACGGCAACAGCTATAGTGGTTGCAACCGGTGCTGATACACATTTTGGTTCATTAGCAAAATCAATAGTTGGATCAAGAGCCGAAACCTCATTCGATCGCGGCGTAAATAGTGTAAGTTGGTTATTGATTCGCTTTATGTTAGTGATGGTTCCTATTGTTCTATTAATAAATGGATTTACAAAAGGGGATTGGGGGGAAGCAACGTTATTTGCTTTAGCTGTTGCGGTTGGTTTAACGCCTGAAATGTTGCCAATGATCGTTAGTGCAAACCTTGCCAAAGGTGCCGTTGGGATGGCAAAACGTAAAGTTGTTGTGAAACGTTTAAACGCTATTCAAAATTTTGGTGCGATGGACATTTTATGTACTGATAAAACTGGCACATTGACTCAAGATAAAATCATTTTAGAACATCATTTAGATATAAACGGGCAAATTGATCCATCTGTTCTTCAACTAGCTTGGCTCAATAGTTATTATCAAAGTGGAATGAAAAACTTGATGGATAAAGCTATCATCCGTTTTGCCGAAGAAAAAACCAGTGTCAAAAAAGTAGGTATTGGTTTTTATAAAAAAATTGATGAATTACCATTTGATTTTGTTCGTCGTCGTTTATCTGTTGTTGTTCAAGGTAATGATGATAATCATTTGATGATCTGTAAAGGTGCCGTTGAAGAAATGCTATCAATTTCGGATTTTGTTTATGAAAACGGAGAATATTTACCATTAGATGAAAACCGTAAACAAGCATTGATTGAATTGGCTCATAACTATAATAGAGATGGTTTTAGAGTATTAGCGGTTGGTATAAAAGAGATACCCTTTAACCAAACTAAAACTCAATATAATGTTCAAGATGAAAAAGCTTTAGCGATTCGTGGTTTTTTAACTTTTTTAGATCCGCCAAAAGAGAGCGCTTATGAAGCTATTTCCGCGTTAAACGAACATGGGGTTGGGGTTAAAGTGTTAACAGGTGATAATGAAATAATCACCATTAAAGTATGCCGCGAAGTAGGTTTAGAACCTGGTATTCCTTTACTGGGTACTGAAATTGAAACAATGGACGATGAACAGCTAAAAGTGCAAATTGAACAACGTACTATTTTTGCAAAATTAACTCCATTGCAAAAATCACGCATAATTCGTTTATTGCAAGATAATGGTCATACTGTTGGTTTTCTTGGCGATGGTATTAATGATGCACCGGCTTTACGTGATGCTGATGTGGGGATCTCTGTTGATACCGCCACGGATATCGCTAAAGAATCTGCAGATATCATTTTATTAGAAAAAAGCTTGATGGTATTAGAAGAAGGCGTTATTTGTGGTCGTGAAACTTTCGGTAATATCATGAAATATCTGAACATGACGGCTAGTTCTAACTTTGGTAATATATTTTCAGTATTAGTTGCTAGTGCGTTTTTACCGTTTTTACCGATGCTAGCGATACATTTACTTATTCAAAACTTGCTGTATGATATTTCACAACTCTCATTACCATGGGATAAGATGGATGACGAGTTTTTACAAAAACCACGTAAATGGGATGCTCGTAATATTGGGCGTTTTATGATTTGGATAGGACCAACATCGTCCATTTTTGATATCACAACCTATGCACTAATGTGGTTTGTATTTAGTGCTAATAATATTGAAGCCCAATCACTGTTCCATTCTGGTTGGTTTATTGAAGGTTTGTTATCACAAACGCTGGTTGTGCACATGCTTAGAACACAAAAAATTCCATTTGTGCAAAGTACAGCTGCATTCCCAGTTATTGTAATGACACTGTTAATTATGGCTGTGGGTATTTATATTCCGTTTTCACCTTTAGGTGGATTAATTGGATTGCAACCATTACCTTGGTCATATTTCCCATGGCTATTAGCAACATTATTCAGCTATTGCTGTGTTGCTCAATTAATGAAACGTATCTATATCAAACGTTTCGGCCAATGGTTCTAGCTTGATTAAAAACTATATAAATGATGTAAATTTCATTTATATAGTTAATTTATATCTTAAAAATTATATCTAATAAAACATCTTGTGAATCATACAATTACAACTAAAAGGAAATAACACATGAAAACACCACATAAAAATCTAATTGTACTAATCAAAAGTCGCAAACAAAAAAAGGCTCGAGGACACTTGATTAAGTAATAAAAAGCATAATCACCAATATTATAATAAAATCGTTGGTGTAATTAGGTAAGTTAATATACAATAAAAAACCCCATTAATTGGGGTTTTTTATTTATTCATTAATTTTTTGAATCTATTATCTGTCTAAAAATAACTATTTAATTAACTATAACTTTAAATGGTTATCATTGGTTTTTCTTAAAATATCATAAATTTCATCTTTCAGTTTTAGTTTTTGTTTTTTCAACTCATCTATCGTTTCGCTCGTATCAACAGTAATTCCAGACTCAATATTTTTAATTTTTTGATCAAGTTCATTGTGTAAATCAAACAGTTTTTGAAAACGTAAATCGTTATTTTTCAATTTAGAGATTAATTCGCGATATTCTGGAAACATAACGGCTCCTTATATTGGCTAGATGGATAATAAAAATAGCGGTTACTGCTAATTCAGCATACAATATTCTTTAAAACTTTAACAGTAAAAAGCATTTAATTGACAAAATAGGTAAATTGTTTTTATCCATCAAATATTAAACAACATTTTTCAAGAGGTTAATCCATGAATGAATCGATCATAATCGCCAAAAGCCATGGCAAAGATTTATCCATTATAGCAGCATTAGCTAATCGTCATGGTTTAATTACTGGCGCAACAGGTACGGGTAAAACAGTTACATTACAAAAAATGGCCGAAGGTTTTTCACAAATAGGCGTACCAGTTTTTCTTGCTGATGTGAAAGGCGATTTAACTGGTCTTGGGGAAAAGGCTATTTTAACGGAGAAATTGAAGGCTCGTTTAGATAATATACAAGTTAATAATTGGCAACCTGATGCATCACCCATTGAACTCTGGGATGTTTTTGCTGAAAAAGGGATACCTGTTCGTAGTACCGTATCTGATATAGGTCCGATTTTATTAGCACGATTACTCAATCTAAATGATATTCAATCCGGTGTATTGCAATTGGTTTTTAAAATCGCTGATGATAATGGTTTATTGTTACTTGATTTCAAGGATCTTCGTTCTTTAATTCAATTTGTTGGTGAGAATGCCAAACAATTTATAACTCAATACGGTAATATTTCACTTTCGTCAATAGGAGCAATTCAACGTGGACTACTGACGCTTGAACAACAAGGTGCTGAATTTTTTCTTGGCGAACCTATGCTTGATATTCAAGACTTAATACAAGTAAATGCAGAAGGAAAAGGAATTATCAATATTTTGTCTGCACAAAAATTATATAATTTACCTAAATTGTATTCTGTTTTCCTTTTATGGCTCTTATCTGAACTATTTGAACATTTACCCGAAATTGGTGATCCAGACAAACCTAAACTGGTGTTCTTTTTTGATGAAGCCCATTTGTTATTTAATGATATTTCGCCAGCTTTACTAGAAAAAATTGAACAAGTAGTACGTTTAATTCGCTCCAAAGGGGTGGGTATTTATTTTGCTTCGCAAAACCCGACAGATATTCCGGATACCGTATTAGGGCAATTAGGTAATCGTGTTCAACATGCTTTACGAGCTTTTACACCAAAAGATCAAAAGGCCGTCAAAACCGCTGCACAAACAATGCGTGCTAATCCAAGTTTTGATACTGAGAAAGCGATAATAGAATTAGGTGTTGGTGAAGCATTGATTTCTTTTTTAGATGAAAAAGGTCGTCCGAATATGGTCGAACGTGGTTTTGTTATTGCACCAGGATCGAAAATGGGGGCAATGTCTCCAGAAAACCAATCAGCAATTATCCAACATTCCCAGTATTATAACAAATATCAATCGACTATTGATCGTCAATCTGCTTATGAGATATTAAAAAATGGATTTTCATTAAATAACTTATCTAACTCTCTGTCTGATAAGAATGATCAAAGCGTAAATAACAACCCGATTAATCAACAAAATAAAAACGGTGGTGGATTACTTGATTTTTTCCGCTCAATATTCTTTGGTTCCACAGGACCAAAAGGTGGACAACATGATGGTATTGCCCAACAGCTAGCTAAAAGTGCAACTAGACAAGTAGTGAATCAAATTAGTCGAAAAATCACCCGTGGTATATTAGGTGGTTTTAAAAAATAATCAATTAAAGAGTTTATAATTCAAGTAACCCGTACGATAGGAGAATTTTGATGTTAAAAATGTTTATGGAATGGTATAAAAAGCGTTTTAGTGATCCGCATGTAGTGTCATTAATGGCGGTGATTATCGGCTTATTTATTATCATCTATTTTTTCAATAAAATTCTGCTACCTATATTAATTGCCATAGTGCTTTCCTATTTACTCGATAGTCCTGTTAATTTTTTACATAGAAAAGGTTTGCCAAGAACATTAGCAGTTATTATTGTTTTATTACTGTTTATGATGGTAGTTCTTGTCGGAATCATGATTTTACTACCATTGATTTGGCAGCAAAGTATTAGCTTGATCACTAATATTCCTAACATGCTTAATTTTGCTAATAATTTCTTAACAACTTTACCTCAACATTATCCTGAATTAATTGATGTTAGGTTATTTGACTCAATAATTCAAGGCATTACGAGCAAAGTTGTGCAAACAGGAAACTCATTATTACAATTTTCAATTGTCTCTTTGTTAGGGTTTGTATCCGTTGCAATTAACGCTGTTTTGGTACCCATAATGATGTTTTTTTTATTAAAGGACAAAACCAAGATATTAGCCTATTGTTCTAAAATTTTACCTAAAAATCGTACGATTTTAAATAAGGTAGCCGCTGAAATGGATATGCAAATCTCAAACTATATCGTTGGCAATGTGTTACACATAATCATTTTAGCTGTTTGTGTGTATATTCCATTTTGGTATTTTGGATTGGATTATGGTTTGTTGCTTGCAGTGATTGTCGGTCTATCAGTATTGATTCCATATATTGGCATTATTATTTCAACGATCCCTGTAGTGCTAATTGCCATCTTCCAGTGGGGAATAAGTCCTGAATTTACCTATTTAATGATCTGTTATGTTTTAATCCAAGCGTTGGATGGCAATTTATTGGTACCTTGTTTATTTTCAGAGAAATTAAATCTTCATCCGTTAGTGATTATTATTTCTGTGATTGTGTATGGGGGATTATGGGGATTTTGGGGAATATTTTTTGCTATACCATTGGCTACATTAGTTAAAGCTATTATTAACGCTTGGCCAACACCTGAAGATATTAATAATAATGGAATAAAAGAAATTAAAGCAGATTAAACAATTTAATCTGCTTGAAAAATTAGTTAGATTGATTTTCTAAATAGTCTAAAACGATTTCATGATGATCGCTTGTTTTAAAATTATCAAAAACTTTTTCAATATTCCCGTCTTTGCTAATTAAAAAACTAATTCGATGAATACCTTCATAGGTTTTACCCATGAATTCTTTTTCGCCCCAAGTCCCAAATGCTTGGGCAACTTCATGATTTTCATCAGAAAGCAAAGTAAAATTTAACAACTCTTTTTCAACAAATCGAGATAACTTTTCAGGTTTATCTGTACTAATGCCAAGGATCACCACATCGTATTGGTTGAAATCATCAGAACTATCTCGTAAATTACAAGCTTGCACTGTACAACCGGGTGTCATGGCTTTGGGATAAAAATAGATTAAAACACGTTGACCTTTAAAATCTTTCAAGCTGATGTACTCTCCATCTTGGTCAGGTAATGAAAACTCAGGTGCTTTTTCACCTTCTTTTAGAGGATTAACCATATAATATTTACCTATTTTAATAATTTAATTTTTTATCTCTGTAGTGTATTAAAAAATAGTGTCATGCCTTTTGTTTAAAAATAGAGAATTTATAAACTAAAAGTTTAAGTTACTAAAAAAACGATTTGCTGCATCAATTGTGTGATTGATCTCCCTGTCGGTATGTTTAATCGACATGAAGCCTGCTTCAAATGCAGATGGCGCAAGATAAACACCTTCAGCGAGCATATAATGATAGAATTTTTTGAATAATTCAATATTACACTGCATAACATCCTGATAGCTGCTTACTTCATCAGCGGTTGTGAAAAATAGTCCAAACATGGCACCTGCGTGATTGACTACTAAGGGGACATTATGTGTTTTGGCTGCTTTTTTTAGACCATTAACTAATACTGCTGTTTTATCCATTAATTCTTGATAGATACCTACTTCCATCAGTTTAGTCAAAGTTGTATATCCCGCAGCCATGGCAACTGGATTGCCGGATAATGTGCCTGCTTGATAAATAGGTCCAGTTGGAGCCAATTGTTGCATAATGTCAGCTCGTCCACCAAACGCACCGACAGGCATGCCACCGCCAATAATTTTTCCTAAACATGTTAAATCCGGCACTACATCATAATAATCTTGAGCTCCGCCCAAAGCGACTCTAAATCCAGTCATCACTTCATCGATAATTAAGAGTGCTCCATATTCATCACATAATGTCCGTAATCCATGCAGAAACTCTTTTCTCGCAGGAACACAATTCATATTTCCTGCTACAGGCTCAACAATAATCGCAGCAATGTCGTTAGGATATTGCTCAAATTGTTGTTTAACGGATGCCAAATTATTATAATCACACACTAAAGTATGTTTTACAAAATCATTAGGGACGCCCGGTGAAGTAGGATGACCAAAGGTGAGGGCACCAGACCCTGCTTTAACTAATAAGTAATCCGCATGCCCATGATAACAACCTTCAAATTTAATAATTTTATCTCGTCCAGTAAATCCACGAGCAACACGTATCGCACTCATGGTTGCTTCTGTGCCTGAATTTACCATACGTAGCATTTCAATTGAAGGCATTAACTGTGTAACAAGATTAGCTACTTTGGTTTCTATTTCTGTTGGCGCACCATAACTTAATCCATTGTGAATGGCATCAATAACTGCACTAGCTACATCGGGATCGTTATGCCCTAAGATCATTGGCCCCCAAGAACCAACATAATCAATATATGCTTTTCCATCAACATCATAAATATAAGCGCCATTTGCGCGTTCAATAAATAATGGTGTACCACCTACACCATTAAAAGCCCGCACAGGAGAGTTTACACCACCAGGCATTACAGATAATGCTTGATGATACAACTTTTCTGACTTAAATTTATTTAGCTTCATTGAGGTAACCTCTGTAAAAAAATTTGTTGTATTTATTCATAAAATCAAAATAAATTCAAGTTAGCGATTAAAAATTTATTTAATAGAAGTTTTCGTTTTGTATTTTCAATCAGCAACGGTATATAATATCGCTATCAAATATTGGGAGAAAAAAATGAGTAATGCTTTTCCGATTAACTTTACGGATGCTGCCGCTAATAAAGTTAAATTATTAGTCACAGAAGAAGAAAATCCAAACCTAAAATTACGAGTTTACATAACTGGTGGTGGTTGTAGTGGTTTTCAATATGGTTTCACTTTTGATGAAAATGTAAATGAAGATGATCTTGCTATCGAAAAAAATGGTGTATCACTTGTTGTAGATCCAATGAGTTTACAGTATCTAGTTGGAGGCACTATTGATTATGTTGAAGGCTTACAGGGTTCACGTTTTGTAGTAGATAATCCTAATGCAACATCCACATGTGGTTGTGGTTCATCTTTTAGTGTTTAATTAAACTACCGTTTTTTTATCATCCATTCGTAGTAGCAAAATCGTCGTATTGTTAACTAGCGTTTTGCTAATGCCACTATTCAGAACATAAATTTATGTACAATAAACCTAAATATTTTTATGTTCTGATCTTCAAGCGTGAAAAATTTGACGTTAAAAACTATATTCTAATTTAGCTCAAGAAAATTTATGCCTATTTGAATTTTACCGATTATGGATCTAAAAAACATCGTTAATAGTAAAAAAGGTTAATAAACTCGCAAATGTGATAAACATTGAGCAATCGAACAATTATTTTCATTTTTTAGTTGACGATATTTCTCAAATGAGTAAAATGCACAGCATCCAAAACGCAATTACATTTAGTAATTAGTTTTGAGCCCGGGTGGTGAAATCGGTAGACACAAGGGATTTAAAATCCCTCGGCCTTTTTGGCCGTGCGAGTTCAAGTCTCGCCCCGGGCACCATTTAAAACACTTCTCATGCGGGAATAGCTCAGTTGGTAGAGCGCAACCTTGCCAAGGTTGAGGTCGCGAGTTCGAACCTCGTTTCCCGCTCCAATTCTAATTATTAATTTACTAACATCGTATAATGCCAGTAGATACTAAGTAATCAAAGCGTTACGTACTTATCTTTATAAACCAAACTATTGATGAGAATTTAAAATACCGGCTTATACTTACACTTTTAAGTATCTTACTTTGCAATTTGAACATTGATACATTCATTTCTGATTCAGTTTGATGCTATCTTGTTTTGAGTAGGTGGACCTTTTTATGCTTTCAATTTTATATTCCTTTTGTTTTTTATTTTATTTCTTATCAAGATAATATGAGTATGAATCGATTAATTAATTAATTTAACTCTTTGTTGTACTGAAATTAATTCTCAAACGGTTGAAATGGTTAGAAATAAAATGGGTGGATTATTCCTTTTTTGATTTTATCTTCCTTTTACTTATACTTAGCTGATATCCAAACCAGTAACAAGGCCAGCGAGTACCAATACCAATATTATTGATCACTAATGCAATAATAACTAACAATACTGATCCAATAAGTACAGGTGTAAGTAAAAATGAATAATTAGTCGTTCCTGACATTATAATAAGGAGTGGATTAGCTCCAGCAGGTGCGTGAACAACACGCAGTAGTTGCATTAATGCAATTGAAGCACCAACAGCGAATGCGATAGGGAGCATTCCATCACCAAATAGATTCATTGTTAATAATCCTATTAATGTAGAAATTAAATGCCCTCCAATAATATTTCTAGGTTGAGCTAATGGAGATTTAGGGACAGCGAATAACAAAACACACGTCGCTCCTAATGGCGCCATAATTGAAACAACACCATATAAACGGGTAATTAAAAGTAACACGATAATCCCCAAAAATCCACCTGCAAAACCTCTCAGTATTGTTTTTACATCGGGTCTAGATTGTAAAACTTCCCCACCAACGATTTTTTTAAACATGCCTGCTCCTTATATTTATATAAAAAAAGATAAATAACTACACTATGTAAACTGTATCGTTTACATAGTGTAGTTATTTAGTCAGAAATGATCAAATGTTATTCTTAAAATATTCTATAATCATAATCGTGATATAATTGAGGTCGTTTTCGAACCAATTTGAAATGAGTAGAGTAATGAAACTTAAACCTGAGATTGTAGATAATATATTGGATTCTGCTGAATTATTATTTAATGAACAAGGCTATCGTGCTATAAGTTTAGATTTAGTGGCAAACCGTGCAGGTGTCTCTAAAAGAACACTTTATAAATATTTTAGTGATAAAAATGGGTTAGTATGTAAAGTGCTATTGAGAAGAGATGCTTTCTTTAGAGAGTCTCTTACCAATGTGGTGGCTGTCTTTTCGGATAAAATTGACAAGATAAATGCCATTATTTCATGGTATATTCGATGGTTTCATAGTGATAATTTTCATGGTTGCATGTTTGTTCGTGCTCAAGCTGAATATCAAAATAAAAATGAAGAAATTTGTACAATTGCACGAGAACATAAATATTGGATTCAAACTACGATTCAAGAATGTTTAGGCAAAACACAATCATGCGAAGAAGTTTCTCATTTTATCATGTTGGCATTAGAGGGGATGATTTCTTACACTTCCTTATTTGGTACAGAAAATCACAATTTTGCACATGATAAAAAATACATTTTCGACTTGATCAACAATATTGATGCTATAAATACTTAAACTATTCTAATTAATCAACAGTCTTGCCAATTAATAAAAATAAGTCATCATGCTTTCGAATATCTCCATTAAAAATAAAGAAATTTATAGATATCTTCCTTGATATCCTATTTTCTTGTTAACAGATAATGGTAGCAAAAATAAAGGTTGATTTTATTTAAGATGACGGGATAAACAAGGCATGATTCGCTGACTTGTTAAGCATAACCTGAGGTAGTTTGATTCAACAAGACTATCATCCATTATTACATAATAAAATGTGCCACATTTAGACCGGTCTTCTTTAATTCTGAGGTAGGTTTTCGTCTCTATTCAGTTAGACAGACAATCCACATAAGTTATCGCTCTAGCGGGGGGATACTGTCATAATCCTATTACAGTAAGAGTAAATAGAAATTAAAAAAATATCTTCAACGACGTAAAATTCGCTTCGACATTGACTTTCCTATTATTTGTGCGTCAACAATAACCGTCTTTTGGAAGGAGATTATCTTTAACCAACTTTCCCTTTTTTATTAATAGTATCATAACATTATGAAACGCATTGTGCTTCTTCAAATCAACGTGCTTTATTAATTAAAAATAATCATCTGCGTTAATATGTGGTTAATCGTTCCTAATAAAAAAGTGATTAATTACTCATCTGTAAGTTAAAAACCTAGTTACAAACGACTACTTTAAATTGATATAGGCAGCAAGGCAAAGTTAATCCTTATTTTAAGAATGATGTTGACTAATACCAACCTATTCATCGACAGTAGGAATGCACTACTGTGCAATCCTTCTTAAACCATTGATCCTAAAGTTCAACGTTCACCGCATAGTCTCGGGTATAATTTTGATCAAGAAGCTATAGCATATTATCAAAATCAAAGTTTTACAAACCAGAAAGTTTTGGCACAGGTTTCTAGGGATTTGAGCATGGTATTCTATCTTATGTCATCTATAGCACTCAATGAATTGCAAGTAAGGCATTATTACTACACATCATGATACTGTTGGGGAATATGTGTAGGATAGTTCAGTAAGCTCAACGGGGATATTTAAGGCAACTAGATTGGACGAGCAAGAAAAAAGAGTAGGTCGAATATTATTTTTTTTTTCCAATTATTTTTGTTGCAAAATATGAGCAAATAAAGAATTCTGCCTCGAGCAAAAATTCGTTTCGACTCTACTGACCGAACAGCAGATATTTGAAGCGTTTTAAAAAAATAATAGAATGTGAAGATAAATAATCAATTTCAAATTAGAAAATTTTCTGATATTATTTAATAAGATAACACTCTTAAATAGGAAGGAAGAGTTTTAATAATGAATGAACCAATGATTACATGGTCTAGCTGCAAAATATCTGTTCATTTAAAAGAATCTCTATCTACCTTTTGTTAACTAATTTTTTACGTAATTAAAACAAAAATATTTCATGTGAAGATAGATTGGATTCCCATACTGATTTTATAAGTGTATATAAGGAGATAAATAATGTATTTAGAGAGCTTTACGATAAAAAATTATCGAAAGTTTGGCGAAGAGGATAATACAGTATATTTTGTCAATCCCAGTCAGATCGCTCATTCATCCAATCATCAAGATGAAGATAGAAAATCAGAACCTTTAATTTCTCCATCAAGTACATTAATTATTGGTAAAAACAATGCTGGAAAATCAACAATTACTAATGCGTTAGCTTTCATTACTGAAGAAAGAAACAAATCTCTTAAATCGTCTGATTTCAATATCTATTATTTAAAAAAATTACTTAATAGGTATCTAGAAATTTATAAAGCAGATAAACCATTCGAAAACCTTCCTACTCCTGAGTTAGAGTTCATACTTAGGGTAAAAATCGACTTTAATGGATGTCAAGATCTTATTACAAACCTTTCCCAATTTATCACATTAAGTCATAATGGAATAGCAGAAGCAATTGAAATAAAAGTTATATATGAATTAAAAGATACCCAACTTTTTCATGATCATATTAAAAAAATAATTAAAGAAACCGAAACTGAAGAAGATCAAATTAATACTAATTCAAAAAATAATATACTGTTAGAAAAACTATGTGAGCTGCTTGATGATAAATCGGTTATTGAATATAAAGTTACATACAAAAATAAAAATGATACTGATATTAATTCTTTTTCATTGCATAACCTATTTTCAATTAGATATATCAGAGCGAATCGTCATCTAAATGAAAATGTACTTACAAGTGTTTTTCAACGAATTGTCTCTTCTCAATTCGACGATGAGAGATATAAAGATTTATTTAAGAATGATATTAAAACCATCAATGATACCATTACAGAAAGAGTTCAAGACAAAAATGAATCTGTTTCTACAATTTTACAGAAGATCGAACATGAAAATCACGTTGGCATGCAATTAAGAGGAAATGTTACACAAAAAAGTATTCTAAAAAATTTAATTAAATATAGCTTTACTGATGGTGATGATTTCATACCCGAAGATCAATTTGGTTTAGGTTATATAAACTTACTTAATATCATCGGTGAAATAATTCATTATATTGATACTTATGAAGAAAATTGCCATCAAAGTCGAATAAATTTATTATTTATTGAAGAACCAGAAGTATTCATGCATCCGCAAATGCAAGAGTTTTTTATTTCTCGAATTGATAATGCCGTTCAAAAAGCTTTAGAATTAGCTTATAAGGAGTCAGAAAATAAGAAAACACTTCAATGTCAAATCATAGTAACAACGCACTCCTCTCATATTGTAAATAGTAAAATTCATGGTTCAAATTCTTTCAATAATATTAATTATTTAACAATTAAAAATCAATATTCAGTTTCGATACCTTTAGATGACACGAATATTTTTGAAGAAGATAGCCCAACGAGAGAGAATGATATTTTATTCTTAAAAAAACATATTAAATACAAAGTATCTGAATTGTTCTTTTCAGATGCGGTTATCCTTGTGGAAGGAGTAACAGAAGAAACATTGTTATATTATTATTTAGAACAAAATAAGATATTAAATAATTACTATATCTCAATATTTAGAATCGATGGTGCTCATAGTAAAGTCTATTTGCCTTTAATTCGAAAATTAAATATTCCTTGCCTAATCATTACTGATTTAGATATCAAAAGATATAGCTGCGAGAAAAATAAAAAACACAAAGAAAAAGATCAACAATGCCCTATTTGTTTTAACCAAGATTCTGATCAAATAAATTATGCACAAATAACGTCTCTAGAAAATAGACATACCACTAATCCAACATTAATTTATTTATTAAAAAATTTAATTAACTCAGATACATCAGATACATCTGATACATCTGATAAAACCATTTGCCTCAACAAGTTAAAAGATTATTTCGAAGAAGGTTTGCTCTATGCTGTCTATCAAAAAGATCCCATCGAGGGGCAATTTGCAACAAGTTTAGAAGAAGCCATCATATTAACTCATTACCAAAATGCTCTTTTGCATAAAGTAATATCTAATATTAGACCAAATATTTATAAAGACATTACTGAAGACGGAAAAAAAATGGAAAACTTAATACAGAATTCATTTAGATTACAGCGAAGTCTTAGCAATAATGATGGTAAATCTGAATTTGCGAGTCAGTTACTTTATGAACTCATTACCTCTGATAACAGTTTAAAACGCGAATTACCTAAATATATTAAAGATGGTTTTATATGGTTGGAAAATAAATTAAGCAATAAGGTATAAGGTATAAGGTATAAGTTATGACATTAGAGCAAAATCTTAAACAAGAGCGTGAAATACAAGATAAAATTTTTGATTCAATTAACAAGTTTAAATGTTTTCGATTCAATGCCGGCGCAGGTGCAGGAAAGACTTATGCCCTTATCGAATCTATAAAATATATTCTAAATACAAAACAATTAGAACTGAGAAAAAATAATCAAAAAATCATATGTATAACGTATACCAATGTAGCCGTTAATGAGATTAAAGAACGTCTTGGCAATACACAATTTGTTTTAGTTTCAACTATTCATGAAATGTTATGGGAACAGATAAAATTATATCAAAAGAGCAAATTAATCGACTTACATAAGGAAAAGCTAGAAATTGAATTAACTAATATTCAAAAAAAAATAGAAGAATATAAAAAGGATAAAAATCTATCAGCCATTTTTAATGACAACTTAGAGTTATTTTTATCCCTAATTCAAGAAACAAAACATTGCTTTTATGTAAATAGAGATTATTCTGCAGATAAATTTAAGCAATGTTATACAAGCTATCAATCTAAACACGCTTATCTCTCCTCAGCTTTAAACAATGTAAGTAACTTTAAAAAACTTGTAGAGCTTTTTTATAAAAAAGAGCGTTACACAAATGCGTTAGATAGAATTAATGATCCTCTAGAACGAAAAAAGATTACAATCCTTTATGACAGTAAATTTAATTCAGATCAATTAGCCTCTATGAGGTTTAGTCATGATACATTATTGGAATATAGCCTGTCGTTGATTAATAAACATCCAATGCTTAGAAGAATTCTTGTGGATAAATACCCCTATATTTTTATTGATGAATATCAAGATTCTCACGAGAATGTGATAAAGTTAGTTCAAATATTGCACTATTATGTGCTCAAAAACATGAAAAGGTGGCTAGTTGGTTACTTTGGAGACACAAAACAAAATATCTATGATGATGGCGTCGGTAGTAATATTCAGAAAATTCATTTAGGAATTGAAAATATTGATAAGATATTTAATCGACGATCCAATATTCAAGTAATTGATATTATTAATAAAATTAGAAATGACAGTATCCAACAAAAACCGATAGATCCCAGCCGTAACAAGGGGGACATCCAGTTTTTCTATTTAAAGAAAACGGATGAAGAAAATAAAACTAGTAAAATACGAGAATTCATAGACCAATATCATAGAACAATTCCGCAAGATGAAAAAATTGACTGTTTGATTCCTCTAAATCGTTCATTAGCCAGTCTTGGAGGATTTGAAAATGTTTATAAATCAATTAGTGATTCTAAAATTATTTACTATAAAGATATTAATTCTCAACTTCTGTCACATCAACTAGAAAAACTTCATCCTGCTGTGCTTATTTTTTATCATTTAGTAATGTTTTATAAAAAGTTAAATGATGAGAATACAACATATTATGATCTGTTTGGAAAGACTAATAATGATATTACATTTGATAATGCTAAAACAGTAATTAATTTATTTTCTGGTATGAAAGTGAATACTTTGGAAGAGTTACTAAAAAATATATCGGAAATTATTCAAAGTCATCACGTTGATGATACTAATTTGGCAATTAAATATTGTCTCAATAACATTTTTTCAAAACTTTATTCCGAAATCAAAAAATATAATTCATTTTATACATATATCAGAGATATGATTTATAAAACAATGTTTGAAGAATCTAACGAAGTTGAAGAGCTAAAACACGAAAATGACAAAAAAATTCAGACAATTCTCAACGTTGAATTAACTGAATGGTTAAAATGGGTTTCATTTATTAATGAAGATAGAGATACTAACACGAAGGTCATTTATCATACCTATCATGGAACTAAAGGATCCGAATATGATAATGTAGCTATTATTATGGAACATAATTTCGGCAGTACTGGTCCTGGAAAAGATAAGTTTAAAAATTATTTTTCACATATTCAATCTACTCCAGAGGAACAAAATAAAAAATTGGGGAATATCAACTATAAAGGACAAATAGAAAATACTCAGAATCTAATTTACGTGGCTTGTTCTCGTGCGAAGAAGAATCTACATATTTTATACCTGGATGATATATGTGATATTAGTGAAGGTATTAAAATGGTATTTGGTGATATAAATCAATTTAATTAATATAAAAATAATCATTGACTGCCATTGGCACATTTGAGTTTTGAACTGAAAAAAAAGCAAGCAACTGACATATACTACTCAATAACAAACAAACGACTTAGGTTAAATAGATTGTACTTTTTAGCGTATTGTAGAGATTCCATATTATCAAGTGCATTATGATTTCTTACGTATACGCTATATATGATTTTTTTAATTAAAACCTTCAAACTCACTTACCTAATTGTATAAGATGACCCTGAGAAATCATTATGTTCATATGCAAGAATAGCCTAAAAATTGGGTGGATTTTTCAGTTTCAGGTATTGTCCCATGGTGACGTTATTGTACTTTTCTTGCCATGCTTTAGGCATGCCGTGTTTTTTTAACCAGGCTTTAGCTTTGGGAGTGATGTCAGTTATTTTTCCGTTCGGGTAAGGATTGGGACACACATCAGATCCTTGCGGTATCCGTTCGGTGATCCCTTTACCAAACTCTATTGACGGTGCGTCAGGGTGAGCAACGCCTATGAGCCAACCGGTCACACTGCCACCCGGGGCAAAACCAATAATAACCGTGTTATTATAACCAATCTTATTTTTATTGTAGGCTTCAGAATAGTAGTGATGTGGCGTTACCATTTCTTGCCGTGCCCACAATGGCACCACTAATTTAGTGCGATAAAAAGTTTGATCGGCAAAAGAGGACCAGCAAATATAAAATTCTTCCGGTAAATCAGAATACACAGGCAGGTCATTGATACCAAAACGTGTGTTCCATTTACCCGGATCCCGACTGTAATTACCACCCGGAGCGATATTAATAATTTTATATTTATTGGATTGGGTTTTTACCATGGTTGAAAAAACCTCTGATTGAAAATAGAGTGGATAACGACCACCAATACGCCATTCAGCGTAAGGTTTTTTGGGTAAATTGGGGTCAACTCGGTTAGTGTTACGTGAGGTATGGCAACCGGTGATAAGCATTACCAAACTGACGACGGTAATAATGCGTTTCAACATAAGCAGTCCTTCTATGTTAATGATCGGGGTGAATGAGCCGTTGCCAATCGCTTTAGTTGGCAACGAGTTTATGCCCAATTGATCAGCAAATCAGCCATTGTTTTCCCTGACTGGTTGCTCATAGCCTAAAAATTGGGTGGATTTTTCAGTTTCAGGTATTGTCCCATGGTGACGTTATTGTACTTTTCTTGCCACGCTTTAGGCATGCCGTGTTTTTTTAACCAGGCTTTAGCTTCGGGAGTGATTTCAGTTATTTTTCCGTTCGGGTAAGGATTGGGACACACATCAGATCCTTGCGGTATCCGTTCGGTGATCCCTTTACCAAACTCTATTGACGGTGCATCAGGGTGAGCAACGCCTATGAGCCAACCGGTCACACTGCCACCCGGGGCAAAACCAATAATAACCGTGTCATTATAACCAATCTCATTTTGATCGTAGGCTTCAGAATAGTAGTGATGTGGCGTTACCATTTCTTGCCGTGCCCACAATGGCACCACTAATTTAGTGCGATAAAAGGTTTGATCGGCAAAAGAGGACCAGCAAATATAAAATTCTTCCGGTAAATCAGAATACACAGGCAGGTCATTGATACCAAAACGTGTGTTCCATTTACCCGGATCCCGACTGTAATTACCCCCAGCAGCGATATTAATAATTTTATATTTATTGGATTGGGTTTTTACCATGGTTGAAAAAACTGTTGATTGAAAATAGAGTGGATAACGACCACCAATACGCCATTCATCGTAAGGTTTTTTGGGTAAATTGGGGTCAACTCGGTTAGTGTTACGTGAGGTATGGCAACCGGTGATAAGCATTACCAAACTGACGACGGTAATAATGTGTTTCAACATAAGCAGTCCTTCTATGTTAATGTTCGGGGTGAATGAGCCGTTGCCAATCACCCTGTTGGTTAAGGTGCGGTTGGTGCACTTGCAGTAAACGTGTTTTGACGAACTCTTTTTCACTTTTTGCCGGCCAGCTAATTTTCACTATTTGACCAGTATTTTTTTCAATCAGTTCTTTTTCCGCCGGTTTACTGTAAAAAAAGCGTTCGTATTCGGCCGAGCAGTGGGTATAGTGATTTAACACTAAATGCTTTTCAGCATCGGTTAATGGGTAAGTTTGATAACGGTCGGCGGCGTTAATAATTTTCGTTGCCACACTTTGCAGTTCGTTTGGTATAGCATAACCATCTAAAAAGGGCATAAATTTACAATTTTGTTTGACCGCTTCGTTATACATTACCCTTAAAGCGATGCGATCAAGACCAAATTTAATTTGCCGTTTGACACGAATCGCCCCATAAGCATTGGTATAGTTACTGTTATCGTATTTCACGGCGGTGGTCCATTGGTAAAAGTTTTCTTCGTTCAAGCCATAAAATAGATAGTGTAAATCAGGATGTTGCTGAATTTTCACCAAGGCTTTTTGCAGTTTTTGCTGAATATGAGTTGGTTGCCCTAAATGAAGGTCAGTATGTTGATACACATCGGTAATATAAAGGTTTTCTTCAATATCGTTATTGGGGTAACCACCACCAATATCCGAATGGGCACCGGGCATGCTGATTTTTTTAAAATCATCAGGCACATCGTTCATCGAGAAATTATGCCGATATTCGTGTGCCGCTTGAATGTGTAAACCGGCATCGGTCGAATCGGGGTGAATATGGATATCAATATCAAAAGTGTTGGCATCACCCGCATCAAATAAATTTTCAGGACGGGCAATCCCAGCTACGGTATCAAAAATCCCTAAAAAATGGACTCGACCATTCGCTGTCCCTTGCCAATGGTTGCTTTTTTTCCCGTCTAAGGCTTGATTTAACATTTGGGTTAACGGGTTATTGTGACCTTGTTTATTGCCATCGTTGAGTGTATCGGCAACAAAGTTAGTAAAATAACGGGCGGTGGCTGCCCCCCGGCTAAAACCAAATACGTCGTAGCGAATTTGCTGAATCCGTATTTTCTGGGCTTTTCTTAAAAAAATCTTTAATTGTTTTTCAATTTCGGTGATTGCCCGATTAATTTTGCCCTTGATCCCAGTCGAGCCTAATCCCGTACCAAAACCAATATTGCTATCACTTTTACCGGTTTGGCTACCGACACCTTCAATATAGATTTTTAGTTGATAATGTACCGTACCATTTTTATCTTTTGATAATAATGAAAAATCCTTATCCTCATCAGTATCATACATTTGATATAATTTGTAGACATTCGAATGGTCATTGGTGTAACTGGTGCTGAATACAGGAAAAGCGATTTCAGGTGTTTCGCCTCGGGCAAGCGCCTGTTGATATTCTTCACGCATGCTAATGTTAAATGAGTTATTGGCGGTACCGTCAAAAAATATTCCAATGGTCAATATGACTTCAACTGGTCGTTTAATGATTAGTTGATGTACAGCAACTTCCCCATTAGGACCAATTTTTTTTGTCCTGGCGGTGGTGAATGGGCCTGGTTGGTTATTGTCCATAAAAATTTCCTTATACCAGTTGGGTTAATTGTAGATAAATTGAGTTAGGTGAATTTGCATAAAAGACTTTGGTTTGGCCGTTTTTATCGGTTACACCCTGCTGCTTGTGACTATCGGGTCGTACGGTAATATGGGGCGCTAAACCATTCGTTAAAAAATTTATCCGATGAGGGGATCCTTTATTCATATTATTCCAGATAGGTTTCATGCTTGCTAATAATACTTTATCGTTATCAATACTCATTTAACTTTATTTTGACAAAATATGATGGCTTGTTTTATGTATAAACGTGAGTCATACCTGAGTTGAATTCACGTTAATAAATAATCTAAAAAAGAATATAACATACCCTGTTTCGCATATTTTGCAATCTTTTTTTTTAAAATTCTTTAATTCTGAATTAGGAGTATAACTTACTGATATCATTAATAAATCAATAAAATTCTCTTGTGATTTGTTGCCTGAGCATGATCAAAAAAGGAGAAACCGAATTGAAATTTTACCGATTGTTTTTGAACATTTTGCACGTAACGTTGATTCAGTTTTAAAAACTGAATCATCATTTTTACTGAAACATACCCTTTTCCTCAAACTTTTTGACAAAATAACGGACGGCAAAGTGATAAAAAATGGGTTTTACCGACCAATAAGATAAGCCAATAAATGAAATTTTAGTGTGATCGATCGATTGTTTGAAAATTGAGTTTTATAAGTGAATGATCATTTAATTTGTAAAAAATATTTAGGAGTGTATACCATCTCAATTTTGTTCTTACCTTCAATCATCAAAGACGAAGCGGTTAACAAAAGGTCTGGTAAAGTGTTGTATGCATCGGCATCTTTCTTATTATCAGTCAGTTTGTTATTTGTTGATTATCTCGGAAAATGGCTTTTAAATGAGCATAATAATAAGTTTTAAATGTTTAATAGAAGAAACATAAAAAAAACATCTTTCTTTTTTATCATTTTATTAATAGTTGCTAAATGATGTTAGCAGTAAGATTGAAGGGCAAAAATCGATATTGATCAAATCATTTTGATTGATAAGAAAATAACTTTCGCTTGATATGCGTAAATAATGGATTTTATGGACTTAATTTTATCAGTAATCGGATTAATAAAATAAAAAAATTTTATTAATCAGACAGTTTTTTTAATTTTCAATTAACATTTTTTTAAAATGCATTTTAGAGTAAACTATTGTGGTTTTAATTACACTTCAAGTTATTTTTAAAATTGATTTCAACTCAATAAAATTTAGTTAGTTCGTGATACTCATTTTTTAACTGTCATTTATCTGCTTATTTCATTTTACAAAACTTTTGGTTGTTTTAATCGGATAGATTCTTGGAGGTTGGACATGTATTTACTCGAAATGGCCCCAAAATTTTTAGTCGCTCTTATCATTTTACTTATTTATGTTAAGTTATCGGGCAAAAGCCAAATAGCCCCTATGTCGCAATTGGATCAAGTTGGTAGTATGGTGATTGGTGCATTAGTGGGTGGGGCACTTCTTAATTCTAATGTTTCTGCATGGCAATCCGCGGGGTTAGTTGCTATTTGGGCTGGGCTGCTCATATTGGTTCGATTCATCAAATCCAAAAACTCACGATTACGAGATGCCATAGACGGTGAGCCGATTCAACTCGTTAAAAATGGTGACTTAATTACTGACAATTTTGCTAAGGCGAATTTGCCTGTCAGAGATTTTGAAACGCTGATCAATATTCAAGGTATATGTGCTTTTAGCCAGTTAAAGCAAGTATGGTATGAATTGAATGGTTCATTAACAATTATCAAAAAAGGGGATAAAGATATCGCTGTGCTAATTATAGAAAATGGTGCGATTAGTGAGGATAATCTTGAACAGTTACATAAAAGCGAGACATGGGTTAAGCATGAAATCAAAAAGCAGGGATATGATAATATCGAGGATATTTTTTGTGCGGAATGGTTTGATAATAAACTGCTGGTTTATCCTTATGATGATGTTCGTAAAAATAATAAAACTCGAAAGTCATAAATCATTATTCAGTAAAATGCAATGAGAGGGAACGGAAATTTCCCTCAAATTAAGATTATCGAAGTTGGCTATCTTTGCTGCCACGGCGGTTATACAGACTAGCCGTTTTAGCTAATTGCTTGTCAATCTCTTGTTGGCAAGACAGACAAAATTGTACACCTGGTAATGCTTCTCGTCTTGCTTGCACAATCGGCTCGCCACACTCACTACAAAAATAAGCACTAATTGTGCCATGTTTTAATTGCCGTCTTGCAATTTCGATGGCATCTGCAATAGTACCTTCGATTTGTTGATTAACAGCATCGTCTGATGCCCACCCACTTGCCATAAAATAGACCCCCTAAAACTGTTACGATACAGTGAAAATATGGTGTTTTTTTAATCTATTTCAAGTAATATGAGTAATAAATAATAAAAAATGCATGATCCAACGTGTTGAAACAGAATAAATAAAAGTGAATAAATTTGCCAAAAATAATTTAATCAGGAGGTTATTATGCAACAATTCGAACAAGCAACATTTGCCGGTGGCTGTTTTTGGTGTATGGTAAAACCCTTTGATCAGTACGAAGGAGTAATAAACGTAATATCAGGCTATACAGGCGGACATGTTGAAAATCCAACCTATCAACAAGTTTGTTCGGGCAAAACAGGTCACACCGAGGCTGTACAGATAACATTTGACCCTAAAGTTATCAGTTATAAAAAATTGCTTGATATTTTTTGGCAGCAAATCGATCCTACTGATGCTCAAGGGCAATTTGCTGATCGGGGCGATTCTTATCGACCTGCCATATTTTATCACAACGAATTTCAACATAAACAAGCCTTAGCATCAAAACAAGCGCTGCAAGACAGTGGACGATTTAGCAAAAAGATAGAAGTGGCAATTGAACCTGCGGTAACTTTTTATCCTGCAGAAGATTATCACCAAAATTATTACACAAAAGAACCTATGCACTATAATCAGTATTATCAACGATCAGGGCGAAGCCAGTTTATTGCTCAACATTGGCCCAAAAATAAATAAAAGGATACATACTTTATGGAAAACTACCCAGAATATAATAGCAAACTAAAATGGATCCACTGGTTAACTTTTATACTCGTGTTTTTGGAATTCATCTTGTTAATATTCAAAGTGACGATGTCACAATATTTGGGCGGGATGTTTATGGTTTATCTCTTTCATAAATCCTTTGGAGTGGTGATATTTATGTTAACCATCTTGCGCTTCATTGTTATCAAGGAAGATGGGGTACCCGAAGTTTTACCAAAAAAACAAAAATTACAGCGTATTTTGTCCAAATCAACACAAGGATTTATCTATATTTTATTGATAATGATACCTTTATCAGGCTACTTAATGAGCAGCCGATCGCTCAATTTTTTTGGGATTATCTCAATTCCAGCTATTGATATGTCAAATGCAATGTATCAATTGTTTCATATTTTGCATAAAGTGAGTTCATATCTATTAATTGTTTTACTTATTTTACATATTGTAAGTGCTTTATATCATTACTTTTGGATTAAAGATAAAGTTCTTCAATCCATGCTAAAAGTAAATTAGTTATTGTTGAAAAATTCTTAATTAAATAGGTAAGGTGATTTATGAATAATACATTAAAAGAAAAAGCGATATCACAATTAACACCAATGCAATACTATGTTACTCAACAAAATGGAACCGAACCGCCCCATGATAATGAATTCAATGATAATCATCGGGAAGGGTTGTATGTGGATGTTGTATCGGGCGAACCTTTATTTACTTCTTTTGATAAATTCGATTCTGGATGTGGTTGGCCAAGTTTTTCTAAATCGATAAATAACAAAAATATTATTGAAAAACATGACTACAGTCACGGAATGAATCGCATTGAAGTACGTTCAGCAAAAGGTGACTCTCATCTTGGTCATGTATTTAATGATGGTCCAAAAGCTTTGGGTGGTTTGCGTTACTGTATCAACTCAGCGGCTTTACGTTTTATACCTAAGGAAGAACTCGAGTCTGCCGGTTATGGTCAATATTTAGAGCTTTTTGAAAATACTTAATGCATCCACTCAGTACTACAGATTGTTTAGGATGCATTAAATATTTGTTATCTGAATATTTGTTGATTAAATAAACGGAACATAGCTATATCATTGATATTGAGTGCTATTGTGATTATCAATTCGGCATTGTTAATCATTCAATCAAGAAAGCCCATATAAAATTTTAGATATTTAATTATCTGTTTATATAAAATACCCTAGTATTTAATGATATGCTCAATTTTTTCTTTTAAACAAAATATAGCTGATCAAAAGAAAGACTAAGCTAGTTAACATTGAGCCGATAATAGGGTAGATGCCTATTACAATGCTAGCTTGGGCAAAAAGATTATCAGCAATATAAAAGATAAAGCCACAACTTATACCAATGATCACTCTTACTCCCATCGAAACGCTACGCAAAGGCCCAAAAATAAAGGACAGTGCAAGCAACATCATAACAGCAACCGAAAGCGGTTTAATTATTTTCTTCCAAAAAAGTAAATCATAATTTTTAGTATCTTGACCTGAGCTTTTTAAATATTGTGAATATTGGTATAGCCCAGAAGCAGAAAGAGAATCGGGATCAAATGCCACAATGCTTAACTTGTCAGGGGTAATATTGGTTTTCCATTCCATGGAAAGAATGTTGCTTGTTTGAATTTTATTCTGTTGAGTTAAATCGCTTTTTTCAATTTGGGATAATATCCAAACATTATTTTTGAATACACCATTATCGGCATGAGTTATTGATAATAATTTATTATTATCTACCGAATAGATATCAATGTTGGATATTGAACTGTCGCCATTGACATGACCTATATAGATATAATCATTGCCATCTTTAGTCCATAAGCTACCTTGTTGTGCCATTAATGAACTGCCATAGAGTTTTTCTGAACGCATATTTCGTGCTGTTTGCTCACTAATAGGTGCAACCCATTCTCCAATAGCCATAGTGAGAAGTACTAGTGGTAACGCTGTCTTCATGACTGCTAGGGCAATTTTGAAACGACTGAATCCTGCCGTTTCCATAACTATCAATTCACTACGAGAAGCTAACATTCCTAATCCAATTAAAGCACCAAGCAATGCAGCCATTGGAAAAAAAACTTCTAAATCTTTCGGTACCATCAATAGAGAATAAATACCTACAGCAAAAGCATCGTAATCAACTTTTATCTTTCTTAACTGATCAATAAAACGGATAATGCCTGATAGGCTAATTAATAAAAACAGGCTAATGCCGATAGTACTGATAATGGTTTTACCAATATAGCGATCTAAAATCGAAAACATCCTTTTCTCCTTTATGATGCAATATATTTTAAACGAAGTTTACGCATAAATAAGTTATCCCAACAATTTAACATTATGGCAAGAACAAAATACCCTAGATTGATAATATAAAACCATAAGGCTGGATCTAAACGTCCCTTACCTGCATTGGCTTTAATCGAACTGGCTAATAAAAAATAGACCAAATAGAGCAATAATGCAGGAAGAATTTGTGTTAATCGCCCTTGTCTTGGATTTGATACACTAAGAGGAATCACCAAAAATGCCATGAGCGGAACAGAAATAATAAGGGTTAGCCGCCAATAAAACTCAGCTTGAGCTTTTTGTGTTTTTGTTTTGTATAAGTCAGTTAAACCAAATTGTTGAACATTGCTGATTTCATCATTATTAGAATCGAGTTCTTTAGGTTTAATAATACCCATATAATTGTGAAAGTTCGATATACGAAAATCTTTTAGTTGCGCCGTACCTTCATAGCGATTAGCATCATCAAGAGTGATAACTTGATTGCCTTCTGCATCATTTGCTGTTCTCCCCTTATTGGCGATAATGATTGAAGGTCGCTGATTGTTTTTCGGATTAATTTGAGCAATAAAGATATTTTCCAAATTATTTTTATCGACATTACCAATATAGATCACCGAATTTCCATCAGGGGTTTGCTGAAACTGGCCCGATAATAAACCAGCTAAACTCGGATTGATTTTAGCATTTTCAACTAATTGGTCTTGTTTTAAGCTTGACCAAGGTCCAAACCAAAGACAATTGATTGTGGTTAATGTGCAAGTGAGAATACAAAGAAAAAATACCACTTGGTAGTTCAAATTCTTTTTTACGCCACAGGCATGCATAGCGACCATCTCGCTATCTGAATATAAACGCCCAAAGGTCACTAAAACGCCTAAAAATAAGCTTAATGGCAAAATTAAATCTGCCATATTTGATACGCCTAATACCAGCAAAGGCATGATTAAATCACGTGGAACATTTCCTTCTATAGCACTAGATAAAATTCTAATTAACTTTTGAGAAAAGAAAATTAGCAATAATATAAATAATATTGCACCTTGTGTTTTTAATGTTTCTTTGACTAAATATCGACGAATTATCACATTTTACCTATCTTCAGTTTTTATAAATTGGACTATTATAATAGGAATTGCTTTGTTTAGTTATCTTTTTGTTGCTATAGCTCAATGAACGGATAGAATGTTACTCATCATCGTAAATTTCATAAAAGAGAAAATCTATGGAAATTATCATCAAAAATAGTAATTCAATTACAAAACCAAAATCAGCATGTTTAGTCATTGCCGTAAATTCAGATAAAAATCAGTTGGATACATTAAAAGAAGTTGATGCGGCGACTAAAGGACTAGTGAGTCAACTGATCAAATCAGGTGATATAAGTGCTGAACTCGGTAAAACTACTTTTTTATATTCCTGTTCATCTGAATTAAACCAAGAGCTTTTATTTGTTGGTTGTGGAAAGTCAAAAGAATTTGATACTTTCCAATCGAAACAAGTTATCCAATCGGTAATTAAAGAATTATTAGCAAAAAAAGTCAAAAGTGTGAATTGGGATTTGTTAACAGTTAAATCATCTTCAAATCCTGAAATTATTAGACAACTACCTAAAATTATTAATAATATGACCTATTGTTTTGATCAATTCAAATCAAAGAAATCACCGATTCCAAGTTTGGATAAAATTACGTTAATATGCAATGATAAAAAGCAAAATGAATCTTTAACAAACGGTTTATTACAAGGACAAATTATTGCTAATGCTATTAGTACCACAAAAACGATAGCCAATATGCCATCAAATATTTGCAATGCTCAATATCTAGCTGATCAGGCCAAGCAATTAGGCAAAAAGCACTCATCTTTAAAAGTTTCATGCTTAGGTGAGAAAGAGTTAGCTAAATTAAACATGAATGCGTATTTAGCTGTAGGTCGTGGTTCTGCAAATGAATCGATAATGACTGTCATTGAATATCATGGCGCTAAAGATAAAAAAGCTCAGCCTTATGTGCTTGTGGGTAAAGGATTAACATTTGATTCTGGCGGGATTTCAATTAAACCTTCTGCAGGTATGGACGAGATGAAGTATGATATGTGTGGAGCTGCGACCGTTTTTGGTGTTATGCAGGCCGTTGCTGAGCTAAAACTTCCAGTTAATGTTGTAGGGGTAATGGCAGGTTGTGAAAACATGCCTGATGGCAACAGTTATCGACCAGGTGATATTCTAACAACCATGTCTGGAACTACGGTCGAAATCATTAACACTGATGCTGAAGGGCGTTTAGTATTATGTGATGCTTTAACCTATGTTGAACGTTATAATCCAAAAACTGTTATTGATATCGCGACCTTAACCGGTGCTTGCATTGTTGCATTAGGTCACCACTATACTGGGGTTATGGGTAATAACAAAAATTTAGTTAACCAATTAGTTTTAGCATCCAATAAAGCTGGTGATAAAGCATGGGAATTACCGATTGATAATAATTTTCAAGAGCAGATTAACTCAACTTGTGCAGACATTGTCAATGCCGGAGGTCGTGATGGCGGAACGATTACTGCAGCTTGTTTCTTATCACGCTTTACCGAAAAATATCATTGGGCTCATTTAGACATCGCAGGTACCGCTTGGCAATCAGGTGCAAAAAAAGGTGCAACAGGTCGTCCGGTAGCAATGTTAATTGAATATTTATTAACGCAATAGACTGATCTTTCATTTTTATGAAAAAAGTGATTTTTTATCTTTTAGAGAACCAAAAACCGGCAAGTGAATCGGGTGTTTTGTTTCATGAAAAACTCGCTTGTGAAAAAATTGCTGAAATCTGGCAAGCTAACAAAAGAATCTTAGTTGCTTGCCAAGATCAGCAACAGGCTGAACGTATAGATGAATACCTTTGGCAACTTGATACTGATCATTTTGTACCACATAACTTAGCTGGTGAAGGATTGAAAGGGGGGTCTCCTGTCGAGATTTGTTGGCCGCAAAAACGCAGTAATGGTCATCGACATATATTGATTAATTTACAAGAACAGTTTCCTGAATTTGCTGCTGTGTATTCTGATATTGTGGATTTTGTACCAGTAAACGAAAAGTTGAAGGATTTGGCAAGAATAAGGTATAAATTTTATAAAGAAGCTGGATTCAATTTAAAAACGATACCTGTTACTTGCAAGTGATTTTATACCATTGCCTTTAAATCTAAAGGCGATGGTATAAAATTGGTTAACTTGAAAGGGTGATGGTACATGCTGGTTCGATGAGAGTAAGCTTATAAAATCGTTTTATTGGCGACATAACGTTATTCTTTATTGAAGCCAATAAAAAGATCAAGAGCCATTTAAAAAAGTGAGTTTTATTTCATCTCAACAAAATCATAATCACCTTTAAAGTTTAAATCTCATTAATTTTATTAAAATTAATCGGATTGAAAATCAATCTGATTAGGCTATAATGCAATCTTTTTTAAAAAGATAGAATAATAATGATTATCGGTTTTATAGGTGCGGGTAAAGTTGGTTGTACTTTAGCGAAGTACTTTTCATTATGTGGTTTTAATCTTGCTGGTTTTTATAGTCGATCTTATGAAGATGCAAAAAAAGCTGGTGATTTCACGCAAAGTAAGGCTTATTTATCGATAAGTGATTTAGTTAAAGATTGTGATTGCTTATTTGTTACTGTATCTGATGGTCAAATATTGTGTGTATGGCAAGAGCTTTGTCAGTTACCTATAGCGAATAAATGGATTGGTCATTGTAGCGGTTTACTCACATCCCATCTCTTTAGTCAAAATAAAACTGTTCATCCCTTTGCTTTTTCATTACACCCCTTATATGCTATCTATGATAGATTTGGCTGTTACTCTGCAATGCCGGGTGTCTCTTTTACACTGGAAGCCAATCCCCGTATCATTCCGCAATTACAAGCTTTGTTTACACCGTTGAAAAATCCTTTGGCAATCCTTTCTGCCAGTAAAAAACCTCTTTATCATGCAGCCTGTGTCATGCTCAGCAACCAAGTCATTGCTTTAGTACAAATAGGAATAGAATTACTGAATCAATGTGAGCTCAAGAGTGAATTTAGCGAACAAGCATGGCATCCTTTATTTTTGGGTAATGCAAAGAGTACTTGCAAAAAAGGGGTAATTAATGCTTTAACTGGACCGATTGAACGTGGTGATATTAATACTATTAAACAACATATCATGGTCATGCCAGATGAATTAAGACCGATTTATAAACAATTATCAATCATTTTACTTAATATCAGTCGAAAAAAACATCCTAATAAAGATTATCGACAACTAGAATTGGAGCTGTTTTCGTGAAAAATACTATTATAACCTTACAAAAACGTAAAGAAAATCAACAAAAAATTACCATGCTAACAGCATATGATTACACAACGGCCAAACTTATGGATGAAAGTGGAGTCGATTGTTTACTTGTAGGTGACTCTTTAGGGATGGTTATGCTGGGCTATGAAAGTACAGTATCTGTTACCATGGAAGATATGATTCATCATTCAAAAGCGGTGGCAAAAGCGGCTAAAACGGCTTTGGTTGTTACGGACTTACCCTTCATGTCTTATCATACATCCGCCTATGATGCTGTTTATAATGCAGGGAGATTAATTAAAGAAGGTCAAGCGCAAGCCATAAAACTTGAAGGAGGGCAAGCGTTTTGTGATCATATCAAACGGATTGCTCAAGCTTCTATTCCTGTTATTGCTCATATCGGTTTAATGCCGCAATCCGTTTTAGCTTTAGGCGGTTATAAAGTTCAAGGTAAAGATTATCAAGACGCTAAAAATATTGTGCTCGATGCTTTAGCTGTTGAACAAGCTGGTGCTTCTGCACTTTTGTTAGAATGTGTCCCTGCTGAGTTGGCTAAGTTCATCACAGAGCTTGTCAATATTCCAACCATTGGTATTGGCGCGGGAGTCGGATGTGATGGACAAGTGTTAGTTTATCAAGATATGTTGTCAATGTATGATGGCGTATCTTCAAAATTTGTTAAAACCTTTGCACCGGTAGGTGAACAAATGAAGAAGGCATTTGGTGAGTATTGCCAAGAAGTAAAACAACAACAATACCCTGCATCGATTCATGAGTTTGCGATTGATGATGAAATTATGCAAAATTTGAAAAGTGAATTTTTGAATAGCAAAAAAGGATAAAATGATGAAAGTTGTAACAACGATTAATGAGGTTCGTAAGCAAGTTAACACTTGGCGACAGTCTGGGAATAGCATAGGGTTGGTGCCGACAATGGGATTTTTGCATGAAGGTCATCAAAGCTTAATGCAAGCAGCTAAACAGCATAATCAAAAAGTGATTGTGACGATTTTTGTCAATCCTATTCAATTTGGACCTTCAGAGGATCTTGCCAGTTATCCACGCGATTTAGACCGAGATAAAATTGCCTGTGAACAGATGGGCGTTGATCTAATTTTTTTCCCAGACGTCAGTGAAATGTATTCCCCTAATTTTGATAGTTATGTTGATGTAAATGGATTGACGGAATCTTTATGTGGTAAAAAACGCCCAGGACATTTTAAAGGGGTTTGCACAGTTGTAACCAAATTATTCAATATTGTTCAACCGGATCGTGCCTATTTCGGACAAAAAGATGCACAACAATTAGCTGTAATTAAACGTATGGTAATGGATCTGAATTTTAATATTGAAATCATCGGCTGTCCTATTGTTCGTGAATCTGATGGACTGGCTAAAAGTTCTCGTAATAGTTATTTGTCTGAAAGTGAACGAGCAGCGGCGATTTGCCTTTACCAAGCAATTGAATGTGCACAAGCGATGATTGACCAAGGTGAAAAATCCGTTAGCCTCCTTATCCAAGCAATGCGAGAGCTAATAAGCAAACAACCTTTGGCAAAAGTTGATTATATTGAGTTTGTCGATCTCGCTACCCTGAAATCGATTGATTTACTTGCTCAAGACAGTTTATGTGCTTTAGCAGTTTATATTGGTAATACACGATTAATTGATAATTTGATTTATCAACATGATTAATTCAATATTAACTTTAAAATTCATATATAAAAAACCGCTTTTCAATAAGCGGTTTTTTATATCAATTATCAATTGGATAAAGTTTTAATCATATATTAAATCAACGAGTTTATTATTCTGCTAATTTATTGTTTAGCTATTTTACTGTAGAATATAAAGCATTTTTATGCCTTGAATTAGGATTTATGCATCAATTATGAAAAACACGACTTACAATCCACAAGAAATTGAACAACCTATCTATAAACATTGGGAAGAAAGCGGTTATTTCAAACCCAATGGCGACAAATCTCAACCAAGCTACTGTATTGCTATACCACCACCGAATGTAACGGGTAGTTTACATATGGGTCATGCATTTCAGCAAACTATCATGGATGCGTTGATTCGTTATCATCGTATGCAGGGTAATAATACTCTTTGGCAATCAGGTACTGATCATGCCGGTATTGCTACTCAAATGGTTGTTGAACGTAAAATTGCTGCTGAAGAAAACAAAACTCGTCATGATTATGGTCGTGAAGCATTTATTGATAAAATTTGGCAATGGAAAGCAGAATCAGGTGGTAGTATCACCAAACAAATGCGTCGGTTAGGTGATTCTGTAGATTGGGATCGCGAACGATTTACTATGGACACAGGCTTATCCAATGCAGTAAAAGAAGTGTTTGTGAGATTATATCAAGAGGATTTAATTTATCGTGGTAAACGTCTAGTAAATTGGGATCCTAAGCTTCGTACAGCGATATCGGATCTTGAAGTGGAAAACCGAGACGTTAAAGGCTCAATGTGGTATTTACGTTATCCTCTTGCTGATGGTGCCAAAACAGCAGAAGGCAAAGATTATTTAGTTGTTGCCACAACTCGACCAGAAACATTATTAGGTGATACAGGCGTTGCAGTTAATCCCGAGGATCCACGTTATAAAGAGTTAGTGGGTAAATATGTTTTATTACCATTGGTAAATCGTCGTATTCCGATTATTGGTGATGAACATGCCGATATGACTAAAGGTACAGGTTGTGTAAAAATTACACCAGCTCATGATTTTAATGATTACGAAGTAGGGCGTCGTCATCAATTACCGATGATCAATATTTTCACTTTTGATGGTGATGTTCGTACACAAGCAGAAGTATTTGATACCAATGGTGAGGTAAGCACTGTTTACACGACGGAAATTCCAGCAGAATTCCAAAATTTAGAACGTTTTGCTGCACGTAAAGCCATTGTTGCTCAGTGTGAAGCATTAGATATCTTAGAGAAAATTGAACCACATGATCTCACTATTCCTTATGGCGATCGTGGTGGTGTGGTTATTGAACCTATGTTGACAGATCAATGGTATGTTCGAGCGAAAGTGCTTGCTGAACCTGCTATTGATGCTGTAAAAAATGGTGATATCCAATTTGTTCCAAAGCAGTACGAAAATATGTATTTTTCTTGGATGAATGATATACAAGATTGGTGTATTTCTCGTCAATTATGGTGGGGGCACCGTATTCCAGCTTGGTATGATGACCAAGGTAATGTCTATGTAGGTCGTGATGAAGCAGAAGTACGGCGTGAAAACAACTTATCGAGCGACATTGAATTATGGCAAGATGAAGATGTACTTGATACTTGGTTCTCATCCGCACTATGGACATTTTCAACTTTAGGTTGGCCAGAACATACCGATGATTTAGCGACCTTTCACCCAACTAATGTATTAGTAACTGGGTTCGATATTATTTTCTTCTGGGTAGCTAGAATGATTATGATGACCATGCACTTTATTAAAGATGAGCATGGTAAACCACAAGTGCCATTTAAAACGGTATATGTCACAGGTTTAATTCGTGATGAAGAAGGGCAAAAAATGTCTAAATCTAAAGGTAACGTGATTGATCCTTTAGATATGATTGATGGTATTTCATTAGCCAATCTGTTAGAAAAACGTACTGGCAATATGATGCAACCACAGTTAGCTGAAAAAATTGCCAAACGAACAGAAAAGCAATTTCCAAATGGTATTGAAGCACATGGGACTGATGCACTACGCTTTACATTAGCGGCACTGGCCTCAACTGGGCGTGATATTAATTGGGATCTAAAGCGTTTAGAAGGTTATCGCAACTTCTGTAATAAATTATGGAATGCAAGCCGTTATGTATTAATAAATACCGAAGAACATGATTGTGGTTTTAAAGGTGGGGATTTAGACTATTCACTGTCAGACAAATGGATTTTAGCGGAATTTAACCAAACTGTTAAAGCATATCGTGAAGCATTTGATACCTACCGCTTTGATTTAGCCGCTAATATTTTATATGAATTTACTTGGAATCAGTTCTGTGACTGGTATTTAGAACTCACTAAATCAGTATTAGCTAACGGTGAACAATCTGCACAACGTGCTGCTCGCCATACTTTGGTTACTGTTCTTGAAGCGTTATTGCGCCTTGCGCATCCAATTATTCCATTTATTACTGAAGCAATTTGGCAAAATGTGAAAGGGATAATGAATATCAAAGCTGATACGATTATGCTACAACCAATACCAGCATTCGATGAAAAGCATATTAATGAAGAAGCGGTTGCTGATATTAATTGGATTAAAGATGTTGTGATTGCTGTACGTAATATTCGTGCTGAAATGAACATTGCACCAAGTAAGCCATTGCAATTACTGATTCGCCAAGCTTCACCAACAGTTCATCGTATTGTAGGTAATAATATTAGTTTCATTAAAACGTTAGCTAGACTTTCTGAAATCATTTTACTTGATGAAGGTGAAAATGGTCCATTATCCGTAACTAAATTGGTCGATGGTGCAGAACTACTTATACCAATGGCGGGATTAATCAACAAAGAAGATGAATTAGCTCGTCTTGAAAAAGAGATTACTCGCATTGATAATGAAATAGCCCGTATTGCGAATAAATTATCAAATGCCAACTTTGTTGACAAAGCACCTGCCGTAGTGGTTGCTAAGGAAAAAGAAAAACAACAAGGTTATATTGAGGATAAAGCAAAACTGCAAGAGCAGTATTCTGCAATCAAGAATCTATAATTTAGGAATACAAAATCTCTCGTTAATTTTATTAGCGAGAGATTTTTCTACCAAAAGCCTAAAATTTATAACCCACACCAAACATTGCAACCCATGGGTCTAATTGATAATTAGCCGTTACTTTAGTATTACCTAAATGCGTTGTTGCTTTAGTTTCAATATCAATATAACGTAATTGTGCATTAATAAGCCAATTTTGATTAATGGAATAATCAACCCCAATTTGCGCAGCTAAACCCCAAGAGTTATCAAGATCTAAACCATGGAATCCTGCTTTTTTAGCTTCACCACTGAGTTTTTCATCAAAGAAGAAAGTATAGTTTACCCCAACACCAACATAAGGCTGAAATTCAAATTTTGAATCAAGGGGATACCAAACAGCACTTAATGTGGGTGGTAAATGTTTAATTTTACCAAGATGAGCACCTGACAACCCCGTTGAATTACCACCGCCAAGTTTAACTTGATGGCTAAAAGGCGTTGCGGCTAATAGCTCGATACCGATGTTATCGGTTATCATATATTGAAAATTTAAACCAATTTGCGTGTCATTATCGACCTTTGCTTTTAAATCGCTTTTTGCTCCACCGACTTTTACATGATCGCTCTTATCTTCTGGATGAACATAAACAGGACCACCACGGATAATAATTTCATTCGCCTGATGGGCATAAACCATTGAACTGGCAAATCCCATTGAAATAAGCATTGCAATAGATGATATTTTCACCATTTCCCCCTAATGTTATCTTATAATTCACAATTTGATGATCGTTAAATGAAACTTTTATAAAATTTTATTCACTCGTTGTCCATTCATAACTTGGTTGATGTCATATTAAGCTAATATTAAGCTAAATAAAGAATAGATTTGGAGATCATAACCTATTCAATTTTTTGATAATATCACAAAATATTCGATAAATCTGAGAGTTAGATCAAAGTTTATATAAAATCTATGGGTTGCATTAATCTTAAAGCTTAGATAAAATAAAAAAATATTTAGTGGGTTGTTAGCTCAGTCGGTAGAGCAGTTGACTCTTAATCAATTGGTCGCGGGTTCGATCCCCTCACAACCCACCATTAAAAATCTTCCTTTTCAGCGATATTCAAAATTAACCAGCTATCTAGTTTACTTATCATTTAAAATAACAATATAGTTGTAAAACTCTAGCAGGTTTTGATTTTATACCCTTTAGGGTGATCAAATTGAACAATTTAAGCTTTTAAATCTGATTTGTTGAAAGTTAGGATTAAGACTACCATTTTAAACAATGTAGGTATCTGAATGAACTCATATTTTTTTCTCTTTTTGGCGATAATTTGTGAAGTGATTGCGACTTCTTCATTGAAGTTATCCAATGGCTTTACTCATTTGGTTTTTTCTATCATTACTATCATTGGATACAGTGCTTCTTTTTATGTACTGTCACTAGCGTTAAAAACTATCCCTGTTGGAATTGCTTATGCGATTTGGTCAGGAATCGGGATCGTTCTTATTAGTTTAATTGCTTGGATTTTTATGAAACAAACTTTAGATCTTGCCGCCTTAATTGGTATGGGATTTATTATGTTTGGTGTTGTGATCATTAATCTTTTTTCGAATGTGTCTGGGCATTAAATTTTTAAACAAGTAATTTAATCGCACAGTTGTTAATGTTCATCATTATTTTGTAGAATAATCGTGTCAGTTGTCTCATATTGGTAATATGAACATGCTGGTAATGGTATACAGAATTAGATCTGGTTGATCATGATGTAATTTTTCACGTTGAATTAATTTTAATGGCTTACCTTTCAGTGTACAGAACTAAAAGCGATTGGTCATTGTACAAAAAATCAATACATGACCAATATGATAGAGCTATGGATATAAGCTGCAAATTCATTAAATCTAAACCCATTCTCATTTCGCTTACCGGCAGACTGTTATTTATCCGGTTTTATTTTACCGTTAAGGCATTTTTTGAAGAACAGACTATTAATTGCATTAGCGATTTACCTTGTTGAATTGTTGGTTTTAGCATCAGTTGAATCATCAATTTCACCATCATAAAAATGCGGGAATAATCAATTAACGGTCGGGTCATGCGTGATGGTTATCAAGACCAGTGATCAATACGTTTTTTCAGTATTACTGCTAGTTGTAGTAAAAAAAACTGCTAAGGTTTTTTCATCGTTTATTTTTGCAGTGCATAATATAACACCAATGAAACTTATAAATAAGTTGTAATGATAAAATTATTTAGTAATGTTGTACTTAAATTCGTAATAAAAGCAATAAAACATTTCTGATTAGATGATGAGTTAATTAAGTTAGAGTTGAAAATTCAAGATGAAACTTAAATGGCAATCATCTTCATCAAACTTTTTTCAATCGCATTGCAGACTAACGTCCTATTGTCAGAAAAAACATGTCTGTTTTACCGCATTTAGAAAATGATTTCACTTCATTAAAAAATAGCGGAATTTTTAAACTTAGCAGAGAATAAACTCTTTTTTATTTATTCGCTCTACAAAAAAGCTCGACTTAAGTATATACTCTTTATCAATTTAATTGCTTTATCTTGGCTTGTTTTGTTGGCGTAATGCAATTAGCCATATTTGTTTTCATCAATTTGTAAAGGATCATTGAGTATGATTTTAGGTAATATTAACCATTTGGATTTAGTCCCATATTTACCCGACAGAATTAAGCAATCAATTGAATACATTAAAGATAATGTTAACATTAACACACCAGTAGGACGTTATGATATTGATGGCGATAATGTGTTTTTTATGGTGTCTGATAGTACTTTACGCCATATATACGAGGCTAATCCTGAATTTCACAAAAAATACCTTGATGTTCAAATTGTATTGGAAGGACAAGAGGGAATCGCAGTAAGTACATTACCACCTCATACTAAGGTGTTAGACGATAAATTAGCTGATAATGATATTGCTTTTATCGAGACACCATCAGAAGAAACCATGATAATATTACAGTCGAACGATTTTATTGTCTTTATACCCAACGAAGTTCATAAACCGCTTTGTTCTATCAATAATCAGATTACAACGGTTCGTAAAGTAGTGGTTAAAATCGCATTGGATTATTTATAATTAGGTCAAGGATACAACAATATGGCTACAAATATCGCTGTTATTGGCGAATGTATGATTGAATTGTCGATGAAGCAAGAATCGACAACACGCAGTTTTGGTGGTGATACACTTAATACATCGGTCTATTTATCACGTTTATTACAAGGTAAAGAGTTTATAATTCACTATGTAACGGGATTAGGCACTGATCCTTTTAGTCAAGAGATGGTGGACAGTTGGCAAAAAGAGCACATTAAAACTGATTTAGTACAAAGAATGCCGGATAAGATGCCAGGTCTTTATTCAATTGTCACAGATGATCAGGGTGAGCGTTCTTTCTATTATTGGCGTAATGATGCTGCGGCAAAGTTTTGGTTGAAAACAGCCGAAACAGAAAAAATAGCTGAACAAATTGCTCATTGTGATTATGTCTATTTGAGTGGTATCAGTATTGCGATTTTAGATGCGGAAAGTATTCTTAAATTAGTCGATCTTTTAAAACGAGTGAAAACTAACGGTGGTAAAGTGATTTTCGATAATAACTTCCGTCCACGTTTATGGAGTAGCCTTGATTTAGCTCGAAGCGTTTATCGTGATATTCTGAGCTATACCGATATTGCATTTTTAACGTTAGATGATGAAGATTTGCTGTGGGGTAAATTACCTTATGAGCAAGTGATTGAGCGCACTAAAAACTTTGGTGTGAATGAAATCATCATTAAACGAGGTAGCGATAGCTGCATTGTTGATTGTGTTGAGGGTCGCTTTGACATACCCGCTAATAAAATCGTTAAGGATAAAATTATCGATACAACAGCAGCAGGGGATTCATTTAGTGCGGGTTACCTTGGAGCACGCTTAAGCGGTCGAAACCCTTCACAATCAGCATTACAAGGGCATTTAGTTGCCGGTACGGTAATCCAATATCGTGGTGCAATTATTCCTTTAGAAGCAACTCCAAAATTAATCGATTAATATCAAATAACTAAAAAACGGTCTTTGAAGACCGTTTTTATTTTAGCAAGTAGATTTGTCAAAAAGTTTCAGGTTATCGATACGTTTGAGTATATAATAACAAATATATTGTAGTAGTACATATGTGGTATATTTAATCGATTATTACTGGTATAATATACAGTTTATTTCCAATTCAATTCGTTTAAAACACACAAGAAGAGATCTATGTCAATCAAAGATATCGATATTCGTGGTGCGCGAACGCACAATCTAAAAAATATTAATGTAACCATTCCAAGAGATAAGCTGGTAGTGATAACTGGGCTTTCGGGATCGGGTAAATCTTCGTTAGCATTCGATACTCTCTATGCTGAAGGGCAACGACGTTATGTTGAGTCATTATCGGCTTACGCACGTCAATTTTTATCCTTAATGGAAAAACCGGATGTTGATCATATTGAAGGTTTATCACCAGCGATTTCGATAGAGCAAAAATCCACTTCGCATAATCCGCGTTCAACAGTGGGAACAATTACCGAAATTTATGATTACTTGCGCCTGCTTTTTGCCCGAATTGGCGAACCTCGCTGTCCAAAACATGATTTACCTTTAGCTGCCCAAACAGTATCACAAATGGTTGATAGCATCATGGCACTACCGGTTGAAAATCGTTATATGTTACTTGCACCTGTAGTGACTGAGCGTAAAGGTGAATTTGTTAAGTTGTTTGAGCAATTATCAGCGAGTGGCTACATACGCGTTAGAGTCGATGGTGATGTCTATGATTTGTCTGATCCGCCAACACTTGAACTGCAAAAAAAGCATACTATTGAAGTTGTTGTTGACCGTTTTCGTATTCGTGATGATTTAAAACTGCGCCTTGCAGAATCAATTGAAACTGTACTTTCTATTACCAATGGGATTGTAAAAGTGGCCGATTTGGATAACCCACATGCAGAGGAACATCTGTTTTCGGCTAATTTTGCTTGTCCAATTTGTGGTTACAGTATTTCAGAGTTAGAGCCTCGATTATTTTCATTTAATAATCCAGCAGGTGCATGTCCAGAATGTGACGGTCTTGGTGTACAACAATATTTTGATGCTAAACGCATCGTTCAAATGCCTGAAGTTTCATTAGCAGCAGGCGCAATTAAAGGTTGGGATCGTCGTAACTTTTACTATTTTCAGATGTTAAAATCACTGGCTGAACACTATAAATTTGATATCGATCAGCCATACGAAAAATTGCCTGAAAAAATTAAAGATATTTTATTAAATGGATCAGGTAAAACTGAAATTCAATTTACCTATTCAAATGATCGTGGTGATGTTGTTAAAAGAGTTCATCCATTTGAAGGAATTATTAATAATTTAGCACGACGTTATAAAGAAACCGAATCACAAACCATTCGAGAAGAGTTATCAAAGTATATTAGTAATCGTCCTTGCCCTTGCTGTCATGGGTCAAGGTTATGTACAACGGCAAGACATGTATTTATTAATGACACCAATTTGCCAACTATTAGTGATTTAAGTACTCAACAAGCAAAAGACTTTTTTGATAAATTATCATTAACAGGGCAACGTGCACAAATAGCTGAAAAGATTTTAAAAGAGATCAACGACCGTTTGCAGTTTTTAATCAATGTTGGACTCAATTATTTAACCCTATCACGTTCTGCTGAAACGTTATCAGGTGGTGAAGCACAACGCATACGATTAGCTAGCCAAATTGGTGCGGGTTTAGTTGGGGTGATGTATGTGCTTGATGAACCGTCTATCGGTTTACATCAACGTGATAATACCCGTCTTATCGATACATTAATGCATTTACGTGATTTAGGTAATACCGTAATTGTGGTTGAACACGATGAAGAAGCCATTTTGGCAGCAGATTATGTTATTGATATCGGACCTGGAGCAGGTGTACATGGTGGTGAAGTGGTTGCACAAGGTACGCCTAAACAAATTATGGCGTGTAAATCATCATTGACGGGACAGTATTTGTCAGGAAAGCAAAAAATTGAAATTCCTACTAATCGTACTAAAGTCGATAAGACAAAGATGTTATCACTCATTGGTGCAACGGGTAATAATCTTAAAGATGTGACATTAAATATCCCCGTTGGATTATTTACTTGTATTACTGGGGTGTCAGGGTCGGGTAAATCAACGTTAATTAATGACACGTTATATCCATTAGCACAAAATGAACTTAATGGCGCAGAAAAAAGTGACATAGCACCTTATAAAGCCATTGAAGGACTGAGCTATTTTGATAAAGTGATTGCGATTGATCAAAGTCCTATTGGGCGTACACCTCGCTCGAACCCAGCAACCTATACGGGTTTTTTCACTTCTATTCGTGAACTTTATGCAGGCGTGCCCGAAGCTCGAGCTCGAGGTTATAATCCAGGACGATTTAGCTTTAATGTTAAAGGTGGGCGCTGTGAAGCTTGCCAAGGCGATGGTTTAATCAAAGTAGAAATGCACTTTTTACCTGATATTTATGTGCCTTGTGATCAGTGTCATGGCGCGCGCTACAATCGTGAAACCCTTGAAATCAAATATAAAGGCAAATCAATTAATGAAATTTTAAATATGACGGTTGAAGAAGGTCGTGAATTTTTTGATGCCGTACCCATGATTGCCCGCAAATTACAAACGTTGATTGATGTAGGATTGGCTTATATTACTATTGGTCAATCAGCCACAACTTTATCTGGTGGTGAAGCTCAGCGAGTAAAACTTGCCAAAGAGCTATCTAAGCGCGATACTGGTAGTACGTTATACATCTTAGATGAGCCGACCACAGGTTTACATTTTGCTGATGTAAAACAATTGCTTGCACAACTTCATTCGCTACGCGATAAAGGCAATACTATTGTTGTGATTGAACATAATTTGGATGTAGTTAAAACGGCTGACTGGATTGTCGATTTAGGTCCTGAAGGGGGAAATGGTGGCGGTGAAATCATTGCTGAAGGAACCCCTGAAGATGTGGCAAAATCGAAAAAATCTTTTACAGGACAATATTTAAAACCGTTACTTGAAAAACAATAATGCAAATCAACTTTATTGTTATTAGAAAATAAGTGAATCATAGGAGAGCAGTTTGACATTACAAGTTTTATTGATGGTCATCATCGCCTATTTCAGTGGTTCACTTTCAGGCGCTTTAATTATTAGTCGAATAATGCATTTGCCCAATCCATCGGAGCATGGTTCACATAATCCTGGCGCAACTAATGTGTTGCGCATCAATGGTAAGTTACCGGCAATGATTGTATTAGTGTTTGATATGTTAAAAGGCGCAATACCGGTTTACATTGCTTATCGTATCGGAATTTCGCCTTTTTTCCTTGGTATTGTTGGAATTGCAGCTTGCCTTGGTCATATTTTTCCTTGTTTTTTTGATTTTCGTGGCGGTAAAGGAGTAGCAACCGCATTGGGCATGATGATGCCAATAGGGTTAGATTTCACTGGTTGTTTTATTTTAACTTGGCTATTGACACTGTTGGTAACGGGTTATTCATCCGTTGCTTCTATTGTTGGATTTCTTTTTGCGCCATTGTTTGTTTGGCTGTTTAAACCAGAATTGACTTTACCCGTTACCATGCTCTCATGTGTTATTATAATTCGTCACAGCAGCAATATTATTCGACTTTTCAAAGGGCAGGAACCGAAAAGTTTGCATTTCAAAAGCAAAAAAAAATAATGAAGTTATTGTCAATTAGCATGAGTCACGGTTTTTTATGTCATGTTGCAAGTAACAACTTACTTAATTTATGTAATTTTATTTCAACGGATTTTCATAACAAATCATAATTAAATTGAAATAATAGCGTATTTCTTGTTTTATAGATTATTGAAACAAGGTATCATTAATATTAAATAAAATATATGGTAACAAAATAGATTCATGCAAATTAGCCCATTATTAGACTCACTTATGGAAGCATTACGCTGTTTACCAGGAGTTGGACCTAAATCCGCACAAAGAATGGCCTTTCATTTATTACAACGCAATCGGCAAGGTGGTATTAAATTAGCTCATGAACTTCATGAAGCAATGATTAATATTGGTCATTGTAATGATTGTCGAACCTTTACTGAACAAGAAACTTGTACAATTTGTGCAAATATTCGTCGCCAAAGCAGTGGACAACTTTGCGTAGTTGAAACACCTGCTGATATTGTTGCTATTGAACAAACTGGTCAGTATAGTGGGCGTTATTTTGTCCTATTAGGCCATCTCTCACCGTTAGATGGCATTGGTCCAAGCGATATCGGTCTGGATTTATTGAAAAAAAAATTAGCATCGGAAGCAATTAATGAAGTGATTTTAGCTACGAATCCAACTGTTGAAGGCGATGCTACTGCTAATTATATCGCGCAAATGTGTGGTGAATTTAACGTTGTGGCAACAAGAATTGCCCATGGTGTACCAGTTGGTGGTGAACTTGAAATGGTTGATGGTACAACCTTATCGCACTCATTTGTTGGACGTCAAAAAATTGAATTTTAACTGAATGATTAATTATCAATAAAATGTTTAGCGGGTTTGATAGAAAAGAAAGATAGAAGAGGGATTATATGAAGTATAAAGCGGTTGCGTTCGATATGGATGGTACATTATTAACTACAGATCGGCTTGTATTACCTGAAACAGCAGACATGATCAAAAAAATCAGTTCCAAAGGGGTAAAAGTGATATTAGTATCTGGTCGTCACCATAGTGTTATTTATCCTTACTATTATCAACTTCAATTATCAACACCGGCGATCTGTTGTAATGGCACTTATCTTTACGATTTCGAAAAACAACAATCATTAGCGGCCAAACCAATGACCAAAGAGCAGGCTAAAACTCTACTTGAACTGATTCATCAATTTGGTATTCATACCTTAATTTATACCGATAGAGTGATGACATATGAAGTGCTTGACGATCATCTTGAAGGATTTTTTAAATGGGTTCATTCGTTACCCGATTTTTTACAACCCGAAATTGACAAAGTAGAGAGTTTTGAAAAAGTCATTGACGAAGCTAAAGCCGTTTACAAGTTTGCAACCAGTAGTCATAACATTCCAGTTTTACAAGCTTTTTCTAAGGCAGTTGATGAGATTGGTTGTTTTTCATGCGAATGGTCTTGGTCAAATCGTGCCGATATTGCAATAAAAGGCAATACGAAAGGTAATGGTCTAAGACATTGGGCCTCGCTTGAAAATATCGATTTAAGCGAAATCGTTGCTTTTGGCGATAGCTATAACGATATTACTATGTTATCTGCTGCTGGATTAGGGATTGCGATGGGTAATGCCGATGAAGAAGTCAAAGCCAACGCCAGCTATGCTATAGGCGATAACAACCGTCCAAGTATAGCATCCGAACTTGAAAATTTGTTTTTATAAATAAAACGCGATGTTTGAAATTCTATATTACGATAATGATTTAATTGCGATAAACAAGCCAAGTGGTTGGCTTGTGCATCGCAGTTGGTTAGATAAACATGAAACAGTAGTGGTGATGCAAACATTGCGTGATCAAATTGGTCAGCATGTATTTCCGATACATAGACTTGATAGACCGACTTCGGGTGTTTTACTCTTTGCTCTATCCAGTGAAATTGCTCGTTTAATGTCCGAACAATTTGCCACAAAGCAGATTGAAAAAACTTATCATGCCATTGTGCGCGGTTATGTTGAAGGTGAAGCTGTTATTGATTATCCTTTAGTTAAAGAACTGGATAAAATTGCGGATAAATTTTCTGATAGCAATAAAGTTGCTCAAGACGCCGTAACGACTTATCGAGGGATAAGTAAAATTGAAGTGCCAATTAAAGTCGGCAAATTTGATACAGCCCGTTACAGCTTTGTTGAATTGAAACCTAAAACTGGTCGTAAGCATCAATTACGTCGGCATATGAAACACATTTTTCATCCAATTCTAGGCGACAGTAAACACGGAGATTTACATCAAAACCGTGCCTTTGCCGAATTTTTTGCTATAAAACGGCTAATGTTGCATGCAAGTAAGTTACACATGATTCATCCAATTAATCATAAATCTATTGTCATTGAAGCCAAGTTTGATCAACAATGGCAAGATATCCTTGAGAATTTTATATAATAAGATCACATCACCATCAAAGTCGTTTGCTAATATTCTAATAAATAGTGTGATTTTTATACTTCATTGTGATTTTTTATTGTATAGCAAGTAAGAATTGCATGAACTTATATCAATCCTATTGGAAATAAAAATGCGATTGTTGGTAAATTTTTTTAATGCATTTTTTATTAGTGCTTATGGCAACTGCATATTCTATAGAAAAATCACCCTCAGTAATTATCAAAGAATTTATTACGCTCTGTATAAAAGTAAATATTGATAAAGTTACCAGCCCGCTGAAGTTTCCTCAAATGAAGGTTAGCTGAGAGAGATTTATATAAAGATAAGTAAAAACAACATATAATTAGCCTTAGGTCAAGCAACATAAGATGTCAAACAGCAAGGCTGAAATGAAAAAGTTGAATGTATTTTTGTGCACAATACCAATGGAGAAAAATAAAAGCAATAGTTAAAAAAAGGCTAGTATCAGAAATAGTCCTAAAAAATAGAAGATTGCACTTCAGTTGAAAACAACAATGAAAGATTATTGAAATTTAACTAGAACGTTTATTTGAAGAATATTGATTAACAGCAAAGGTAATAAAAGGAAATACAATCTTTGCCTATTTTTGACTGGCGATTAACATTTTCAAATGCTAGTGCTAATCATTTGATATTACATGAGACTATTAATATCCAATATGAAATTGAGGTATTATTTTACAATAAATTGACTTTACAAACTATTGAATATTAATTGAATAAACTTTGACGATGCTTAACCCTTAGATTACACTAAGCGTAAAATTTATTATTAACTTGATTCAATATGATCCCTCGATTATCAAATTCGCCTCAACTCGATGAGGTCACAAAAACATACTTAATGGCACTTAACGATTCAGGCTTTATGGGTGATATAGCAAGTGATTATGCTTCATGTTTGACCATGTCGACTGATAACAGCATTTATCAATTAATGCCACAAGCAATAGTGTTTCCTCGTTCAACTGATGATGTTCAATTAATCATGCAGTTAGCCAACCAAGAACCATTTCAAACTCTGAAATTTACACCAAGAGGGGGAGGTACAGGAACCAATGGACAATCTTTAAATAGTGGTATTGTGGTTGATCTTTCTCGTTATATGAATCGAATATTAGCGGTCAATATTGAAGAAGGCTGGGTCAAAGTTGAAGCTGGAGTGATTAAAGATCAACTCAATGAATATTTAAAACAGTACGATTACTTTTTTGCACCTGAATTATCCACCAGTAATCGGGCAACTATTGGTGGAATGATAAATACCGATGCATCAGGACAAGGATCGATGATCTATGGGAAAACCTCTGATCATACTTTATGCATTAAAGCCGTATTAGTCAATGGTGAGATCCTTGAAACGAGTAAAAAAAGCATTGCTGAAGTTGAGGATCTGGCAACTCAATCAATGATTTACCGTACGGTATATGAATATTGTAAAAATCATCGTCAACTTATTTTAAATAAATTTCCTAAATTAAATCGCTTTTTAACGGGTTATGATTTGAAAAATGTTTTTAATGATAATCTAACTGAATTTGATTTAACACGTATTTTAACCGGCAGTGAAGGATCATTAGCCTTTGTTACTGAAGCTAAATTGCACATTATGCCCAAACCAAGATATCGTTTTTTAATGAATATTAAATACGACTCTTTTCAATCTGCATTAAGTAATGCTCCTTTTTTAGTTAATGCTGAAGCATTGTCTGTTGAAACTGTTGATTCAAAGGTTCTAGGACTGGCTAAAGAAGATATTATCTGGCAATCGATTAAAGAGTTAATTACCGATGTTCGCGGGCATGATATGCAAGGTATCAATATTGTTGAGTTTGCTGGTAATGATTATGAATTGACTAAAGGTAAAATGGATAAATTAGGTAAACAAATAGACAAACTCATAATTAATCATTCCTTAGGTATCCTAGGCTATCAAACGTGTGAAAACTTAGATGAGATTGAAAAGATCTATGCTATGCGGAAAAAAGCAGTGGGATTACTTGGTAATGCTAAAGGAAGGCAAAAGCCGATTCCCTTTGTTGAAGATACCTGTGTGCCTCCAAAACATTTAGCAGATTATATAACTGAATTTCGTGCTTTACTCGATAGTTATCATTTAACTTATGGGATGTTTGGTCATGTCGATTCAGGAGTATTGCACGTTCGCCCAGCATTGGATATGTGTGATCCTGAACAAGAAAAATTGATGAAAAACATTTCTGATCAAGTTGCCGTTTTAACCGCTAAATACGGTGGATTATTATGGGGTGAACATGGTAAAGGTTTTCGTAGTGAATACAGTTCTGCTTTTTTTGGTGAAGCGTTATATCAGGGGCTGAGAATAATTAAAACTGCTTTTGATCCTCATAATCGTTTAAATCCAGGAAAAATTTGTCAACCTTTACACAACAACGATGGCATGTTAAAGGTCGACTCGATTACGCGAGGCTTTTATGATCGCCAAATTCCACTGGGAGTTAAAGAGGTTTTTCATGGAGCAACAGAATGCAATGGTAATGGTCTTTGTTTTAATTTTGATGTGAATAGCCCCATGTGCCCATCGATGAAATTATCAGGTAACCGTGTATATTCACCAAAAGGTCGAGCAACTTTAATGCGAGAGTGGCTACGTTTAATGATTGAATCAGGTATGACAGAACAGGAACTTAATTCACTTTTACCTACGAAACATAGCACATTAGTTGTTTTTGCAAAAAAAATGGCTTACACCGTCAAAGCAAAATTTGGGGAATATGACTTTTCTCACGAGGTCAAAGACTCAATGAATCATTGCTTGTCATGCAAAGCGTGTGCAACACAATGTCCAATTAAGATTGATGTACCTGATTTTAAAGCGCGTTTTTTGCAGTTATATCACACCCGTTATCTAAGACCAATACGCGATTACTTGGTTGGAAATATTGAATCTTACCTACCTTTGATGGCGAAAGCACCACGTTTTTTTAATTTTTTTATCAAGATGCCTTTCACCGAATATGTTACCAATAAAACCGTTGGCATGGTCAGCTTACCTATGTTGTCGGTGCCAACGCTAAAAAAACAAATGGTGAATCATAACACTGCAAATATTAAACTTGAACAATTACAAACTCTTTCAGAAGAGGAACGATCTCAATATGTTCTAGTTGTTCAAGATCCGTTTACTAGCTATTATGATGCCAAAGTGGTTTATGATTTTGTCCGTCTAATTGAAATGTTAGGATATAAACCCGTTGTGTTACCTTTTGTACCAAACGGTAAAGCTCAGCATATTAAAGGGTTTTTAAAACAATTTGCTAAAACGGTACAAACCGCGTCAAGAGTTTTATCACACATTGCTAAATTGGGCATACCCATGGTTGGGGTCGATCCCGCATTGGTACTTTGCTATCGAGATGAATATAAACTAATACTTGGGGATAACGACAGTGATTTTAAAGTATTGCTTTCACATGAATGGTTAATCAATATTGCTGTCCGCCTATCAGACAGCATGCAATTAAGAACAATAGATAAGGAAAAATGGTATTTGCTTGGTCATTGTAGTGAAACGACACAATTACCCGCCAGTAATCAGCAGTGGCAGCAGATTTTCAAGCAATTTGGTGTTGATTTGCAACCCATCCAAGTTGGGTGTTGTGGTATGGCAGGTACGTATGGGCATGAAGTTAATAATCTTGCTGCATCGAAACAGTTATATGAGTTATCATGGCAAAAAGCCTTGTCTCATTATCCTAAAGAACGTTGTTTGACAACTGGTTATTCTTGTCGCAGTCAGGTTAAACGATTTGATAAGTTTATTTTAAAGCATCCTATCCAGGCATTATTAACGATGATGCAAGTAAATTATCAATAATTAATTGAGTCAAAATTTCCTAAGTTTTAAAGCAAAAGCGCAAGGTATTTGCGCTTTTGAAATGATGAATATAAAAATTGTTATTCCAAATAAATATCTTGCAGGGTTTTAAAATCTTGATCTGTAAAACCTAATTCTTGTTTAATGTAATTCTCTGGTGAGCCAGCAACTTTTTTCATTGTATTAAGAATTTCGATTATAAAACTAACACGGGTATCAATTAAACTTAATAAATAACCCAGTACATCTTCATCATCGGTAATTTTACGATAAGCTTCCATTTTGATTTTATTTCGTTCTAAACGATTCTCATGAGTTAACATATAATCATATATCATATCCGATTCCGATAGACCTAGCATAATTTGGATCAATAATACACCATATCCAGTTCTATCTTTACCGCCACGACAGTGTTGAAGGCTTGGGCTGTTGTTGGCATCTAAAACGACTCTGAGCATTTGTCGATAAGCATTTTTGGATTTTTCACTCAATACAAAGCCTCGATATTGTTCAAGGACTTGTACGCCTTCTCCGTTGACGAATTCTCGAGGAATATCTCTTAACACGCTTTCAATTAATGCTTGATCTTCATTGCTTGGGTCAGCAGCAAATTGAGCAGCAAGTTCAGCCGTTTGCGCAGATGCATCTAAATGATAGGTCTTTATTTCGCCAATTGATGAATTGGGACTGGTTTTAATTTCATTATCACTGCGATAATCAATAATTGTTTTAATTTTTAATGCAGTAATGTATTGTTGTGCATCTGGCTTCAAACCATGAAGATGATTGGAGCGGTATAATTGTCCCCATTTAACACGTTTACCGTTAGCTCCGACATATCCTCCAAAATCACGGAAATTGTTTAAGCCTGTTATTGGTAGAGTTCTTTCACCAAATATTAACGGAGATTTACCTTCTTTATGTAAAATAAAATAAATACGTTTTTTAGCGTGTAACGGATCATCAAAAATCACCGGACTTTGTACATTTTTGCTAATCAATGTTTTATTTTCGGTATGGGCATCAGTCTCTTCAGTCCAATAAAGATCAACGGATTTTTGATCTGATGGATCAAAAGTTATAATAATTTGTCCTTGATGATTTCGTACCGCTGATACCGCTTCTTTATTTTGTTTTTCCATTGTTTTTTACCTAATTAATGTAGTATACCCAACATCGAAAGAATGACCCCAATTACCATCACCGCTATAATCAATGAAACGGTATATTTTCCTTGGAATTTTTTGACCAAATAAAACACCCCTAATGCAAAAAGGATAGTTAATAAATTTGGCATAACTTTATCAAACATATCTTGTACTTTGATTGTTTGTTCCCCCACTTCTATTAATAGGGGCGTTGATACTTTTACTGTTGTGGCAATTAAGGATCCGAGCACCATAACACCAACTACATTGGCTAAATTGCTAATTCTTTGAATAATATTTGAATTTTTGGATTGCTCGATAAGATCAACCCCTTTATTATAGCCATAATGTACAAAGAAATATTTGGTAAAAATATTGACTAAATTATAAATAAAGAACATCAAGATCGGCCCAATCACGTTACCTTGTAAAGCAAAGGCAGCACCAATGCTGCCGCAAATTGGCATCCAAGTGAATTTTAATAAGCTATCGCCCAATCCTGCAAAAGGTCCCATTAAACCCGCTTTTAAAGAAATCACCGCATCTTTTTCTTCTTCTGTAGTTTTTTCTTCCATGGCAGCGGTAACACCTAATATCAATGCGCCTGCGTTAACTTGGGTATTAAAAAACTCAAAGTGACGTTTCATAGCTCGGATGCGTGTTTCTTTATCCGCATCTTTATACAGTCGATCTAAAATAGGGATCATGCAATGAGCAAAACCGATGGTTTGTAATTTTTCATAATTAAAAGAAAAAGGTATGGTTTGTATACGCCAAAAGACACGATTAAGATCTTTTTTAGTAATTTTCTTGTCGTTATTCATAGATCGTATTCCTCTTCAACTGCAATATTATTATTGACTGTAGATTTATCCTCTGTTTTACTACTTGAATTTTCATTCTTTTTACCAGCCATAAACGCCATGTCATACAAAACCGCAAACGCCAGTGCTATAAATGTAATCGGGATAATCGGTAATTTAAGATAACTGGTTAATACAAAACCAAGTAAAAAGAAAAACCACATGGTGCCTTTTAAAAGCATCAGTAATAAAATACAGATACCCACAGCAGGAATTAATTTTGACGCAACGCCCATGCCAGTAATGATATCTTTTGGAATAGCGTCTAAAATGGTTTTGATAAGATCGCTGCCAAAATAGATTGCTAAGAAGCAAGGTACAGCACGAATTAGAAACCAAACTGGTGAAGAAAAGTAATGAATTTTGACCAATCCCTTATAACTGCCATTTTGTATACTTTTTTCTGCCCATGGATTTAGGAAACAGGCAAAAGATCGCCAAACAATTAACAACTGTTGGCAAAGTATTGAAACAGGAAGCGCTAATGCAACACCCGCAGCAATTCCACCTTGAGTCGCAATGCCTAACGATACACCAATTATTGAGCCTGCAACAATATCGGGTGCTGAATAAGCACCCACGTTACCAATACCCATCCACATAAGTTCAAGTGTGGCACTGATTGCAAGTCCTTGAATCAGATCGCCCATAATAATGCCAGCTATAGTTCCTGTTAATAATGGTCTACGTAACATTTGTGGACCAACGTCATCCAATGAACAAATTCCCGCCCATATGGCGACAAAAATAGCCTGTGTTAACATAGGTTAACCTCCAAATATAATCAATAAATAGCTAATTAAGATTAATTAATCAGTGTATTGAGCAAAACAACTGGATCTTTGGGAACCATTTGAACCTCAACAATCACATTTTTTTCAATGAGACTTTTGAATGCTTGTTCTTCTTCAGGTGTGACGGAAACAGCTCGTGATAATTGATGGCGTCCTTCTTGCATACGCATACCTCCCACGTTGAGCTTTTCGATCTCTAATCCTTCTGATACAAGCGTATTGACATCGATGCTGTTGGTGAACAATAACATAGTCCGTTTTTTGATAGGCGTTTTTTTGAGGATTTCAATAAATTGTTGAACGCCAAAAACTAACACTTTTAATTCTGGTGGGGCAGACATGGTTAATACCGATTGTTGAACTTTATCGTTAGCCACTTTATCGTTAATAATCAGGACTTGTTCTATATTGTAGTTTTTTACCCAAGTGGTGATAACTTGTCCGTGAATAAGACGATCGTCGATTCTTGCTACATGAATTGGCATATTGTTCTCCTTACAAATCAGCAAATTGTTCACGTTGTGAATTCAGTACTTGCGCAACGTCAACACAGCTTTGCGAAAAAACTTCTTCAATGGCAGATTTAACGTCGTTAAGGGAGCCTGCTCGATGATTTAGAACTTCAAGCAATACTGGAATGTTGAATCCACTAAAGAGTAGTACATTACCATGTTGTATTAAAAGTTCACCAGCAAGATTACATGGTGTGCCGCCCATGAGATCTACAAGAATAATAACACCGTCACCTTTATTTAGGCGCTGATAACTTTCTGCCATCTGTTGCCGAAGAAGATCGATATTGCTATCGACGAAAACTGTTATTACTTCGATGTCTTGCTGTTGTCCCATAAGCATTTGAGCACACTCAAGCGCGCCTTGAGCAAAGGGTCCATGACTGGCTAAAATAATGGGTAATTGTCGTTCCATTTTAAATTTCCTTCATTCAAACACATTTAATAAGATGTAATAATGTTACTTAAAATTATTTATTATTTAGTAATAAAATTACATCGAAGTGCAAATTAAGTCATCTTTTTTTTAAAAATTTTTAGGAATTTGTGAACTGGATCATGTTTGACTTGAAAAATTATTGAATAACATAATGTTATATTAATGATATGATTTATTGAGAAGGGAAAAGAAACAACATTAAAGTCGATACAGTAAATAGCACTAATGTATTTTCAAATGGTCATGGTCAAACTCTGCTTTAAAACCATTATTTATGATGGGGATATTTACGTTTTTCGCGACTTTGCGTTTGCTCAAGCAAATGCTCATCGTATTTTCTGATAAATAAATTGGTCAGTAACATATTCATAACCGATATTTGCGAAATTTTAGAGCGAATAGGAATCAGTCGAGAAGCATGCTCCATTGAGGTAGTATGTAAAACAATGTTCGCTAAGGACGATATCTGACTTTGCCCCATTTTAGTGATGGCAATGGATGCCACTTTTAAATTTTCAGCCAGTTTTAATAATTCCACGCATTCAGGTGTTTCGCCTGAATGAGAAATAATAATGATCAAATCATTTTTACCAAGTGTGCTGACAATATTTCGGCTGATGTGCGCGTCAAAATGACAGTTAACATTTTTTTTGATTTTAATGAGTTGATATTCCAATTCTTTTCCAACTAAACCGCTGCTGCCCACACCAAAAATAACGATTTTTTTACTTGCTATAATCAAATCAATAGCATTATCGAATGCTTTAAGATTTACCATTGAGTGTGTCTCATCGATAGAGGATTTTTCCATAGCCTGAACTTTTCTATTCACATCTTGCAAGGTGTCATTAAGATTAATATCATCTTGTAAAATATCGGAACTTAATTTTTGAGGTGATGACGAAATAAGATCAATTTTAAAATCGCTAAATCCACTGTAACCCAGTTTGTTGCATAATCTTAAAATTGTGCTGGTACTAACATGGTTGAGTTTTGCTAAAGTTTGAATACTCATATTTTTTACAGCTTGAGAATGGATCATAATGTACTGTGCAACTTCTAATTCTTTTAACGACAGATCATTTTTTACTTCCCTGAGTTTCAAATTAATCATAGCTCACCTCGAAATTGAAATATTTAAACGTCAGTATAGTAAATAAGTTCTAAAATTGAAAAATATTTTAAATTGCCTACAAAGAAGGTAAGAATCAACATTGAATCTGTTATTGACCCTAATAATACTTAGAGTAACAAAATTGATTGATGTTTATCTCAGTTTGATTCGGTTCCTTCATCTAAATAAAGAAAATAAATAATAACTCGAAGGAAGTGGGTATTAGTGATATGCTCTTTTGAGATGTTTGTGGAGGCGCGTCCCGGAGTCGAACCGAGGTAGACGGATTTGCAATCCGCAGCATGGCCACTCTGCCAACGCGCCGTAGTGCTCTGTCTCAACAGGCTGCAAATATTAGCATTGGCTTCATTAATCGTCAAGGCTAAATAGGCTATAATTACAGCAGTCATAATAAATTGATTTAAAATGAAGGTTTTTTTTGTAAAAAAACTTCAGGTCATGCCAACGTTTCATTAATTAATCAAGTTTGAGCCCCTAATGGCTGTTATCCTACCGAATCAAAAAATGGTTTTTCCGTTTATTTCAAATAAATTCACCCATTCTTTTACGGCAAACATGGATGATTGAGATAGTCAAAGTAAAATTATTGAATAGGAAGATATAAATATACGCTTTCTGGTTCATCTGAATTTTCAATAGTAAGCCCTGATATCCATTTTATAATGATTGGTAGATTAGATTTAAGTCAAAAATACGAATCAGAAGTGAGTAGTTTAAGGATTGAACATAATATTGTTAAAAATCTTTTTATGTCACTCTGTGAAATTGAAAATAAAAAATAATCCCCCAACTTGTCAAGTTAAACTGACTGCAATATAAATGATTCAGGGCTGTTTGTTCATGTGATGAAATCAGCAATTTTTTTATATAAAAAATTTAAAAACAGCGTATATCTACAACTTGAATGTAAAAAAAATAAAATGAAACGGTATAGACTCCTAAATATTTTTTACAGATTTATTTGTTACCGGAGTAGTTTAGTTTAAATCCTTGCCTAATGGGTTATGAACAATTAAACTTTATTGATGGTTTATTTAAATCATCGAAAAATCATAGAGTTGTATTAAGATTGTTTTGTTAAAAAGTTTCAGATTATATATACGTTTTAGTAAAAAATTGGATTTTTTTGTATTTAACGCTCATGATTTAGTCTTTCAATGCTTCTAACACAAGTTTGAATACATTTGAATGACCTTTTCGACTGGGATAATAGATATAAAAAGGTTCATAGGTGATGGCAAAATCCGTTAATAATTCAACTAAAGTTCCTTCAGCTAATTCTTTCTCAACTTCTCGCCGACCGACCCAAGTAATACCTAAACCGTCTAATGCAGCCTGTTTGCGAAGATGATTATTAAGAACTAATTGTGAAGAAGGCTGATAAATCACAGTGTTGCCATTGTCGTTAAATTCCCATGATAATTCTACACCATGATGAGAAGAGATCTTTAATCCTATCAATTTATGGCAATCTAATTCATTAATTTTTTTGGGTTTTGTTGTGTTTTTTAAATAATCTGGGCTGGCAACTAATGCCATTTTCAACGGTTCTGATATTTTTACCGCAACCATATCTTTAGCTAGATCGTTACCTATACGGCACCCCATATCAAAACCTTGCTCAACAATATCCACCCAATTATTGTCAGCTTGAATTTCAATCTTTATTTGAGGATATTGAATTAAAAAGTCGCGTAATTTGGGATATAGAATCGTTTCTACTGCAAGATTGGTTGCATTAATTCTAATGGTTCCCGAGGGTGTATCAAGAAAATTCGCTAAAGCATTGACTTCATCATTAATGGACTTGAATAATGGTGCAATTTGTTTAAATAATTGTTCACCTGCTTCGGTCAATGACATACTTCTGGTTGTACGATTAAATAATCGTAAATCAAGGCGGTTTTCTAAATTACGTATACTATGACTCAGTGCCGATGATGAGACATGCAGAGACTTTGCCGCTTTTACAAAACTATTTGTCTGGGCGATGGTGATAAAATAATTCAGTTCATTAAAGTTATACATATTGGGCAGAATTAATGAATTTTATTCATGATACTATAAATCAATACCCTGTTTATCTCAATAAAATTACTGTTTACAATCAGCTTATCAACACAATATTATTGGCTTTTATTGAAGCTAACGTTTACCTCAGTCAATTTAGTAGCAAGAAAGGAGGAAGTTATGGATTACATAAAACTTGGCACGTCTAACATTGAAGTGTCTCGGTTTTGTTTAGGGTGTATGAGTTTTGGCGATCCGGCCAGTCAAATGCATGCATGGACACTTAATCCTGATCAAAGTGAGAGCATTATTAAACATGCCCTTGATTTAGGCATCAATTTTATTGATACCGCAAATACTTACTCTGCTGGTACGAGTGAGGAATATGTAGGACGTGCAATTAAAAAAAATATTGCCCGAGACAAAGTCGTTATCGCCACAAAAGTTTATTTTAATGAAGGTCACCTTTCCAAAAAAGCGATCGAAACAGAGATCGATGGATCACTTAAACGTCTTGGTACCGATTACGTGGATTTGTATATTATCCACCGTTTTGACTACAGCACGCTGATAGATGAAACCATGGAAACATTACATAATTTGGTTAAAGTAGGAAAAGTTCGTGCATTAGGTGCGTCAGCGATGTATGGTTATCAATTTCATAATATGCAATTAGTGGCTAAGCAAAATCACTGGACGCAGTTTGTTTCTATGCAAAATCATTATAATTTATTGTACCGGGAAGATGAACGTGAACTCATTCCCGTTTGCAAACAATTTAATGTTTCATTAACGCCATATAGCCCTTTAGCCGCGGGCAGATTATCACGTTTAGAATGGCAGACTGATACATTACGCAGCAAAACCGATAAAACCGCGGTTGCTAAATATGACCGTTACCAAAAAACAGATGCCAACATTGTACAAAGAGTACATAAAATTGCTGAAAATTATGATGTCACTATGACACAAGTGGCTTTAGCATGGCAGTTTGCTAAAGGCGTCGCATCACCTATAATTGGTGCAACGAAAACTCAATATCTAGACGATGCAGTAGGAGCATTGAAGATTAATTTAACTCAAGAAGATGTCACTTATCTTGAGGAACTTTATGTGCCACATCCTATCGTAGGCGCTTTATAATTCGAATCAATTGATTCAATGCGTTACCCCTATCAGGGTCTGATATCATTTTAGGGGTAATGATTAACTGAATTGAAATAAGTAAGAAAAGTCATTGGACAAGGGTTAAAGGGTTTTGGGTACAATTATAAATTATTGATAGCTGTAGCGTTTGTTGAAATGTGACTCTATTTATCTAAACCAGTTCTAGTTCCTATATATCCAATTCGCATAAACATATCATTTTTTGGTATTAACTTATTGCTGTATTACTCATTATAATGTCAGCTATAGAAATAATAAATATCATAGTATAGATTTAATCTACGGAAATATAAGGATTAATAATGCGAATACCGTTTAATTTGGTCATTTCAATGATGATTGGTTTCTTTTTATTTGGTTGTGAGCAAAAATCAATTACTGAGCAAACCAATAATATTGACAAAAAAGAAATTGCAGTGGGTTTACCGCCGAGTATGCACAATATTTTGATGGAGCGAGTAGTAAAACCAGAGCTCGAACAGAAAGGCTACGTGGTTAAACTGGTTAATTTCAGTTCTTTAAGAGATTCAAATACGGCTTTAGTTGAGGGAAGTATTGATATGAATGCGGCTCAGCATCAAGCGTATTTAGATGTTTATAATCAAGAAACAAATAACAATTTAGTATCATTAGTGCATATTCCATCCATTTCAGCTGCACTGTTTTCACAATTGCATGATTCAATTAATGAGATTGCACAAAATCAAATCATTGCAATCCCTAATGATCCCTCCAATACAGCGAGAGCGCTATTATTATTGCAAAAGTTAAATTGGATCACACTTAAACCTGACACAAAATTTGGTACGGCAACGATTAATGATATCGCTGAAAATAAGTATGATTTGAGATTTAAATTATTATTATCCGAAATCATACCGAGAACCTTAGGTGAAGTGGATTATGCCATTATGCCTGGTGGTGTAGCATGGTTAAGTAAGATACCCGCTGAGAATGTTTTATTTCAAGAACAGTTATCCCCTAATTTGGAATTAATGGTAGTTGTAAAAAAAGACAATGTAAACGCGATATGGGCTAAAGATGTTAAAGCGCTTTATCAATCAGAGATTTTAAAAAGATTTATCAATGAAGATCCTGATGCTAAAGGTCGATTCATTTGGCCTCAGCAGTAGATTAGATCATTGAAACTTTTTTGAAGAAGTTGCGTGATGATTAATAGTAAAATAGAGACTGAATCATTTTTTATCTATTTTGTTTTTTTTCAATCGTTTAAGAATGACCTGATTTTGTCAAGGTTAGAGGTGAAAAGTCCTATCATGCGCAAACAAGTAAATTAAATGGTGACTAGGATTTCCTTGCTACAATGAATTTGAAAAGACAGATGAAAAAATGATTTTTCTATACTCCTAGACAGTTTTCCGAAATCAAAAAAACAGGTATTATCAACAATTGATTTAGATAAAATTGAATCTAAAGAGCGTTGCGAAGTTATGATTTTGCAACCAAATGGTTATCATGAATTTTATTCTACAACAGATCGTCAATCCGGTAATGTTTATTCACAGTTAACTTCACGCGATACTTTCCATAAATCCTAAAATAATCAGGAGTTGTTCAATTGGAGGTGAAGACCTTAAACACAGTTTTCAATTGGCGATCAGAATTCACTCAATGGGCATAAATCAGTTTAAATTTATGCCCATGTTTATTTAACCTTATTAAATCCCAGTCCGTTAAATAATCATCCAGTAATATTTAAAAAATAGGTTTACAGTATTCCTGAATTTAAGGCTTGAAGTGAAAGTTAAATAATCCAACCAATCCGATGTATTTTGAATAAAATTATTGAACTGTATCACACAAATTATAAAAAAAGATTCCTTTATAAATCATTCAATATAATATCTATGAAAAGTATAAATAAATGAAAGGAATAACGTATGATTAACATTAAATTGAAATTCGCGGCTATTATCGGTGCTATTATTCTGAGTTCTTCGGCAGCTTTCGCATCAATTGAAGAAGCAAAAGAATTAAAAATCATTAGCTATAATGTCTATAATGGCATGAAATTGGATGAGTCAAAAGGGAAACAAAAATTCATTGATTGGGTCAAAATGCAAAATGCCGATATTATTGCTTGGCAAGAGATGAATTTTTTTACTCGTGAAAAATTGGAAAAATTTGCAGCGAGTTATGGACACAATTACGCCGTACTATTAAAAGAATCACCTAATGATCCTGCTGTCTTCCCTGTAGCGATCACTTCAAAATACCCAATTGTTAACGTCAATAAAGTTGTTGATAATCTATGGCATGGTGCTTTGTATGCGGATGTGGGTAACTATCATTTTGTCATAACGCATATGAATCCATTTTGGACTTCAAAAAGAATAGATGAAATCAATTTAATTATTGATTCAATCAAATACAGTTCCGATCCTAAAGGAAACTGGATTATTGCTGGCGATTTAAATTCGTTTTCACCGGCAGACAAAATTGAATATGACAACAGTCATTTATTGGAAGATATCAAAGAGAAACAAAAGAAACGTCCAATTTTAGATAATCTTGTTAATGGTCAATTAAGTTACACTGTGCAACAAAATCTACTTGATGCGGGTTTTATTGATGCTTTAAAATTGAAAAACAAATCATTCATTTCAACTGCGCCAACTAAAGTATTTTATGATCAGGCATCAACACCATTGCGCTATGATTATATTTATGTATCTGAGAAACTTAAAAATAATGTCATTGATGTGAACGTTTTGAAAGATGAATTTACTGATACTTATTCCGATCATTATCCAGTACAAATGACAATTTTTAATAAATAATCTTAAGTCCATTTAAATTGTCAATACGCCATGCTGCAATAGCATGGCTATTTTTAGCTACGTTAATTTTAACACTAAAAACGTTGGGTTGTGATAAAAATCTCAAAAACAAACTATCATTTAACGTAATATAACTATTGAGTAATTTTAACTCGCTGAATCTTTTATAAGGATAGTTAACGTGAAAAAAAATTTTTTGATAGTTACTTTTATGGGGTTGTTTTCATTCTGTTTTAATGTTTATGCCGATGAAGATCTGGTGAAAACACAATTTCAAAGTTCGCCTAATAAAATTTATGCAGAAGGTGAACAACCTCAAATAACCGTTGCCAATTACAATATTGCAGGTGGACTAAGAAAGCACAAAGTTGATCTGGATTTAGTCGCTAATGCCATTAAAGCCATGAATGCTGATATTGTCACACTTGAAGAAGTTGATCAAAAAACCTCTCGTAGTAATGGAGTAGATCAGGCAAAAGTTTTAGCTGAAAAAACCGGAATGCATTATGTTTATGGAAAAGCAACGGAAATGAAAGGAGGAAATTACGGTAATGCGATTTTGTCAAAATATCCTATCGAAAAAAATAAAGTTTTTTTGTTGCCATCCGGTTCTTATGAGCAAAGGTCTCTTATGCTTAGCAAAATTAATGTACCGGGCTTTGATTCACCTGTTTATATCTTCAATAGCCATTTTGATTGGCATGAAGAAGAAGAAGTGAGAATGTCACAAGCTCGATTTATTAATAGTATCGTTTTTGATGATCTTGATTTAGACAATGAATTCCCTAATCTAGCTAGTGGCATTATGATCTTGCTAGGAGATTTTAATTCTGTTGAAAGTGACAAGGTTATTAAAGAATTGGGTAAATATTGGAATCGAGTTAAAAAAGAGGGTGTTGATACTCGCACTTGGCCAGCGGGTAATCCTGGATTAGATCTGGATCACATCTTTACCAGTCGTAATCAAATATGGCATGTAGATCAATTGATCATCCCTAATGATGGTAATGAGTGGAAGGGCATCAAATGGCCATTAGTCAGTGACCATATCCCCGTGATAGCTAAGTTAAAATTATTAGAACAATGATAAATGGGTTATGTGCCCATTTTTATTTTTTTAAAGTATCGATTATTCGCCATCATTTAACAATTAAATGATGGCAATTTGATGTTTTCCAGAAAATTTTTTTGGGAGTTTACGTAACAACTGTGTTTTTTTTAAAAGAAGAGTAATTTATCGCTCATCAAAAAGAGAGCCGTTTATTTTTACTCATCGGTAAATCCTAGTATTAGGGGTTACAGGCTAAAATGACAGATACTTTTTATTAGCAAAAATTATCTTCAGCTTGAAAATGATGATCAGAATATTGAGCGTATTTTAAACCAATTGGATCAATGTAATTTTTTAAAATGAGTATGCTGACTGATTCTAAAATTTTTATATTGTGAGGTTCATCACATTGCATGATAAAAGTAACGGTGTCTTTGAAAATTTAAAAGGCTTGCGTTTTGTTACTTTTTTAACTCACGGTAAATTAATTAAATTTCTTCTATCCACTATTTATTAGGTTAGGTTCACTCTTTCCTTTTGATATACACAAAAGTCTTTCTGAGAAATGTTAACAAATTACAAACTGCTATCACGATCACAATTTAAGTGTTCTAACCGAATTATACTGATTATTGAATTTGTTAAATTTTTCTTTAAGTTTTATTGTCAAACGTGAGGGAGTAATGAAAAAATATATGAAAAATTGGATAACAGTCGGGGTATTATCGGCTCTGTGTTTGCCTGTCTATTGTGCTTGGGCTAAGGACTATCAATTATCCGGAGAAAATACTATCATCAAGATTTCGGAGAGTGACGTTAAAAAAAGTATTACTTCTTTAGATTTTATTAATGTTAAAAATAGTCATCAAATCAAAGTTGATACTTTATTTGAAATTACATTAAGTTCGGGTGAAAAACTGACTGATAAAGATTTTCAATTAGAACAATTTTATCAGAAAGATAATAACATGACATTAATGTACACTGGTCATGATATTGATGTTCAAACAATATTATCTTTAAATGATAAGCATCATTTTGCGAGTTTTGAACTGCAAATCACCCCTAAAAGCAAACCGCTTTCAATGACGGCTGTTTCATTAATGCCGTTCCATTCACAGTCGCCTTTTGTTTATGGTTCTGTAGTGAGTTCACCAATAATAAGTGACACTTTTTTTATTATTCCTGAAAATCCGCTTACCCATACCATTGCTTACGAGGGAGGTGTATTGCAAAAAATTCCTCAGGCAATTCCTTTACAAATAAATCATACTTTAAGTTACAAAACGTATATTGGTACTTTTGAAATGGGTCAGCTAAGACGTCATGTTAACCAATTTATTAATGCTGTACGCCAGCGGCCTTATGCACCTTATTTGCACTATAATTCTTGGCTTGATATTGGTTTTTTTAATCCTTATACCGAAAAAGAAGCATTATTACGTATCAATCAGTATGGACAAGAATTGGTAGAAAAACGACATGTCAAACTTGATGGTTATTTATTTGATGATGGATGGGATAACTTAAAAGGTAATTGGGGGTTTAGTATCAATTTTCCTAACGAGTTTAAAAAACTAAAAAGTGCTTCTGAAAAATATCATGCTGCACTTGGTATTTGGTTATCACCCTGGGGAGGGTATAACAAACCTAGAGATACTCGTGTTAAAAATGCATCTGAGTTTGGTTATGAAACCATGGATGGAAAATTGGCACTATCCGGTCCTAACTATTATGCTAATTTTCATAAACGCATTCTTGACTTAATTAATCAACAAAATATCAACATGTTCAAACTTGATGGCACCGGTAATGCTGATAAAGTTATTGCAGGAAGTCAATTTACCAGCGATTTCGATGCTGCGATTGATCTAATTCAAGATATGCGTCGAGCTAATCATAATTTATATGTCAATTTAACAACCGGTACACAAGCCACACCATCTTGGCTGTTTTATGCTGATTCAATATGGCGAGGAGGCGATGATGTGAACTATTATGGTCCAGGTACAAAAGTTCAACAATGGTTGACGTATCGTGATGCAGAAACTTATCGTTCAATTATTATGAAGGGTCCTTTATTTCCATTAAATTCATTAATGTTACATGGCATTGTCTATGCAAAACAGGCTAAACATCTACAACACGAAAGCGATACGGATTTTGCTGATCAAGTATGGAGTTATTTCGCAACCGGTACCCAATTGCAAGAAATGTATATTACTCCTGAATTACTTTCTACCACAAATTGGGATACTTTGGCTCAAGCGGCAAATTGGGCGAGGAATCATCAACATATATTATTTGATACGCATTGGATAGGACAAGATCCTACTAAACTGGCTGTTTATGGCTGGGCTAGCTGGACTAAGGATAAATCAATTGTTACCTTACGCAATCCCTCTGATAAACCGCAAGTTTACTACCTTGATTTACGAAATGATTTAGAACTGCCTGCCAATGCCGTTCAAGATTTTCAAATCACGATTGATTATGCAAGCCAATTTCATGCAGATAAACCTGCCACAATTGAAAAAACCGCAATGATCACTTTAGCACCATTTGAAACCGTTATTATGTCTTTAACACCTCAGTGAGAATAAAATATCTTACCTTATTTTTGTTAAGGTAAGATGTTATTTTTTAGGCTATTAAACCACGTATTTATCGAGTTTGAAATATTCGCTAATCTATATAACTTCGTTGAATTATTAACAATGGTTAATAGGTAGTTTATCAACATCAGAATAAAGAAATATCCCTTCTAATAGTTTCATTACGCCCTGCTGAGAGGGAAAACAATGCTTTATCATATTAGGGAAAAAGTTTTAGCGAGAAAGTAAGGTAAATAAGTTAAAATTTGCCCGCTTGGTTGTCCGATTATCCAAATGATTTTTTAAAAACAGCTTTTTATCTACTTTTGTTCTAACAAGGTAAAACTTTATAATGAGTTCTATGGATAAGCGTATTGGTTGGTATTGAACAGGATCGTCCTAAATTTGATTAAGCATACACAACACCGGATGAAACTTTGGCATCCCTCTTTTTACAATCTAACCATTTTTTCCGGAGGTCTTATATAGGAAAGCAGATTTGTTGAGAAATACCACCAAATTTCACTGTAACACATTAAAACGTATAGTTTCGTTATCAAATGTTTTTTAGATTATTTAACTTGATTGGTCCACCTTCTCAGGATCGCATTACGAATCAGATAAGGATGATCAAATTGGACTGGAATGTGATTAAATCATTAGGTTATTTAACTCTATTTTCTCCTAATAATTTAAAGCGTCACATTAAATCGACCATAGCTGCACTATGGTTATTTATTGTTTTCGTCCAATTTTACTGTTACCATTTAATGAGTCTACATCATAGACTAATAGCAATTAATCACACGAATTCTTTGGTTTAAATAATTATTTAGGAGTCGATATGAGTATAGTAAAAAACGGTATTATCGCATTATCATTATTATTTATATCAAGCACTACAATAGCCATTGACAAACCAAGTCGTGATATTGTCCAAGAAGAAAAAAACAGAACATTGGTCATTAATTTTTATAATGATTTTTTTAATAAACATCAAACTAACGGAGCGATGAATCTTCTTCCTGAAGATTATAAACAGCACAATCCTTATGTTCCAGATGGTCGAGCCCCATTTATTGCTTACTTTTCCTCATTTTTTAACGAACATCCGCAATCGAGTGCACGCATTATTCGTACAGCTGTTGATGGAGATCTTGTTTGGCTTCATGTTCATATCAAAGAAGATGAAAAAGATCCTGGCAAAGCTGAACTTGATATATTTCGCGTCAAAGACGGTAAAATTGTTGAACATTGGGATGTAATTCAAAATATTCCTTCAACTGCTGCAAATTCTAATACCATGTTTTAATTAATACCATGTGGTAGCAATATTTAAATTTAATAAAAGCACTTAATGGGTGCTTTTATTCATTTTCTTTGCCAGATTCTATTTTTGCACTAAATGAATTCTTCACTACTTAATATGTCGAAATGATATAAAAATATTCATTTTTCGCTGGATTCAAAAACTCCATCATAACTTATTTAACAAGCTCAAACAGCGATATTTTTCTTTTCATTTGTCACTAAACCGAATATACTTTCCAACTTATTGAATGATAATAATTATCATTATTAATTGCGTGGTTAATAGTTAATAATTATTTATCATCTAAATATTGATTAATTTTATGGAAGGAATTAAATATGAAATGTAAAAAGGCAGGTATAATCGTACTCTTTGTGAGCTGTTCCCTCCACGCCGAACCATTAATAGGTGAGAATCTCACGCCAGATAATGATGAAAAGCAATCAAAAGTAACCAATAAATCTCGTTCATCTAAGTTAAATAAAACGGACTCTTCGAATGATGATATTGACGATGTTATAACCGTTTTTGCTCGATCGACTACTCAAGATGAACGGAAAAAGATGAACAGTGTTATTGCTGGGCGTTCTACACTCTCCTCAGGGTTAATTGAACAAAAACAGGCCGATAATGTAGCGGAATTACTTAATACATTACCTGGTGTTAGTTCTGCTGGTTCGGTAAGACCAGGTGGACAAACTTTGAATATTTGGGGATTTGGCAAGGTTGAAGATGTCAAAATTATTGTCGATGGTGCCCAAAAAGGCTTTCAAAAATATCAACAAGGTTCGGTGTTTGTTGAGCCGGAATTGCTGAAACAAGTTGAAGTGAATAAAGGTCCGCATGATGTAAAGTTTGGTAATGGCGGTTTTGGTGGTGTGGTTACAATGGAAACTAAAGATGCAATAGATTTGCTTGATCCTGACCAATATGTAGGTACCTTGGTAAAATACAGTTTTCATTCTAATAATCATCAAAATATGGTGACAAGTGCCGTTTATGGGCGAACGCAAGATGATAGGTTTGATGGTCTGGTTTATTATACCAATCGAAATAGCGGTAATTTCAAACGACCTGATGGCTCCAGATTTGTTTTTTCTCAGGACGATATGGATACGTATATGGGAAAGTTAAATTTTAGACCCAATGAAGAACACACGTTTACAGTTTCCGGTATTCGATCTCAACGTGATTCATGGCAACCATGGGCTGCAAAATATGTCGAAAAAATGACGCCACCCACATCCGATCAAATTAAAAAATATGGTTATAAAGCTGCATGGTTACGAAAGTTGGTGAAACGTGATCAACAAGACGAATCTGCACAATTTAAGTGGAATTATCAGCCAACTTATAATCCGCTAATCAATTTGACGTTACACGCCACGTATTCAAAAACAAAACAACATGATACCCGCCCTAAAAAATATAATCCGGTGGCTTCGTTAGGGACAATGGGTAATGAAAGTTGGGTGAGTTATACCGACAAAACTATCGATCTTGAAAATGTGAATCTATTTAATACCGGTGCTATCGATAATGCATTAAAAATTGGATTGCAAGCACATTTACATGATCGTGATACGTTAATGTATTACAAAAATTATGCTAAAAAACCAAATTATAACTATGGATATTTTCAACCCGCTTATATGCCATCAGGTAAACAACAAAACTATGGTTTTTATATACAAGATGAGCTTTCAATTGATACTTTTGTTCTCACACCATCGCTTCGTTATGATTATGTTCGTAATCACGGTAAGCAAAATTATGCCTCAGCTTACAATGATCCAGAACCGCGTTTTGGTCATGACTATTCACCTGTAAATTATTCAGGTTGGACCCCAAGATTTGGAGCCTATTGGCAAACAACACAAAATGTCGGTTTTTTTAGTGATATGAGTTACGCTTGGCAAGCGCCGACAATAGATGAGACTTATGAGGTACAATTTACACCTAAAAATGGCGGTTCGGGTAAAATTAGTGCAACGAGTCGTAATTTAGAAAAAGAGCGTAACTTGTCAATCCGAGTGGGTAATATACTCGATTTCAGTAGTCTGTTTTCAGAAAACGATAAACTACAAATTAGGAATACTTTATTTAGACAGCAAGTTAAAAACGAAATTTTTGTTACCCGTGGCTTTAATGGTTCAATTTGTGGTCCTCATAAATTATGTCCACTTGGTCAATCCAATTATCACAATGTGCCGGGGAAATTAGTGATACAAGGTTTTGAATTAGAAGCTTTTTATGATAGTAAATATTGGTTTGCTAGTGCCACATACTCTATTCAAAAAGGGGAACGCGATTCAACTCCACAGGCACCATGGATGCATAACAAAACTTATGTGGCAACAATTGCCCCACGCACCGCTACACTAACAACCGGTATTAAAATTCCAAAATGGAATGTCAGAGCCGGGTGGAATGCCCAATTTGTACGCAAACAAGATCGCACAGGATTAGAAGATAGAAATCATGACGGATTAAATGATCTGGGCGCTTATGGATTAGGGCGATCGTCGGGGTATTCAATACACAATCTTTTTGCGAGTTGGCAACCGACTTTTCTGCCTAAAGCCGAAATTAAGTTAACCGTTGATAATCTATTTAATAAAGATTATCGACTTTATTTAGGCGAAAACACCTATGGACTCGCCCGAAATTTTAAAGCAAGTGTTTCATACCGGTTCTAAACTTTATTTCAATTTGGATACTGCCAGTTTACTGGCAGTGTTTAGAGAATAAAAAATTGAATATTTCTTTTCTCAAATATTGATCAATTTTTATTGGTTACCATATGTGTTTATAAATTAATATGTTATTATTTTTTTTAGGTAATTTAATGCTCTAAAATGAAAATTAGTTTTAGTAATAAATGGTGTTTCTATATGAAAATGATTGATGAAGAATTTGTAAGAAAAATAGATGATAAATTGATCGGCGATGGTGTGATTTTGCATGCAAGAATTTTGCGTGTAGCAGTAGAATGGATGAAGGAAAATAAAATAAAATAAAATAAAAGCTAGCCCTTTAGATGATAATATAATTACCTCAATTGAATTGATCTATAAATCGTTATATCCTTCAGGTAACTTTTCATTCCCTCCTTTAATCTCAGCAGGCGTTGCGGTTAGAGATAGAATGTATCTTGTCAATATAAACTTAGTTTATGGCATCTATGCAATTGACCCTTTAAAATCAATCGATATATCCGAAAAAGAACTTAACTATGTGTATCATCATCATCTAAAACAATTTAACAAAGCATTTTTTGGTGCATGTGATCTTTGGGATTTTGCTTATAGTATTCAAGAAATTCTTACGATAGGAACTAATAAAGAAGCAGAAGCATGTTTTCAAAATGCTCACGAACAACTTTCTGCAACAAGTCGTATTTTGATTCATAATCCTAATAATACATCTTCTATTCAAAGTGCTTATCTCGCTGCAGAACTTAGCCTTAAAGGCGCACTTTTCTATTTTAATCAGAAAAAAGAAGATTTTAAAAAAAAGATAAGAAATAGTGGTCACAATTTAGTTGATGCTGCAAATTATTTAATAAGTATAAAACCTACCAAGTATGATGAACTCTTAATTGAAACTTGTGAAAAATTTCCAAATTATGTTCAAAGTCGTTATTCTTCAAATGATTTGAGCTGTATTGAATTAATGAATTTAGCAATGAGATCAATATTTGTAGCAGCAGAATCCGTCAGGCGAATTACTGACCGATATATTGTAGGAGATGAATATTTATTACGACCTAAATTATAATGTGATATCTAAAAGAATTATTGAATAAGATGTGTTAATCAATATTGAAAAACAGTAAATAGAATGAAATCCATTTACTGCTGGTTTAGTTAAATCAACGCATAAAATATTGTTTCGATCGATTAATCCAAATCACTAAAAAGAGTGTGCGTCCTAAACTAAATAAAATATAGGAAAACCACAAACCGTTATTGCCCCATATTGGTACAAAAATAGATTGAGCGATTAACCAAAGTAAAAGGGCAAGGATCATAGAATCACGAATAGAAGATGTATAACTGATGCCTGAAAACACCCCGTAATAGATCAATCCACCAGCAACCACAACCGGAAAAATAACTAACCAATAATGGTATTGTAGACAAAGATTAATGATGTCATTTTGATTGGTTAATAATCGGATTATCGCGGTATCAAAAGCAAACCAGATGGCAATTAATATCACCGGACAAATCACACACGCTTGCAGTGACCAACGCAAGGTTTGTTGGTATAACGCCCTATTTTGCGTGCCTTTAGCTTTACCACTAAAGACACTTGACGCATTAGCAAAGCCATCAAATAAATACGCCATTAAGTAATGGATTTGAAACAGTACCGCATTAGCCGCCAATACTTCAGTACTAAAACTTGAACCAATCGAAATAAAATGATTGGTCACAACTAGCAGGCAAATGGTTCGAATCATTAAATTGGTATTAACGAATATCACCCCTTTTATTGACTGCCAAGAAAGGATCGATTTCAAATCCGTTTTTTGTTGTGATTGGGGTAAATAGCGACCAATAAACCCGATCCCTAACAACGTACAAATCACTTGCGCACTGAGTGTTGCAAATGCCACGCCTTGAATATTCCAATGAAAGCCCCAAACAAAAATTACCGCCATAATAATATTGAGTAAATTAATCAATACTTGCAAAAACAGTACGGCTTTTATTTTTGACATCCCCATTAACCAACCAATCAGCACATAGTTAATCAGTACAAACGGGGCGCCCCAAATTAATATCGAAAAATAGATATCTGCATAATGCCTAACTTCTTCATTCGGCTTGATGATTTGCATTGAAGCACCAAAAATAAATTGCCGAAAAACAATAAATAACATGCCTAACACAATCGCAATAAACAGGGGGCGAATTAACGAAGAACGCAGTAATAGAGGATCATCTAATGCTTGTGCCGCAAATCCGGTGGTACTCACACGTAAAAAACCAAATAACCAATAAATGGTATTAAAGATCACCGCGCCAACGGCAATGCCTGCAATAAAAGCAGGATTGGGTAGATGACCGACCAACGCAGTATCAACCACCCCTAGTAAAGGGGTAGTGATGGTTGAAATGATAAATGGTATAACTAAAGCTAAGTAGTCTTTAAAACGGTACGGTTTATTTATATGGTTTTGAGTTTTCATTATTAAAAACCTGAGATGGATTCTAAAAGATGTTTAAGAAATACTATTAACGCAATTCAGATTTGGTATTGTATCAATTTGTTCAAATATTTGTCCTAAATAAAAGAATTAACTTGGTTACGTTCAAAAAATGTGGTAAATCAATGTAGATAAAAAGGATTACTGTATCTCATTATTTTCAAACTTATACTCATCATTAAATAATCAGACAATTATTATTAAATTGCTCTATAATAGGGATGTTTATTTTATCTTTTGTTTATTTTAGGAATCAATACATGTCATTTGACTCTCTTGGTTTAGATGCCAAGATTTTAGAAGCAATTCATGAGCAAAACTACACCAAACCGACACCCATTCAACAACAAGCCATCCCAATTATTTTATCAGGCAAAGATTTAATGGCCAGTGCCCAAACAGGGACAGGTAAGACAGCTGGCTTTGGCTTACCAATTTTGCAGAAATTAGTTGAACAACAAGCGAAGACAAGCAATAGATCTGAACCTAAAAAAGGAAAACGTCCATTATATGCATTGATCTTAGCGCCAACCCGCGAATTAGCAGCTCAAATAGGAGAAAATATTCGTGATTATAGCCGATATTTACCAATACGTTCTTTAGTGGTATTTGGTGGGGTAAGCATTAATCCTCAAATGATGAAATTGCGCGGTGGCGTGGACATTTTAATTGCTACTCCTGGTCGTTTACTCGATTTGGTTCATCAAAACGCAGTGGATCTATCATCGGTTAAAATGTTAGTATTAGACGAAGCGGATCGCATGTTAGACATGGGCTTTATTCATGATATTCGCCGCGTGATTGCTAAATTGCCTAAGAAACGTCAAAATTTAATGTTTTCGGCGACTTTTTCCGATGAAATAAAAGCGTTAGCGCAAACCATTTTAAATGCACCTGAATCTGTTGCTGTTGCGAAAACCAATAGTGCGTCAGAGCAAATTACTCAATATGTGCATCGGGTTGATAAGCGTCGTAAACGTGAATTGCTATCTTATATAATTGGTCGAGATCAATGGCAACAAGTTCTTATTTTTACTCGGACCAAATACGGTGCCAATCATTTGGCCGATCAATTAACCAAAGATGGCATTAAAGCAGCTGCGATTCATGGTAACAAAAGCCAAGGAGCTCGAACTAAAGCCTTAGCGGATTTTAAAAATGGTCAAATTAGAGCTTTGGTGGCAACCGATATTGCGGCCAGAGGTTTAGATATTGAGCTATTACCTTACGTTGTCAATTATGAACTACCGCAAGTGGCAGAAGATTATGTGCATCGTATTGGTAGAACCGGACGAGCCCAAAATCAGGGACAGGCGATATCATTCGTTTGTGTTGATGAGCTTGCTCAATTAAAATCAATTGAAAAATTGATAAAAAAAACGATTCCAGAAATTTTTACTCAAGGATTTGAAGTCGATCCTCGAATTAAAGCGGAGCCAGTAAATAAAGCGACAGCCAAGCGTGCTCCAAAAAAAAGAAGACGTGTTGATAAGACTCGAACTTCTAAAAATAACCAGAATAGTATGAAGCAATCTAACCATCATACATATTCTAAAACTCACTAAATTATTCAAAGTAGAAGGATATTATTATGGCTAAGGTTAATCGCAGTCGTCGTTTAAGAAAAAAATTACATATTGAAGAGTTTAAAGAATTAGGTTTTACCGTAAGTTGGTCTTTTGACGAAGGTACCAGTGAAGAAACCATCGATAATGTTGTTGATCAATTTATCGTTGAAGCAATACAAGCAAATGGTTTGGCTTATGAAGGAAGTGGGTATTTAAGTTGGAAAGGTATCATTTGTACGCAAAAATTGGGTAATTGTACCGAAGAGAATCGTGATGTTGTCACTAAATGGCTTGAAGGTCATGGTCTAAAAAACGTTAAAACCAGCGAATTAATTGATATTTGGTGGGATGAATTAGATTTCTAACCTCTAAACGGTTGTTAAGAAAATAGCCACATCAGTGGCTATTTTTATGGGGCGAAACCTGAGTTTAATTAATCCCTTGACTTCGCAAGTAATCTTCATAATTACCGGTATAATCATTTACTTTTTCAGGGGTAATTTCGATAATTCGTGTCGCAAGTGAGCTAACAAATTCACGATCGTGCGACACAAAAAATAGCGTTCCTTGATAAAGCTCTAATGCCATATTTAACGATTCTATGGACTCCATATCCAAATGGTTGGTTGGTTCATCCATCACGATAATGTTTGGACGTTGCATCATTAATTTACCAAATAGCATACGTCCTTTTTCACCACCAGATAGGACTTTAACTTGTTTTTTAATGTCATCTTGTGAAAATAATAAACGACCTAAAATGCTGCGCACTGCTTGTTCATCATCGTTTGGTTGTTTCCATTGACTCATCCAATCAAATACAGTTAGATCTTCTTCAAATTCATACTCATGATCTTGTGCATAATACCCGATATTGGCATTTTCTGACCATTTGATATCCCCTTGTTCTTGGACTAATTCGCCCATTAAGGTTTTCAATAATGTCGTTTTACCAATACCATTGGTACCTAAAATAGCCACTTTTTCACCAACTTCGACCATTAAATTGAGGTTTTTAAATAGAGGTCCGTTATCAAATCCTTTGGTGAGATTTTCAACGACCAGAGCATTACGAAACAGTTTTTTATCCTGTTCAAAACGAATAAACGGATTTTGTCGGCTCGATGCTTTCACTTCTTCTAATTTGATTTTCTCAATCTGTCTTGCCCGGGAAGTCGCTTGTTTTGATTTGGATGCATTTGCACTGAAACGGCTAACAAATGATTGAAGTTCACTAATTTGGGCCTTTTTCTTCGCATTATCAGCTAATAAACGCTCTCTGGCTTGTGTTGACGCGGTCATATAGTCATCATAATTACCCGGATAGATACGCAACTCTCCGTAATCCAGATCCGCCATATGAGTACAAACCATATTCAAAAAGTGCCTGTCATGCGAAATGATGATCATGGTGCTTTCACGTTCATTTAAAGTATCTTCTAACCAACGTATGGTATCAATATCTAAATTATTGGTTGGTTCATCTAATAATAAAATATCGGGATTAGAAAATAGCGCTTGGGCTAAAAGTACCCGTAATTTCCAACCGGGAGCGATTTCGCTCATTAATCCATAATGTTGTTCTATTGGAATACCAACACCAAGCAATAATTCACCCGCACGAGCTTCGGCACTGTAACCATCCATTTCGGCGTATTGGGTTTCTAGATCGGCAACTTTAAAACCATCCTCCTCGCTCATTTCCGAAAGCGCATAAATCCGATCTCGTTCTTGTTTGATTTGCCATAATTCTGTGTGTCCCATAATCACAGTATCAAGAACAGTATATTCTTCAAAAGCAAATTGGTCTTGGCGTAATTTACCTAATCTTTCATGTGGATCTAATGCAATATTTCCCGATGAAGGCACTAAGTCGCCTCCGAGAATTTTCATAAAAGTTGATTTACCACTACCATTGGCGCCAATGAGTCCATAACGATTGCCATTACCAAATTTAACAGAAATGTTTTCAAATAAAGGCTTACTGCCAAATTGCATTGTGATGTTATTTGTACTTAACACTAAAATTTTCTCTCGCTTTAAATACATTTTGCTCGAAAGATAACTATCAATCTAAGCAAAACCGTTGAAATGTGATTTGGCGCATATTATGCCATAAAATGGCTTTCTTTAGGATCTTTGATTTATTAATCAGTACGGGTTATTTGTGGTGCTATGATGTCTGAAGATTGCATATATATAGAGTACAAAGTATTTATTTATGTGAAATGATCACTTTTTTAACGTTCTGTTTCAATATCACACAGTTAGTCACAATATCTGAAATCTTTTTCAGTCTTTACAGTGTTTTTTACTATTAGCAACATTAAGTTTAATGGAGTAACACATTTTAAAGATTTAACCGTTTAATGAGTCGCACTGCGATCAAATTCCGAATAAGCGGATTCGATGTTGATTATTGAGTATGTAGTGGCAATCCAATTGAATGTGATTGGAACAAGGATAGAATGAAAATTAAGTGTTTTTATATGTCTTATTTTGATAACACTTGAGCTCAGGTATTTTTATTCAAAATTAAGCCAGTAGCAGGTATGAAGTTTTTTGAAAATAAGTCCAAGCACGGAGCGATGAATTACTTTCTTTGATCTTAGATGACAAAAAACAGGGAACCAATTCTCATTGACCATGAAAGAACCGGCATTTTTTTGTTTGATGAAGGTCAAAAATAGATATTGAATATAAGAGACAAAGGTAATGAGCAATGAATCATTTTTAAAGCTGAAACACCAATTGATTGATGTGCTCTCGATCAATTCAGTGTATTACATTTTAATTAATAGAAAAAAATAATACATGTTTGCTTAAATTGGGTTGAGATTATTTGGGTGATCCGAAGGGTAACTTTAATCATGGAGACGATAAAGACTTTTATATTGAAAAAACATTTAATCCATGGATAGAGTAATGACTTAATTTATGCAATTGTAATCAATTCAGATTGCAAAAGGTTTACAACTGATAATTGAATTGTTACGATGCGTGCCTATTTATTACTACTTAACTCATTAAATTATGTTTTATCTTATCTTTGTGACCTTAGTTTGGTCATTCTCGTTTAGTTTCATTGCTGTGTATTTAAGTGGTCAGGTTGATACTTGGTTTGCAGTAGTGATGCGTGTTTTACTTGCGTTCGTTACTTTTGTGCCTTTTTTACGCTTCAAAAACATTAAATTACCAGCGATGTTACTTTTGATGGGCGTTGGTGCTTGTCAATTAGGTATCATGTATTTTTTTTATTATAATTCCTTTCAATATATTTCAGTCCCGGAAGTGTTACTCTTTACTATTTTCACGCCAATTTATGTCACGGTTATTTATGATTTATTGCAACACCATCCGTTAAGGATCAGTTATCTTTTTACCGCTATGCTTGCCGTAATTGGCGCGGCTATAATTCGTTATGACCATATCAGCACAAACTTCATCATTGGATTTTTATTGATTCAGGGTGCTAATATTGTTTTTGCTTTAGGGCAGGTTGGTTATAAAAGAATTATGGAAGTTTACCCATTACCACAACATCAAGCTTTTGCATGGGTCTATTTAGGTGCAGTCATTGTTGCCACAATAGGTTGGTTATTATTTGGTGATGCATCGAAATTACCCACGACTAATGTACAATGGGGAATTATTATTTGGCTTGGGGTGATTGCTTCAGGATTGTGTTATTTTTTATGGAATTACGGTGCAACCCAAGTCGATTCTGGAACATTAGCCATTATGAATAATGTCATTATTCCAACTGGCATTTTAGTTAATGTAGTGATTTGGCATCAGTCACTCGATTGGGGGCGCTTTATATTCGGTAGTGTAGTGATTATTTTAGCATTAATACTACACTACCAAATTAAAACTCGCTCTCATCACTAAGGTAAATGGGTCATAATTGATAATATCAATGGTGTTGTCACAGATGATAATGCCGTTGATATAAGCAAACTTGAAGCAATAGGACCCTGTAATACCTCAAATTGTCTGGCCATCATGTAACAATTGATGGCAATGGATACTGAACTTAATAGAACTACAACTTGCAATTCTAACGTTGGTAATCCTAAAAGTTTGCCAACAATATAGGTCACAATCGGTAGAATGACTAATTTTAATATACAGATTGAACCGGTTATCAATAGTTGATCTCGAATTTTATATTCCGCAAGTCCCATTCCTAATACAATAAGTGATAGTGGCGCAGTCATATCACTGACCATTTTTGTCGATTGATTGATAAAATTTGGAATTGGTAAACGCAGGTAATTGACGATAATTCCCGTAAAAATTCCAATAATAATCGGATTTCTTGATACATTTTTTAGTGCTTTGATAAAACTGCGGCCCGAAAGTTTACCCATTTGTACAAATTCAATTGATACCGTAGCCAATGTCCACAAAATTAAGGCATTAAATATAACAATCATGGCGACAATGGGAATTGCGTGATCGCCGAGCAACATTTTTATAATCGGAATACCAACAAATACTGTATTGGTATAAATGCCTCCCATTGCAAATAACGTGCTCTGAGAACCATTTAATTGGAACACGTTCGATGCTATAAGGCAACCAATAGCAAATACAATAAACGATCCACCAAAAAATACCAGTAACAGTTTGATATCAATTTCCGACTGTTCAGAAAAGTGACTCATAATCTGAAATAACATTATTGGAAATGCAATATAAAAAGTAAATTTAGTTAAACTGTCAGTTACAGTTTTTTGCCATCGACCTAATTTTACAGCTAAAAATCCGAGCAATATTAAAATAAATAAGGGCAGAGTAGATAAAAATTGTGCCCACAACGTTATCAAAAAATTCATAAAGATTAGTTTATTGATGATTACGAATAAAGTTCCAATTTAATTCAGTTGACCGTTTCGAGTCAAATTGATAACCCGAAAGATTAAAATCTTTAATATCATCACTGTTATCTATGCCATTTTTAATAATATAACGGCTCATAAGCCCTCGAGCTTTTTTGGCATAAAAACTAATTACTTTGTATTCGCCTTTGCTTTGATCTAAAAAAATTGGTTGTATAATTGTTGCTTTCAACTGTTTAGATTTGATTGCTTTAAAATATTCATTCGACGCTAAATTAATTAAGGTGGGATTAGTGGATGTACTGAGTTCCTTATTTAGATAATCGGTTAGTTGATCACCCCAGAATTGATAAAGGTTACGGTTATTGCCATTTTTCAAACCAATGCCCATTTCTAAACGATAAGGTTGTATTAGGTCAAGAGGTCTTAATACACCATAAAGTCCAGACAGTATCCGTAAATGTGATTGAGCAAATTGTAGATCGTCATCATTAAAATCTTCTACATTAAGCCCTTCATATACATCGCCTTTAAAAGCTAATATAGCTTGTCTAGCATTATTTAAATTAAAATCAATCTGCCAATTTTGAAAACGTTCATGGTTGATCTCAGCTAATTTAGGACTAATAGACATCAATTTAGCTAAATCATCAATCGTTAATTTTTTACAGTCTGTAATAAGTTCCTTCGATTTCGAAATGAATTGTGGCAAAGTATGTTTTTGCGTCATTAATGGGCTTTGATAATCAAGCGTTTTGGAAGGAGAAATAATTGTCAGCATAAACGATGGACCTATTGTAATTTGCATAATTTGGGGTTATTTTACACCTAATCAACCAAAAGAGGAGTAATAAAATGAATTCAACCAAAAAAGAAATACATGACATTCGATCTTGGGCAAATATTCGTGAAACTTCCATTGAGATAGCTGAAGCTATTTTTGAATTAGCTAAAAATGATGAAACACTTGCTGAGCAAATTTGGGAAGAAGGTAGCGATGAAGTCTTAAAACTCGCTTTTTCCAAAACTAAAGCAGACAAACTCTTTTGGGGTGAACAAACCATTGAGCGCAAAAACGTTTAATCTTTTATGAAATTAACTTTTTTAGGAACGAGTGCTGGGGTGCCAACAGCTGAACGCAATGTTAGCAGTATTATGCTCGATCTCCGGCAGGAAAGAGGGCGTTTATGGCTTTTTGATTGCGGCGAAGCAACTCAAATGCAAATGCAAAAGACTAAATTTAGTCTGGCTAAATTAGAGATGATCTTTTTAACACATTTACATGGTGATCATCTCTTTGGTTTACCTGGCGTGTTAACAACGCGTTCTTTGATGCAAAACCAATCGCCATTGACCTTAGTTGGTCCAAAAGGCATTCAACAATTTATTCAAACTGTTATTGATATTAGTTACTCTTGGCTGACCTATCCTTTAAATATTATTGAACTTGAGCAAGATGGTTTGGTTTTTGAGGATAATAAGTTTCGCGTTGAAGCCAAATTATTGGCGCATCGTGTCCCGTGTTTTGGGTATCGAATTATTGAAAAAGATTTGCCAGCGTCATTGGACATTGATAAGTTAAAAAAGGATAACATTCACATCGGTTCTTTTTATGGCGATTTAAAAGAAGGTCGAACCGTTACGTTAGAAGATGGTAGGATCATTCATGGTAAGGACTATCAAGGTCGTATTAAAAAAGGTAAAAAATTAGCCATTTTAGGCGATACCATTCCTTGTCAGGCCTCAATTGACTTAGCCAAAGATGTGGATTTATTAGTTCATGAAGCAACCCAAGAACAAGCCCTTGAAGAAAAGGCGCTTGAGCGAGGACATTCCACAACTGTACACGCCGCAACTATTGCCAAACAAGCTCATGTTAGGCGTCTTATTATTACGCATATTAGTCCTCGCTATACCTTGAATGACAAAACAAAATTAGTCAATGAGGCTAGGAATATTTTTGCACCTACTGAAATCGCAACTGACTTTGCTACTTTTCAAGTATAGTAAAGTGAACCGATCTTATTTTGTAGGAGTTAGCTTCCTTCGTAAAAATCATTAATCTTAAAAATCCTCGATTTTTGTAAAAAATATTGAGGAGTCTATACCGTCTTATTTTTCTTTAAAGAATAAAATGAATAAATCTTATTGGGAGGTTTTGGATGAAGTGGTATATAAGGGGCATGAAATAATATCCACAAATTCCCCCTAAAGTGGAATATGGGTTATTAGACCGAGATAAGTCTTTGGTACCGATTTTAGATAGGCTTTGCCAATGGGGAAATAACCATAAAGATGACAAATTATCCTAATTTAAAGTAACTTCATTCGCCGACGATGTCGGCGTTTTTATATGATTAAAGACAAAAATCTTTGATCAAATTTTCTATCGTTAATTTTGTTGGTTTTATAAAGTCCATTGAAATAAACTCGTCTGGTTGATGAGCTTGTTCAATAGAGCCAGGTCCTAAAACTATGGTTGGCGCAATTTGATTTAAATAAGGCGCTTCAGTACTGTAATTGACAGTTTGTGCTTGATGACCCACTAAATTTTCAATGTGTTGCAATGCGGGATGGTCTTTTTTACATTCGTATCCCGGAATGGGGGATACTTCGTATTGTACTGAAATACGATTAGGGTATTTATCCATAACAGGTTTTAAAGCTTGGCATAGTGCATTATAAAGTGAATCAACATCATTATCCGGTAATACTCTTATATCAATAATTAATTCACAACAACCACATATACGGTTTGCTGCATCACCGCCATGAATTACACCTAAGTTAAGGGTGGGATAGGGTACACTAAAACCTTCATTATGGTATTGTTCTTTAAATTTTTGTTTAAGGATTAATAAACGTTCAATGACCAAATGCATAATTTCGATAGCGTTAATGCCTTTGTCTGGATCACTTGAGTGTCCAGACTTACCAATCACTTTGATTGAATTGGATAAAAAACCTTTGTGTGCTCGAATGGGAATTAACGATGTAGGTTCTCCAATGATTGTGCAATCGGGTTGTAATTGCGTTTGTCTGGCAAAAAATGAGGCGCCAGCCATTGAGGTTTCTTCATCTGCGGTGGCTAGTACATAAATTGGTTTGGTGAGTTTTTTTAGATCAATATCTCGCAGAGCATCAAGAATAAAAGCAAAAAATCCTTTCATATCGGCGGTACCCAGTCCATATAACTTATTATTTTCTTCAGTTAATTTGAAAGGATCTTTTGTCCATTGACCCTCATCGAAAGGGACTGTGTCACTATGCCCACTGAGCAATAATCCACCTTGAGTCCTATTTTCATCATTGGAATATGTTGCTAACAAATTGTATTTATTGCGAGTATTTGGAACGGGTTGTATATCGATACTAAAGCCTAAATCTGAAAACCACGACGCTAATTTGTCGATGAGCAGCTTATTAGAATAATCTAATTTTTCATTAGTAACATTGCTAATTGTTGGGGTAGATATAAGTTCATTATATATCGTTAAAAAAGATGGAAGAGTCATAAAAATCACCTTTAAAAAATAGTCAATATGTCCTTTTACATTATTATAAGAATAGCATTTAGATGATTCTTTGACTATCAAGGTATTTAAAATACTATTTTAAATTCAAATTTTTAACATTTTTTGCTGTTAATTGTTGTGTTTATTTTATTTATAAAAAACTTTTGTTATTATTTAAACAATATGGATAGAGGTTATAAAATTTATTATTCATTTAGTCTTAATAAAAAAATTAATTATATACAAATAAGGCATTATTCATGAAAAAAATTAGCAAGAAATGGATTATTATCATACTTATCCTTGTCGCATTTGGTTTTATTTTGTATCAACAGTTCGCAAGCGATGGTTATGGGTCAGATTTTACGAGTGGTAATGGGCGTATTGAAGCAACTGAAATTAATATCTCTGCTAAGTTAGCGGGTAGAATTGAAAAAATCAATGTTGATGAAGGTGATTTTGTTACAGCGGGTCAACCTTTAGTAATTATGCAAACGGATACGTTACAAGCTCAGTTAAATGAAGCCCAAGCTCAACATCGACAAGCAATGAGTAATGAAGCGACTTCTAGAGCTCAAGTTGCCTTAAAAATGAGTGACAAAGTGGCGGCTTTAGCCGGTGTTACTCAAAGAGAAAGTGATTTAGACATTGCCAATAAACATTTAGAACGCACCGCAGCACTTTATAAAAAAGGGGCTATTTCAGTTCAACAATTTGATGATGACACCGCTAAAGTAAATAGTGCAAAAGCAGCATTAGACTCTGCTAAATCACAAGTTACCGCTGCTGATGCGGCCATTGAAGCTGCGCAAGCTGGTGTGGAAAGTGCTAAATCTGCTATAAATGTAGCGCTAGCCAATATCAATCAAATTCAAGCGGATATTGATGACAGTACATTAACTGCACCCGTTGATGGACGTATTCAATATCGTATTGCCCAACCAGGTGAAGTTCTACCTTCAGGTGGTAAGGTGTTAAATCTGGTTAATCTGTCAGATGTGTATTTAACTTTCTTTTTACCGGAAATGATTGCTGGTAAAGTGGGTATTGGTGACGAAGTAAGATTGGTTCTTGATGCTTTACCCAATAAAGCAATTTCAGCCAAAATTTCATTTGTCTCAAGCGTTGCGCAATTTACGCCTAAAACCGTTGAAACTAAAGATGAACGTCAAAAACTCATGTTCAGAGTGAAAGCACAATTAAGCCCAGAATTGTTAAAATGTTATATAACTCATGTTAAAACCGGCCTTCCAGGTGTGGCTTGGGTAAGACTAGATCCTAATACGGAGTGGCCTTCAGGTTTATCTGATGTTGCAAAATGCCAAACTAAATAATTGGAGATAGCATATGTCAGAGTCAAATAAAAAGGATTTGACGTTACTTGCTGAAGGTAAGGCCATTGATGATGCGGTTGTAAATGTAAGTCATGTCACCTTACATTATAAAAAAACGTGTGCGCTTAATGATGTTAGTATTGCCATCCCGCCTAGATGTATGGTGGGACTGATTGGTCCTGATGGTGTTGGTAAATCTAGCTTATTATCATTAATAGCGGGCGCACATGTCATTCAAGAGGGATTAGTTTACGTTTTAGATGGTGACATGAAAGATAAATCCCATCGTAAAAACGTCTGTACCCGTATTGCTTATATGCCACAAGGATTAGGGAAAAACCTTTATCCTACACTTTCAGTCGAAGAAAATTTGCAATTTTTTGCTCGTTTATTTGGTAACGATGCTGCTGAAAGGCGACGTCGTATCGATGAGTTAACTAAAAGCACTGGGTTGTATCCTTTTTTATCTAGACCCGCAGGTCGCCTTTCTGGAGGGATGAAACAAAAAGTCAGCTTATGTTCTGCCTTGATTCATGATCCTGATTTACTTATTCTTGATGAACCAACAACAGGGGTCGATCCTCTTTCTCGCGCGCAATTCTGGCAATTAATCAATAAAATTCGTGAACAACGACCACAAATGAGCGTGATTGTTGCAACCGCTTATATGGATGAAGCGCAAAACTTTGATTGGCTGGTTGCAATGTATGGCGGTAAGATTCTTGAAACAGGCACGCCTCAAGCATTATTAGCCAAAACAGGTAAAGATAATTTAGATGATGCCTTTATTCAATTGATGCCAGAAGATGCTAGAGAAGGTTATGAATCGGTTGAAATTCCCCCATTAGATTTAAATAAAGATTTACAAGTGGCGATTGAGGCAAAAGGTTTAACCAAGCAATTTGGTGATTTTGTTGCAGTTGACCATGTTAATTTTTCAATCAAACAAGGCGAAATATTTGGTTTTTTAGGATCTAATGGTTGCGGTAAATCCACAACGATGAAGATGTTAACAGGGTTATTACCAATATCATCAGGTGAAGCTTGGTTATTTGGTAAACTGGTTGATGCAAGTGATATTAATGTTAGACGTCATTTAGGTTATATGTCTCAGGCTTTTTCGCTTTACAGTGAATTAACGGTTGAACAAAACTTAGTTTTACATGCCCGTCTATTTGGTATTGAAGAAAGCAAAATTCCAGCAAGAGTTGAGGAGTTAGTTAAGCGTTTTGGCTTGGAAAATGAATTAAAAAGTTTACCAGATAGTCTACCGTTAGGGGTTAAGCAAAGGCTTTCTTTATCTGTTGCGGTGGTTCATAATCCTGAAATTCTTATCCTAGATGAACCGACTTCCGGGGTTGATCCCATTGCTCGGGATGACTTTTGGCGTTTAATTATCGAACTTTCCCGAAAAGATAAAGTTACGGTATTTATTACTACCCATTTTATGAATGAGGCGGCACGCTGTGATAGGATTTCACTCATGCATGCTGGTAAAGTATTAGCCAGTGATACTCCTGATAATATCATCCATTCCAAAAATGCTAAAACGCTGGAAGAAGCTTTTATTCGTTATTTAGTTGATGCTGGTGCAGATGATACCCATAGTGATGAAAAAGCAAGTGAAGAGCCTAAAACTTTAACCAATAAACAAGCTAATACAACGCAAGATGCTCACCTACAGGGATTTAGCCTAACTCGGATGATTGGGTGTATGTGGCGTGAAACTTTAGAGCTATCGCGCGATCCATTGCGAGCTTTGTTAGCACTTTTAGGTTCAGCTATCTTAATGTTGGTTATGGGCTATGGTATCACCATGGATGTAGAAGATTTAAATTTTGCGGTGTTAGATCGTGATCAAACTATTACCAGTCAAAATTATATTACCAATCTTTCTGGATCTAAGCGCTATTTTATCGAGAAACCGCCAATCCTTGATTATGATGATATGGATCATAGGATGAGAAGTAATGAGATAGCATTAGCTATTGAGATTCCACCAAATTTTGGTCGAGATATTCAACGTGGTGATCCGGTTAGTATTGGAATATGGATTGATGGTGCAATGCCTTTGCGTGCCGATACGATTAAAGGATATGTACAAGGAATGCATCTTGCTTGGTTAAGTGACAAAATAAAAACAACCACCGGAACGGCATCGAGTTCATTAGCAAATATTGAAACTCGATATCGTTATAATCCCGATATTAAAAGTTTACAAGCTATGGTACCGGCGGTTATTCCTATTTTATTATTAATGATTCCATCGATGTTAGCGGCACTATCCGTAGTACGTGAAAAAGAGATGGGGTCGATAATTAACTTATATGTTACGCCTGTCACCAAAACTGAATTTTTATTAGGTAAGCAAGTTCCATATATTGTGATTTCGATGCTTAGCTTTTTATTATTGCTGCTTATGGCGGTGACAATATTTGACGTACCAATTAAAGGCAGCTTGTTGACTTTGTGTTTGGCTGGATTAGCTTATTGTATTATTGCAACAGGCTTTGGATTACTTGCTTCGACAGTAACACGCAGTCAAATTGCGGTTATCTTTTTAACCTGTGTTGGTACGATGTTACCTGCGATACAATTTTCTGGTTTACTTAATCCGGTTGCATCTTTAGAAGGTAGTGGACGATATATTGGTGAAGTTTATCCAACCACCCATATGCTTATTATTGCTCGAGGGGTTTTTAATAAAGCATTAGGACTTTTTGATTTACATAACTCTATATTTGCCTTGTTTATCACCATTCCGATTATACTGTGCGCAAGTATATTCCTACTCAAGAAACAAGAAGGATAGATATTATGCAAAGTTTTATTAATATTTATCGCTTAGGTATTAAAGAGTTATGGGGATTGATTCGTGATCCAATTATGTTGCTGTTAATTGCCTACTGTTTTACGCTTGATATCTATACTGCAGCAACAGCAACTTCAGACTCGCTTCATCATGCGTCGATTGCGGTAGTTGATGAAGATGATTCGCCATTATCCAGACAAATTATTGCGGCGTTTTATCCACCCATGTTTAACCAACCGGTAAAACTAAACTCTATGGATGAAGTTGATCGAGGTATGGATACCGATAGTTATACTTTTGCATTGAATATTCCACCTAACTTTCAACGCGATGTGTTAAATAATCAAAGTCCAGAAATTCAACTTAATATTGATGCAACACGAATGGGGCAGGCTTTTGTTGGGAATGGTTATATTACCCAAATTGTGACCAACGAAATAACAAAATATTTCAATCAAATCGATAAACCCACCAGTCTGCCGGTGAATATCGAAGTTCATGCTGCATTTAATCCCAACTTGACCCGTTCTTGGTTTGGTTCCGTTATGGAAATCATCAATATTGTGACCACGTTGTCGATTATTTTAACTGGCGCAGCTTTAATGAAGGAACGTGAACATGGTACTATCGATCACTTGCTTTCAATGCCAGTTACACCACTTCAAATCATGATATCAAAAGTTTGGTCGATGGGGCTTGTCGTGCTTGTTTCAACATGGGGGGCACTCTTAGTTGTTGTTCATGGTTGGCTAAATGTTCCAATTGAAGGCTCGATTACCTTGTTTTTAATTGGGGCAGCTCTACATTTATTCGTGACAACGTCACTTGGAATCTTTATGGCGACTGTTGCCAAATCAACAGCACAATTTGCCATGTTATTTATTTTGATTCTTCTACCTTTACAGATGCTTTCTGGTGGTAGTACACCACGTGAAAGTATGCCTGAAGTAGTCCAAAATATCATGTTGTTTGCACCAACAACGCATTTTGTTGAATTAGGGCAGGCAATTTTATATCGTGGAGCGGGTTTAAGTGTTGTTTGGACATCTTATGCTTGGTTATTAGCTATTGGTAGTGTGTTCTTTCTTATTGCGCTTAAGCGTTTTCGTAATTCAATTGTTAATATGGGATCATAAGATCCCATATCTGCTATAACATGGAGCATCATTTTGTCTATTTTTGACTGGTTATTATCTTCATTGATGCAATAGACACATCTTTTATACAAGCTAAAGGTCTTTATACTGAATAAAACTTTAGATACTCATAAAGTAGTACAATTGATTTATAAGAAGAATTGAGTCAGCCATTAATGACAGTACAATTAAAATTCCACAATAAATTTAGTCTTTGCAACTTAGTTTTTACAATTAAGGTAACTTAAAAGTTTTGTGCCACAAAGCGGACACTATCTTGATTCACAAATGTAAATGTAATTTTGGGGATAAGTAATAATATCCAATATGAAGACCTTATTTGTATCTATTATGAAAAAAATAATGGATCATGGTTTGAATGGAAATGTTATTAATTTGTGCAAATTAGTAATAATAAAACCAATCCATTATGTCCTCTAACTACATAGATAAGTGAATGTTTTTAATCGTTATCAATAAGTAATGTTGAAAAGCTATATCATAGCTTTTCATTATATCATGCCACTAATGCCGGCTTAGTAAACTTAATTCTTAATATTGTGTAAGTAATTTGAAATATTTTGTTAATAAAATGAATTTAATTGTCATTTTTTTTACATAATTACTTGTTATAATTTAGCCATATATTACAGATGAGGTTGAGTATTCAATTATATCATCATCGTAGTTTGGGATGGAGTGTTTACAATTATACTATCATTTTATGGATATTTTGATAGTGTAAAAATCAGTATTTATACTTTTAGTGCTAAAAAGAAATGGTCCTAAATAAAAATATCTGATTTAAGTGGTACCAAAAGTAAAGGTTATTTTTGACTTATTGCTCATGGAAGATTTGGCATCACTAAAAATTTTTGCAATTTTGCCAAGGAGGGCATTATTGCAAACTCCAATTTTGTTGTTTTAATGTCCATTAACGCTTTTACACAAATCCAAAACTCTCAGGTACTATTTCTATAAAGCATCGATATTAACTGTTTTTAAAATAAATCGTCTTAGTCCAACATAAAAATAAAGTAACTTATAGATAACTGAGTTCCAGTTATCAATTTGTACTTGATAATTCATCTTAAAAATACCGATATATTAAAGTGATAAAAATTGCTACTTGAAGTGGCTTCATACGAAAAATCGTATATTTTTCTAAAATAATTCCCAATTTAATGGGAATTTTTATATAAAAAAACGATTAATTTCGTTTGGTATTTTTTAATTCTTTTGGTGATAATCCAAAATAGGCTCTAAATCGTTGAGAAAATCGAGCTGTGGATGAATACCCAACCATTGTGGCAATATGTTCTGTTGAAAGGCTCGATGTTTGTAATAAGTGAAGCGCTCGTCCCATTAACACTTTTTCTTTTATTTTTTGGATATTTTCCCCTTCAAACTTTAATTTGCGATATAGTGTCGCTTTACTCATACAGATTTCTTTGCTCACGTCATCTATAGTTATTTTTTTATTGTCGTTTCTTTTAAATATTTCGATAACTTTTTGGGTTGTTTCTTTTTGACTGGGGAGGTAAGCTAAATTTTGATATCCTGAACTAATCAATAAGTTGATGATCTCTTTTCTTCGGTTTTCTAATATATCTTCTGTTGCCCAATCTAAACATTCAACCAGTTGAGATATGCATTTGTATAAAGCGCTATTAGCTTTACCAAATGTGTATATTTCAGATTTATTCGTGTTATTATTGATTAAGTTATTATCAAAATCAGAAAATTCAAATTCAACGAGTACCGCAAGATAATTGGTATTGGCAGGGATATTTCGCATACTCATTGTTTGTACATCGGTAAAAAAAACAAAATTACCTACATTGCACGCGATTTTAGTTTCATTACCAACGATTTTACAACCATTTAATACAACAACAAGCAGGGGTTTTAATATAGGTATATTAGAGAGATCCTGTTGTTTTATTGATTTATAAGTGGAAACACATTTTTTATGATTCAATGTAGTACTTAAAGTTTTGAGTCTTTCTATTTCTAATTCTGTATTTTTCATCCTAATCAATCCGTTCTTATGTTGTGGTCACTCATTAAGGATATACAATATCCATCGCTAGAATATATGTTACTCTTTTACTTATTATATATAATAACGGTTATTATTTTTAGTTATTTATTTCACCAATGGCAATTCATTCCAATGAGTAGTATAACGTTTGCTTAATAATTCACGTTTTATCTGCCAAGGAGCAGATTTTTGTATTCCTCCTAATTGGATCGTATTTTTCCCCATTTTTTGATTGATTATATCAATTGTCTTCATAAGTTTATCATTTTTATGCAGTGATGGATTTGTCAACGATGTAGTAAAAAAATCTGGTTGGAAATGCCCGTTTTTATTTTTCAGATCCAGCAACATTACCCCTGATTTCATAAATAAAAGATCTTGTTTATATATTGCCAGCAACCCTTTTTGTGCTGCGTGAATAATTAATCGTGAGTCATCCGTTGGAAAAGAAAGTGGTACAACAATTGATGGATGATATTGATTTGAATTGACACAAAAGCGATCAGTTTTTAAAAAGACAAGAATAGCACTAGCGACAGATTGTTGTTGTCTAAGTTTTTCAGTTGCACGGCTTGCATGCAGACGAATCGCTTCTTGTAAATCAAATAGTGCGCTTGTTAAACGACCAAAACTGCGTGATATCATGATGTTTTTCTTCGGAGCGGCTAGGTCATCTAACTCAATGCAGTTAATTCCTTGTAATTCTAATACTGTTCGTTCTAGCGTTACTGAAAAGTTATTTCTAATATATTTTATATTGGCTTGGCGCAGGTCCCATGCAGTATCAATATTGATTCTGTTTAATTTGTTTGCAATATGTCGACCAACACCCCAAATGTTATTAACGGGAAAGGTTTTTAATAAATTTTTTTGTAATTTTTCATCTGTAGGTAAACAATAAACATTTTGATAAATAGCGTGTTTTTTTGCTATATGATTAGCTAACTTTGCTAATGTTCGAGTGGGCGCAATACCAATACTAACAGGAATGCCTGTATCTCGTTTTACAATATTTTTTATGTTTAAACAATGTGCTGTCATATCCGCAAATCCATCTAATTGAATAAAGGCTTCATCAATAGAATAGAGCTCAATACTAGGAGTATGATTTTGTACAGTATCAAAGACTCGCTGACTCATATCACCATAGAGTTCATAGTTTGAACTGAGCAAAATTATTTGTTTACGAATTTTAGATGGGATCTGATAAGCCGGCATCCCCATAGGTACTAATGGTTTTAATTCATTTGAACGAGCAATGACACAGCCATCATTATTGGACAAAATCCCAATGGGTTTTCCTTCTAATTTAGGATTAAAAACGCGCTCACATGAGGCATAAAAGTTATTACAATCAATTAAACCTATCATACATGCGCTCTTTTTCGTAATGAGTGAATAGTATGTATAACAATGCCCCAAATATGCACATCTTTGCCTATTAAGGGAATGGGTGGATAAAGAGAATTACCTGATAATAAATGATGTTGATCGTCAAATATTCCGAGACATTTGCATGTTAATTCACCATCAACTGCAGCAATTACAATGTCACCCATCTTAGGCTCTAAGGAACGATCAACAACTAATAAATCACCACTAAAAATACCATAATCGATCATAGAATCGCCTACGGCTTTAATATAATATGTTGCGCTAGGATGCTTTACTAAATGTTCAGTCAAATCAAGTTTAGTTTCCAAATAATCATCAGCAGGGGAAGGAAATCCAGCTCTTACTGGTGTATCAATTAAAGTTAAGTAATTTTTATCGGCAGCATTAACCATGCCAAGTACAATACAATTATTACGCAAGTATGTTCTCCTTAAAATTATCCTATAAATCTATTTTGTGTGTTATAGAGATAGTAAAAAACGAATACATGTATAAATATACAGTATAAAGTGATTGATTCAAAAAATTTCGACTGTAAAAAAATTGAAATTGAACAAAAAAGCAATAATTGTTAAGTCTCAACAAAAATTATCGGTCTTTTCGATTTTTATAGGATTAAAAATAGCAGGGCAAATATAAATAGGGTTTAACTTAAAAATAGTCCAAATAATCGTATCGATTTTGTCAGGTTACATAAATTACTTACATTGAATTAATCATTCATTGATATTTTGAAAACATAATTCACTATCTATTATGTTAATTATTTATTTGAATAATATAAAGAGCAGCAGTCAAGTGACATTGTTATACCTTTATATAAACGATTTAAATCATATTGTTAACTATAAAATTAGCAGTGTTTAGTTGTTTACAAATCGCATTAAAAAATATTAAAATAAAAGGTTTAATGGCTAAATTAACTTTTACCATAATTTAACACACGTTTTCTGAATGATCTTATTCATTGATTTTTATCAAATAAAACTTTGTTATTTAGGGGCATTCAATCAAAATTGAATGGTTTTTTGATCTTTTTAAGAGAGCTAGTGGATCTTGCTTCACACAAGTTAAAAAAGAATAAGTATAATACCGCGCAATTTACAGTATTTTCCATTTGAAATAACAAAGGTTGACATATTAACAATGTATTCAGTTAAGCTTACATCATGTAAAACAGCATTTAGCAATATAAAATTTCAAAAAACAAACATGCACTTTTACATGTAATAAATATATTCAGCTTTGTTATCCGCTTTAGCTCGGTCTAAAAAATAATATCTAATCAAAAGTTACCGAACAATTACCGATTTTGTATTTCAAGTAATATTATTTTAGGAGTTTTAAAAAAATGAATCTGATCTGGTCTGCAGTTGGGCAAGTAGTAAGTTCTTGTCTTCCGGTGTTTTTACTTATTTTTCTTGGTTGGTTGTGTGTACAGCAAGGAATATTTACAAAAGATTCTAAAAAGTTGTTATCAGGACTTGTATCTAACTTTGTATTCCCAGCATTACTATTTGTGCATACATCGCATGCTAAACCATCGCAAATATTCAATGGTATTTGGATGATTGCTTTTTTCTGCACAATGTCATTTTTATGGATTGTTTGTTTTTTAGTTAATAAATACATTTTACATAAAGATCTAAAATCAACTGCCATGAGTTCAATGTTATGCTGTTTCCCAAATATGGGGGGAATGGGTGTTCCATTCTTAACTTTAATGTTAGGTGCCTCATCCACAATTTCTGTTGCAGTTGCTAACTTTGTTGTGGCATTGTCATTAATTCCTATGACTATTTTTCTATTAGAATTATGTGACACCAAAATATCAGGTGGTAAAGTAACGGGTGGAATGGTTTTTAGTGCAGTAAAAAGTTCACTTATGAAACCAATGTTCTTAGGCGTTATCCTTGGTTTAATTGTGAGTGTAACAGATGGTACCACTTGGATGCCACACTTTATATTTAATACCTTTGATATCATGTCTAATGCTTGTAACTTTATCTCGTTAATTGCGGTGGGTGTAGGTATTTATGGTGTGAAATTAAAAATGACAAAACCACTTATGATCAATGTGGTTTTAAAAAGCTTCTTTACACCAATTGTTGCTTTAATTGCTGTACATTTATTTGGTATTACAGGAATGGAAGCAGAAGAGTTAGTCTTCTTACTTGCAATGCCAACGGCATCAACAGCGGTTATTTTGGCTTATAACTGGAATGTTGAACAAGAACATGCATCAAGCATTTTCTTTGCTTCAACAGTTTTATCAATCTTTATTTTACCTACTTTACTACTCATTATGGAATATACCATTCCAGGTGTGCAGTAAGTCTTTCAATGGATTCAAAAAGCCTCATTTAGCCTGTCTAAATGAGGCTTTTTATTGGTTTTATTATCACTCGAAAAACGTCATTTCTTAATTGTCTTTACCTTTTTATTCGTTTTCTTAAATTTTTTATTGTAAATAAAATCATTTACAAGTCGTCAGAATTTTTTATCATGTGTGTAACTGAGTATTAAAAGAACAATACAAATAACAAAACATGAAAAATAATCATTTTAGTAATCAAAGTTGCAAAATAATTGCCTAACCATAAAAAGTCTGAACAACAGAGACCGGCATCTTATATTATTTTACCCCAAAAGTTATGACTGTTACCTTTACTCGTAATAATAACGTTCAACAACAAATGATTTAGATGCGTTAACTCTTTTGAAATGAGTAAAAAACGTCAGTTTTACTAAAACAAAGGTATTGCTATTGAAAACTTTTAAAGTCTAATATGCCAAACCTCTTTGGCAAGAGAACAAAATAATGGAAAATTGTATCAATACAATTCATTTAATTATCGGTTATTTTTATAAAACTGTTTTTTAGGTTGTCGAAATAACAAAGAACAAGCAAAAGCATCCATAAAACCCAAGACAATAAAAATGAATGGAAATGTATTTGCATGATGTAAAAGGAGATCTACTAACAGAATGCATTTAAACTCAGTAGCCGTTTATTAATATGATTTATAGTTATAAATTCAATGAAAGTGAAAAAAGAAAATGAAACGGTATAGACTCCTGAATATTTTTTACAAAGAATAGTTAAAATTGTAGTTTTATTCAATGACAAATGTGGTAAATATGGTCAAATTATCAGCAAATTCTTCAAACAAAAAAGCAATGATGGAAACTTCACGATGAGTGAATTCTGGCTAAAGATTGATCTGCATAATAAAATCATTTTTTTAAATGATTTACCTTCTTTATCCACAAATTTATTCAGTTTTTTTGGGGATAACAATTGCGTGATTTTTTACCAATGAAAGTGAAAAAGAATAACTATTAAGCAAATTATATGCAGATTTCATTTAATTCTTAGATTTTTTATTAAGGTCTATTATGAGTTATTTTAATTATCATGCGAAAGCAAAAAAGTTAATTAAGGATGGCCATTTAGTTGGGTATGAGTTTGTTGAAAATTGGAATGGCATAAAGCCAGCATTAGTACTCTATTTTGATGAGGCAAATCCAATGCCGATTCGAGAATATCGCTGGCAAGAATATTTACCATTACTCAATAGTGATGAAGAAAAGTGGTAAGTTTGAAATCATGCAATGTTAGTTAAAACTAATACAGCTAATAGCATTGCTTTTATCACTTATTTGATTATAACTAAATTCATTTCTATAAGATTTTTATTGAAGAATAAAATCAGAAGAATTTTTATATAAATAAAAAATTAAAAAATTTAATACGTATCTGTTACATTAAACTATTAACAATTTGATCATATTAAGCAACCTTAACATCCAATTGATGCAAATAAGCTTTGTGTGGCTTACATTGTTGATACAATAAATTTGCCAATCGCAAGGCTTAAGCGTAAAATGCCAACCTATTTTTGCTTAACCTATTACATACAGTAATACTGACTTGAAATCAGAGGCATTTTTGAATGACACTTTTATATGCAAAACCAGAGTTACTTTCTCCTGCTGGTTCCCTTAAAAATATGCGTTATGCGTTTGCTTATGGCGCAGATGCGGTTTATGCCGGACAACCTCGATATAGCTTACGTGTTCGAAATAACGAATTTAATCATGAAAATTTAGCCATAGGCATTAACGAAGCACATGCGCAAGGTAAAAAGTTTTATGTTGTTGTTAATATCGCCCCACATAATTCTAAATTAAAAACCTTTATTCGCGATTTAGAACCCATTGTCAACATGAAGCCAGACGCATTTATCATGTCCGATCCGGGTTTAATTATGTTGGTTCGTGAACATTTCCCTGAAATGGAAATTCATTTATCCGTACAATCGAATGCGGTAAACTGGGCTACTGTAAAATTTTGGCACAAAATTGGATTAACACGAGTGGTGTTATCACGTGAATTGTCACTGGATGAAATTGCTGAAATTCGCGAAAAAGTACCGGAAATGGAACTGGAAGTATTTATTCACGGTGCGCTTTGTATGGCATATTCTGGACGTTGTTTGCTTTCTGGTTATATCAATAAACGTGATTCAAACCAAGGTACTTGTACTAATGCTTGCCGCTGGGAATATAAAATTGCGGAAGGCAAAGAAGATGAAGTAGGGCAAATCGTGCATAAATGTGAACCGATCCCAGTTCAACAAAGAGAACCAACTTTAGGTATAGGTTCCACTACGAATAAAGTGTTTATGCTGGAAGAATCTGGACGTCCTGGCGAATATATGCAGGCTTATGAAGATGAGCATGGCACTTATATCATGAACTCCAAAGATTTAAGAGCAGTTGAATTAGTTGGTGATTTAACTAAAATTGGAGTACATTCATTAAAAATAGAAGGTCGTACTAAATCTTTTTATTACTGTGCTAGGACCGCTCAAGTGTATCGTCAAGCAATCGATGCAGCAAGTGAAGGAAAACCTTTTGATCCACGCCTATTAACCGAGCTTGAGTCTTTAGCTCACCGTGGTTATACGGAAGGATTTTTACGTCGTCACAAACATGAAGACATGCAAAATTATGTGCATAGCCATTCAGTATCAGACAGACAACAGTTTGTTGGTGAGTTTAGTGGAGAGCGTTTAAATGGTTTGGCTGAAATCATTGTTAAAAATAAATTTTCAGTGGGTGACAGTGTGGAAATGATGACACCGAAAGGTAATAAGACTTTTATTATTGAACGTATGGAAAATAAGAAAGGGCAACCTGTACCTGCTGGATTAGGGGATGGACATATTGTTTATATTCCTATTGCTGAAGATATTGATTTAAATTATGCATTATTGATGCGGAATTTTGATTAACCTAAACTAAGTAAAACTGTTCGGATATGCCGAACAGTTACCTTGATTGTCGTTATTGACGAATCAAATCATCACCATAACCAATCCATTTATACGTAGTTAATGCTTCAAGCCCCATAGGTCCACGAGCATGTAATTTTTGTGTACTAACCGCAACTTCAGCACCTAAACCAAATTGTCCACCATCGGTAAAACGAGTAGATGCATTGACATAAACAGCCGCAGCATCGACTAAATGGACAAACTTTTCAGCGTTCGCTAAATCACGTGTTAAGATGGCTTCTGAATGACCACTGCCATATTCACGAATGTGCCCAACCGCAAATTCAAGTGAATCGACAATGACTATATTCAAATCTTTTGATAGCCATTCTTGACGTAATTCTTCCTCTTCAACAGGGAACACATTTGCGACGCCCGTTTCTAAAATTTTGAATGCATCAGTATCGGCATGTAATATAACATGGTTGTCAGCCATAATTTGACTAAGTTTTGGTAAAAATGTATTGGCAATTTTGGTATGTACTAACAATGTTTCCAAGGTATTACAAGTACTAGGGCGTTGCGTTTTAGCATTTAAAATGATTGGATATACTTTATCAAAATCAGCACTTTCATCGACAAAAATATGACAAACGCCAATTCCGCCGGTGATAACAGGTATGGTTGAATGTTCACGACACAGTTTGTGTAAAGCTGCGCCTCCACGAGGAATAATCATATCAACATATTTATCAAGTTTAAGAAGTTCATTGATGTATTTGCGATCGGGATTATCAATGAATTGTATTGCTGTTTTAGGCAAACCTACATGCTCTAATGCTTGTTGGATAATTGCTACGGTTGCACGATTGGTATGAATGGTTTCCTTACCCCCTCTTAAAATAGCTGCATTACCCGTTTTAAGACAGAGTGTGGCAATATCAATAGTCACATTAGGACGAGCTTCATATATTACCCCTATAACACCTAATGGGACTCTATAACGTTGTAACTTTAAATCATTTTCTAAAGTGGCTCCATCAATAATTTGACCAACAGGATCGGTTAATGAAATGACTTTTCGCACATCATTGGCAATTGAGGATAATCGTTGTGATGTTAACAATAATCGATCTAAGATCGCTTCATTTAATCCTTGTTCTTTAGCTATTAGGATATCTTTTTCATTAGCGGCAAGAATTGTTGTACTGTGTTTTTCTAATAAATCGGCGATAACAGCTAACACTTTATTTTTAATCGTAGTAGAGCATTGTGCTAATTGATAAGAAGCAAGTTTCGCCTCTTTTCCTATTTGAACTATCATTTTTAACCTTTATTAATTTGATTCACAAATTTCTTTAAATAAATTGAAGTTACCTAAAAAATTCCTTCATTGAATACGGTATTATGTATAATAGAAAAAACCGGTTACTCAAATACAACGGATAGTTGTTTTTTTTAGTTAAAGAGATTAACTTTACATAAAAAATAAATGATATAAACCCAAATACCTATTCATTATCAGGTGAAAAAATACAAGATATGTATTTGAATTTGTATTTTTTCTTTCAGCCACTCATTGGTCAATGTTTCATTCTCTTTCAGAGAAGCATGTAAAGTATCTAACAGTTTAAATTTAATAATATTATTGAAACAAAATCTGTAGATTTTCAATCTGTTTTCTGTCTTATTTATTGCAATGTAATAAATTTATATACACATATTTGTTATTTCGATTGGATTTTATATCTTCAAAAATCATGTTTTATCATCTTTTAGAAGAGCTGATTATGGAGAATATAAAATCTTAACCAATGACCATATAAACCATCCTATACTAAAAATAAGATCTAATAAAGGGGTTGTAATCATTGTGATTCATGACTATTTTATTTCTGGTCATGTTAATATGATAATGATTTAAATGACTCTATCACTGTTGATGGTTATCAAAAACTCAGCGCATAATGTTTTTTTATTATTTGCTGTTGTGATTCCATTCTTTATTTTTATATTAATAATTTATTATTTTATAATCATATCATTACGATGTACGGCGACAGAACCATATTCATAACCGATAATTTGGCTGATTTCTTGTGAATGATGTCCGGCAATCTGTTTTAATGCATCGCTATTATAACGACTTACTCCACGAGCTATGCTTTTGCCTGATTTATCACAAATATCAATAACCTCACCACGAGAAAAATTTTGTTCAACTTGTAAAATTCCTTTGGGCAAAAGTGAACTGCCATTATTTAAAATAGCATTTACTGCACCATCATCTAACAAAACTTTACCAGCTTTTGGTGCACCAAATAACCAATGTTTACGATGCTCTAAAGGGGTTTTTGGCGGGATAAAACGTGTACCAACCGATTGGTTGTTTACCGTATCAATAATGACATTAGGTTTATTACCTGCTGCAATAATAACCTCAATCCCAGCACTTCCTGCTACTTCGGCAGCTTGTACTTTGGTGCCCATTCCACCAGTACCAAGCCCAGAAACACTATCTCCAGCTATACTACGTAACTTATCATCAATATGATTGATTTCATGAATTAATTTAGCATTTTTATCTGATCTTGGATCTGCGGTAAATAAACCTGCAATATCCGTTAATAAGATCAATTTGTCGGCTTCCGCTAAAATAGCTGCTAAAGCAGATAAATTATCATTATCACCCACTTTAATTTCAGCCGTTGCCACTGCATCATTTTCGTTGATAATGGGTATAATGTGATTGTCCAACATGGCTTTTAAAACATCTTGTGCATTTAAAAATCTTTCACGATCCTCAAGATCGGCACGTGTTAATAACATTTGACCAATATAAATTTTATAGATGGAAAAGAGTTGTTCCCAAAGTTGTATTAATTTACTTTGACCAACTGATGCAAGTAGCTGTTTTGAGGCAACGGTATTAGGAAGAGTAGGATAATTAAGATATTCACGACCTGCGGCAATAGCCCCTGATGTAACAATAATAATTTTATGTCCATCTTGATGTAAAATAGCACATTGCCTGATGAGTTCAACAATTTGTGCACGATCCAACTGTTTGGTACCACCCGTCAAAACACTGGTACCTAATTTAACAACGACAGTTTGTTGTTTTTTAATGGTCATAACATACTCTTATTTTAAATCAGGTCTTACACAATTGACTCCATCCATTTTACAGACTGAGTCAACCCATCATGCAAGCTCTTTTGTAATGGTGTTTTATGTATGGTTACTAATTTATTTTGTTTAACTGAACGAATCAATTTTGCTTCATTCACATTACTTAAAAAATCATCTTCAACAATAATATTCATGACAGGAACAGGACAAGCATGAGTTAATAATCCTTGATTTTTGAGTGAAAAGTAATTTAATTCGGCCGCTAATTGTGCATTAGATATGGAAGGTAAACCAAGGCGACTGGCCAACATATCTTTGTAAATAACTGGTAGATTCTTTTGCAAATCTTTATCTACAAAAATTTGATGAACAAAAGGTGTAAAGTTAAATAACCCTTTAATCTTATTTGGCATCACATAAGCTAACCGTGTTGCAAGATGGGATCCAAATCGAAATCCGGCTAAAATAACGCGACTATTGTCAACCCATGGAACCGATGAAAGTTGTTCTAATATTGCTTGATGAATTTTACTGCTATTTTGATTTAAAGCAAAATGACGACTATGTCCGACAGACGGTAGATCAACCGTTAACATAGCAAATCCACGAGGAGCTAAATATTCTCTAAAATAACGATAATAATCAATTTGTAAACTGCCCAAAGCATTACATATGAATACAACAGGACAAGTGCTGTCTGTTTTTGGTAAGTGCAACAATGTTTTAACACGACGATTCTCAATTTTAAATTCCAGCTCTTTGACTGTAAAAGGAGAATAGGTAAGCGCTTTTAAATAAGCTTGATAAGCACAAGTTTGTGCATACATAGCTAGTTCATCATTTTTAAAATGTGGGTAACTGGCAATGCTGGAATATTCACTAGCGATAAGAAAATAATTATGTAAATTAACTCTATCTTCGTCCCTAAAGTTTTCTTTATCTATTAAATCAGCTTTAGACTGCCACAATGCAGCTTGATTTAAAAATTCATAAACCCAATTTCCCGATTGATAACCGATAACTGTATCTAACCACTTTTCATTGGTGTGACGTTTTGTTGAAGCGGCAATTTTGGACAAAAGCGCTTCAACTTCTAATTTGGGTAATCCTCGCCAAAACCATAAAAAAGGATTAATGATCCGATACCATCTTGAATCAATTTCACCATCTAAAGGACTAATACTACTACCGTCACTACTATCTATACGTTTAATCAGCGTTGATGTCTCAGGATAATCAAACTGTGGTTTAAATATCTGAGCAGATAAATTTTCGGTAGTAGTCATGATCGTTTTAAATATCCTTATTGATGATCGCTAATCGGTTTAACAAACATTACACCTGTATCCCAAGGTTGCTCAATCCAAGTATCTTGCTCAATGTCAACAATATAATCATCAACAAGCGGTTTACCAGCGGGTTTAGCAAAAATGGTAACAAAACGAGCTTTGGGATACATTTCACGGATAGTATGTGCGGTGTTGCCAGTGTCGACTAAATCATCAACAACAATGAAGCCTTCACCATCGCCATTTGCTTGTTTTAAAATTAGTTTTTCACGTTGATGATCATGATCATAACTTGAAATGCACACCGTATCAACGTAACGAATACTCAATTCACGAGCCAAGATAGCAGCAGGTACTAATCCTCCGCGGCTGACAGCAATGATACCTTTCCATTGGTTTGCAGGTAACAATCGTTTGGATAGTTGGCGCCCGTAAGATTGTAACATTTCCCAAGTGACATTAAATTTTTCTTTTTCAGCGATAAGTTCGGCTTTATGCTGTTTTTGAGCTTTGATTTCTTCTTCTGTTAAAGTTTGTTCTATTGACATGAGTAACCTGCAATTTTAATCGAATATACGAATTTAATAAATTAATATTAATGGACTAAAAATAGATGTAAAATTGCACCTTATTATAATGTGATTACACAAAAAAAACTACTTATTAATTTATTACTGAGACAATATTGAGGTTAAATTATGCTTTCTACTTTAAAGCCAAATTCTATTTGGCAGATTTTTAATGATATTTGTAAAATTCCACATCCATCTCATCATGAACAAATGATCACTAAATATATTGTCGATTTTGCAAATACTCATCACATTCACTGTGAACTTGATAAAGTTGGTAATATTTTATTAACTAAACCGGCAACTAAAGGCATGGAAAACTGTCCATCTATTGCACTACAAGCTCATATGGATATGGTACCGCAAAAAAATGAAGGAACCGTTCATGATTTTACTACTGATCCAATTCAACCTTATGTTGATGGTGAATGGGTGAAAGCGAAAGGTACAACTTTAGGTGCAGACAATGGTGTAGGATTAGCTTCTGCTTTAGCTGTGTTAATCGATCCCACTATTGAACATGGTCCTATTGAAGTTTTAGTCACAACGTCGGAAGAGACGGGTATGCATGGAGCATTTGGTCTGCAATCTAATTGGTTAAAAAGTCATTATCTAATTAATACCGATTCAGAAGATGAAGGAGAGATATTTACAGGATGTGCAGGTGGTGTTGACTTTACTTCAACTTTTGCCGTTGCTTACGCAGTTATTCCAGAAAAACATGATTGTTATGTAAATATCTCGCTTAAAGGTTTAAAAGGTGGGCATTCCGGTTGCGATATTCATTTAGGGCGTGGTAATGCAATTAAATTAATGGCTCGTTTTTTAGCTGAATATGCGCAAGATATTTCATTTAGATTAGCGGATATAAAGGGCGGTTCGTTGCGTAATGCCATCCCTAGAGAAGCTTTTGCTCAAATCACTTTGAGTAAACAAGATTTACCTCAACTTGAATCTATTGTAAAACAATATCAAACAACCTTAAATAATGAATTAGGGCACGTAGAACCTTCGATACAGATAAATTTTTCAGAAGTAACTTCCGATGAAGTTAAACGTGTTTTAACCCTAGAACATCAAAATAAAATTATTCATTTTTTGCATACTGCACCTAATGGGGTGGTACGTATGAGCGATCAGTTACATGGTATTGTCGAAACTTCACTGAACTTAGGTATTGTCAATATTGTTGAAAACCAATTCAATACGCATTATTTAATTCGTTCACAAATTGATAGCGCAAAAGATGCAGTAGTCTCAACGTTAATATCGCTCAGTCAATTAACCAATGCCAATTATGAAATCAGTGGAGGATATTCGGGTTGGGAGCCGAACTTGAATTCGAGTCTTTTACAATTGGCTAAAGATAAATATTACGAGATATTCTCACAAAAAGCGAAAATTATGGTGATACATGCTGGACTAGAATGTGGATTATTTAAACAAACTTATCCAAATATGGATATGATATCAATCGGTCCAACAATTGTTTCACCCCATTCTCCAGATGAAAAAGTAAATATCCAGAGTGTTATTCGATATTGGGAACTGCTTATAGCGATATTAAAATCAGCAAATCAATTGAAGTAACCTATTCATTTTTATGCCTGCTGATGGTTAATGGTAGGCATAGCTAACTTGTTTTTTTGTCTAATTTTTTTACTATTCATTTTCCTTAATATCAATAGCGTCAGTTGAAAATAAATTCATAAAAAGTGAATAAAAATTCATTTTTTGCTTGTGCAGTTTTGATAAATAACCTACTATATATAACATTGTTGCATTGAAATAAATTAGGATAGACATGTTGAAGTCAATTATTGTTGGAGCGAGTGGTTATGCAGGTGCAAAATTAGCTTATTATTTAAATAAGCATCCACATATTGAGTTAATCGCATTAACAGTATCGCAAAACAGTCAAGACGGCGGTAAACTTATTTCTGATAATGAGTTATATCCACAATTAAAGGGGATAATAGACCTACCGCTTATAGCCACATCTGATTATTCGAGCTATATCAATGATGTTGATATCGTCTTTTTAGCAACAGAACATTCTGTTAGTCATACCATTGCTCCTTATTTTTTAGAACAGGGTTGTACTGTTTTTGATTTATCTGGTGCTTATCGCGTTAATTCTCCTAAGTTTTATACTGATTATTACGGTTTCACTCATCAACATCAGAAATGGCTAAATAAAGCTGTTTATGGTTTGGCTGAATGGAATCATGAAAAGATAAAACGCGCACAATTAATAGCTGTACCTGGTTGTTACCCTACCGCCGCACAATTACCGCTTAAACCTCTTATTGAAGAAAATTTATTAGATAATACTCAATGGCCAGTAATTAATGCGGTTAGTGGCGTGAGTGGTGCTGGTCGAAAATCGACAAATAATAACAGTTTTTGTGAGGTAAGCCTACATGCTTATGGACTGTTTACTCATCGCCATCAACCCGAAATTGCCACCCATTTAGGTCAACAGGTTATTTTTATACCTCATTTAGGTTGTTTCAAACAAGGCATTCATGCCACTATTACATGTCGAGTTAACGAGGGTGTTACCTCGCAAGATATCCTTAATGCATTAAATAAATACTATAAAGATAAACCATTAGTTAGAGTTTATGAAAAAGATTGGCCTGCTTTGAAAGCAGTGATCGACCTACCTTATTGTGATATTGGTTTTGCTCTAAACGATCGTCATTTGATTCTAATTTCGGTTGAAGATAATTTATTAAAAGGTGCTGCAGCTCAAGCTGTTCAATGTATGAATATTCGTTTTGATTATGAGCAAACCACATCGTTATTTTGATGTTTAGGTAAGCAAATCAAATTTTGGATAAACATCCAAAATTAAAACTAATAGGAAATAGAAATGAAACCATTAATTATAAAACTTGGCGGTGTAATACTTGATAACAAAGATGCTTTAAATAATTTATTCGTTATTATTTCTAACTATAAAAAAAATTATCGTCGATCATTAATCATTGTTCATGGTGGGGGTAGCGTTGTTGATTCATTAATGGACCGCTTATCCATGCCAGTTGTTCGCCGTAATGGTTTACGTGTTACACCTGCTGACCAAATTGATGTAATTGTTGGTAGTCTTGCTGGTAGTGCAAATACCCGATTATTATCAGAAGCAAAAAAGCAACAGATAGCAGTTGTTGGACTGTGCTTAGCTGATGGTAACAGTGTTGAAGTTAAACAAATCTCTGAAGACTTAGGTTACGTAGGTGAAGCTAGAGCCGGTGATCCGACTTTGATCAATTTATTAGTAAATGCAGGCTACTTACCTATTATTAGCTCAATTGGCATTACTGAAAATGGACAAATGATGAATGTCAATGCTGATCATGCTGCGGTAGCTTTAGCCAAAACTTTGAATGCGGATTTAATTTTGCTTTCTGATGTGGTTGGTGTTTTTGATGAAAACAAACAGCTGATTGAATCTTTAACCCAATCGCAAGCCGATCAACTCATTGCAAACGGCGTAATTACAGATGGTATGATTGTTAAAGTCAATTCAGCTTTTGAGGCGGCAAAAGCATTAGGGCGACCAATTGATATTGCAAGTTGGATGCAATCCGATAAATTAATTGAATTATTTAATGGAAATTCAGGTATAACTGGCACAAGAATTATTGCTTAAATAAAATACAAAAAGCATATTAGACTGGTTAATAATTTTTAACATATTGAAAGTATATAAACTTTAGCTCATTTAATTATTGTTAGTTATTATAAAAAGGGTATAGCATGAAAAAGAGTAAAACAAACAAAGTGGTATTGGCTTATTCAGGTGGTTTGGATACATCAGCGATTATTCCTTGGTTAAAAGAGAACTATGGGGGATGTGAAGTTTATGCGTTTGTGGCTAATGTTGGTCAAGATCCAAAAGAATTAAAAGATGTTGAAAAAAAGGCTAAGGCATCAGGTGCGATAGCTTGTAAAGTTGTCGATTTACGAGAAGAATTTGTCAAAAATTATGTTTATCCGGTATTAAAAACGGGTGCCTTATATGAAGGTACTTATTATCTAGGTACCTCAATGGCTCGACCAATTATTGCTAAAGCTCAAGTTGAATATGCTTTAGAAGTTGGTGCAGATACACTTTGTCATGGAGCAACGGGTAAGGGTAATGACCAAGTTCGTTTTGAAACAACTTATACAGCTCTTGCACCACAACTTAAAGTAATTGCCCCGTGGCGTGAATGGGATTTACGTTCGCGTGAAGCTTTAATTGATTATTTAAAAGTTCGTAAAATTCCAACTACAGCAACAGTTGAAAAAATTTACAGTCGTGATGAAAATGCATGGCATATCTCTACAGAAGGCGGTGTTCTTGAAAGCACTTGGAATCAATCTAATGCGGATTGCTGGGCTTGGACTGTATCACCAGAAGATGCACCAAACAAACCAGAATTGGTTACTATCGGTATTGAAAAAGGTGAAGTCGTTTCAGTAAATGGAAAACAATTATCTCCATATAACTGCGTAGCAACATTAAATAAAATTGGTGCCAAACATGGTGTCGGTCGTGTCGATATCATTGAAAATCGTTTGGTTGGCATTAAGTCTCGAGGTTGTTATGAAACTCCAGGTGGAACCATCATGATGACCGCTTTACGAGGTTTAGAGCAATTAATTTTAGATCGTGATAGCTTCAAATGGCGTGAACAATTGGGCTTAGAAATGGCATATGTTGTTTATGATGGTCGTTGGTTTGCTCCTTATCGTCGTTCAATCCAAGCTGCTGCTGATGTTTTAGCCGAAGATATGACTGGTGAAGTTGTGGTTAAACTTTATAAAGGTAATGCAACTGCTGTACAAAAGAAATCACCTAATAGCTTGTACAGTGAAGAATTTGCTACATTTGGTGAAGATGAAGTTTACGATCATAGCCATGCAGGTGGATTTATTCGTTTATTCTCATTATCATCACGCATTCGTGCTATAAATAGAGAAAAACAAAAACAGCCTAGTAAAAAGAGCAAAAAAACTGCAACTAAAATCGATAATAAAGGAAAAAACGACAACTAAAGTCAAAAAAATCTAAAGCGAAAGAGAAAAAGTAATTTCTGAATCGTCGTTAAAATGAATAAAGTAACGAATATATACAGGCAATGTCCTGTATATATTGCTTTTATACTTGATTAAATTTAGATTTATTATAAAAATATAACGCATTCACAACGATAATTAAAAATCGTAATACAAATAATCAAAGAGAGTATTGAGGTAAATATGGCATTATGGGGTGGGCGTTTTAGCCAAGCAGCAGATCAGCGATTTAAGCAATTTAATGATTCATTGCGCTTTGACTATCGTCTTGCAGAGCAAGATATCATTGGATCAATTGCTTGGTCAAAAGCATTGGTTACCGTTAATGTCTTGTCTTATGATGAACAAAAAAAACTTGAAAAAGCGTTAAATGAATTACTTAACTCAGTCCAACAAAATCCGCAGCAGATTTTACATAGTGATGCGGAAGATATTCACAGTTGGGTAGAACAAAACTTAATAGAAAAAATTGGTGATTTGGGTAAAAAGTTACATACCGGTCGAAGCCGAAATGATCAATCCACCACCGATCTTAAGTTATGGTGCAAGGCTGAAATATCGCAATTAATTAATACGATTAATCATCTACGTCAGGCACTGGTTACAACAGCAGAACAATATCAAGATGCCGTTATGCCTGGTTACACTCATTTACAACGCGCCCAACCGATTACTTTTGCACATTGGTGCTTAGCTTATTTTGAAATGTTGACACGAGATATAAGTCGATTACAAGATACGTTAAAACGGTTGGATGTCAGTCCTTTAGGATCTGGGGCATTAGCCGGTACGGCATATCCAATGGATCGCGAAGAGCTAGCACATTGGCTTGGTTTTGCTCGTGCAACCAATAATAGTTTAGATTCGGTATCTGATCGTGATCATATACTAGAATTACTTAACAATGCTTCAATTGGTATGGTGCATTTATCACGTTTTGCTGAAGACCTTATTATTTTCAATAGTGGTGAAGCAAATTTTGTTGAATTATCCGATCGGGTAACTTCTGGATCTTCACTTATGCCACAAAAGAAAAATCCTGACGCATTAGAACTTATTCGCGGTAAAGTAGGGCGAGTGGTTGGAGCATTGACTGGCGCTATGATGACGTTTAAAGGTCTGCCTTTGGCTTACAATAAAGATCTCCAAGAAGATAAAGAACATTTATTTGATGCTCTCGATACATGGCAAGAATGTTTAGATATGTCAGCTTTAGTATTAGAAGACATTAAACTTAATTATGAAAATTGCCAAGAAGCAGCAAAACAAGGTTATTCAAATGCAACTGAACTTGCTGATTATTTAGTCGCTAAAGGTATACCTTTCCGTGAAGCTCACCACATTGTTGGTGAAGTTGTTGTTGCAGCTATCGCAAAACAAAAAGCCTTGGAAGAACTTTCATTAGAAGAATTAAAATTATTTAGCCCAGTTATAGATAAAGATGTTTATGAAGCACTATCGTTAGAATCTTGTCTGGCAAAACGCTCAGCTAAAGGCGGTGTATCACCAAAACAAATTCAAACTGCTATCGAAAATGCTAAAGAGCAGTTATCCTGATACCTAAATTAATTTTCCTAATTATCTGATACTTTGCCGACAACCAGTCGGCATTTTTATACAAATCTGACTATTAAACAAATAGTTTTACAAATAATCTGATTGTATATATTTTAAGAGAATGTAAAAATAGGATTCCTTTTTAAATGGATTGAAGTGAATTGTAATGAGTAAAAGTTATAACTTTAGTGCTGGTCCAGCCAAATTACCGGCTGATGTATTAAAACAAGTACAAAATGAACTATTAAATTGGCATAATACCGATGCTTCTGTGATGGAATTAAGCCATAGAGGCAAAGATTTTGATGCGTGTGCTATTGAAGCGACTGAAGATCTGCGTGAAATATTAAACGTACCCCAAAATTACAAAATTTTGTTTTGCCAAGGAGGTGCTCGAGCACAATTTGCGGCAGTACCATTAAATATTTTAGGTGATAAAACCATCGCTGATTATATAAATAGCGGATATTGGAGCCAATGTGCCGCCAAAGAAGCCAGTAAGTATTGTCGAATAAAAGAACAAAATGTGGTTGTAAAAGAACAAGGTATAACCTCTGTTAAACCTATGTCTGAATGGAAGTTAAGCGATGATTCTGCTTATGTACACTACTGTCCAAATGAAACTATCGATGGTATTGAAATTTTTGAAGAGCCAAATTTTAGCAAAAAAACAGTTGTGGCTGACTTTTCATCTTGCATATTATCGCAACCAATTGATGTCAGTAAATATGGCATTATTTACGCGGGTGCGCAAAAAAATATTGGACCATCAGGTATTACAATTGTTATTGTTCGTGAGGATCTTATTGGTTATGCGCAAAAAATCTTACCATCGGTGTTAGACTACAAAATTTTGCAAGATCATGATTCGATGTTTAATACACCTCCAACGTTTGCTTGGTATATATCAGGATTAGTCTTTAAATGGATTAAAAATCTTGGTGGATTGAACGCAATGCAAAAGCTCAATCAAGCTAAAGCGCAATTGCTTTATCAATTTATCGATCAATCTGATTTTTATCGTAATACAATTGCACCAGCTAATCGATCAATAATGAATGTCACCTTCTTATCACCAAATGAAGAACTCGATAAAAAATTTGTAAGCGAAGCAACACAGGTGAACATTATTGGCATTAAAGGACACCGAATTGCTGGTGGGATGCGAGCATCGATCTATAATGCAATGGATATTGAGGGTGTCAATTACTTAATTGATTTTATGAAGCAATTTGAAAAACAACATGGCTAAGTAAAGTTTGAATTTGATCAAAAAAAGGGAGAATAAGATCTCCCTTTTTTATTAAACTGACTCTTATTTGCAGCTATAAACATCACCGACCATGACAGCATCCATTGGCGCAATATCAGAAATATATTGTTGTGAGGCATCTTGCGCATTATAAATTATATTACCGCCCATTGCCGCTGCATTATTTCTGAGTTCAGATGCGGCATCACGAATAAGCTCACTGTGGGTTTTTAAACCAGAAAAGAAAGTACTACGATGCCCCTCTGCTTTACCTAAAAATTGACAGTTTGCAGAAGGTTTAGTATCAATAAACTGAACTTGACTACCTCCAGCCGTAGGTTGATAGTTAGAACCACTACAAGCATTTAAAAAAAATGCTGTTGAAATGGTTGTACTAATAAGTAATAATTTTTTTAATGACATAATATTCCCTCAACCAATAAAGCAACAAAAATAGACCCAACTATTGTAGCAGGATAATTAAACAAAAAATATCAGATCTTACAACTGAACAAAATTCAATAAAATAAAGCTTAATAAATAAGCGAATCAACCTATTTTATTAATTTAACTATAGCAAATTTCATTTAACTCTATTATAATCGCAACCCTACTAAGTCAGTAGCACATCTAAATGGCCCCTTAGCTCAGTTGGTCAGAGCAGTCGACTCATAATCGATTGGTCACTGGTTCAAGTCCAGTAGGGGCCACCATTTAAAGCATTTATAATCAATCATTTACGACTCGCAATCTTGGTGCTTGATTATTAATTTTTTCAGAGTGGGACCAAAATGAGACCATGTTTGAAAATTTGCTTAAATGGTCAGCATTTAAATGAGCATATTTTTTCACCATCTCAAGTGTTTCCCATCCACCCATTTCTTTTAAAGTGAATAACGGTGTTCCAGCTTGAACATGCCAACTTGCCCAAGTATGACGCAAGTCATGGAAATGAAAATGATCAATTCAAGATGGCTCATATGCTTGTTTAAAGTCTCTCCGATCACTATCGTAAACACGTCTATCAGTTGAGTGAGTAAAGTTGAGTGAGTAAAAACGTATTCACAATTGTTTCTAAATCTTAGTTTTCTCATTAATTTGATGGTATCATTAATTCAGTAATAATACTATGACTTTTATTAAGTTATTGTCTGCTATTTTATTTATTGGTAGGTTTTTTAGTGATTAATTGTTGAGGGTAGGGAAGTGATTTTTTACTGCGGCTTATATCGATTGATTCAACTATTGCCATGGCGGATTGACATAAATTAAATTATATTTTTATGTGCAATAGCCCCAATATCTTAGCTCGTCCGTAACCTGATAGGACAAACTAACCTTTATTTAAAGAGATTTCAGTATGTTTGGGTTCCTATTGTGAGCCAGATTAATATTAATAGAAACGCATATATTCCAACAAAACTATAATTTTTTACTCGCTTCTTGTTTGCACTCATTAATCAGTGAAGAAGAAGAGGTGACAATGTTATTCTAAACGTTGCTTTTTAGTCATTAGCAATAAGGGAAGATATAAACAGAGCTAAGGCTTAACAATAAATCTTTGAGAAGTGTTAGTTAATGTCCATTAACGTCATCATGCTCCTTTTTAGCTTAAACTCTTTTTGTTAGCCATCAAATTTGCTAGATCCTGAATATGCACAATTCTGGGTGCTTTTATCCTGAATCCAACCGAAAGGATGGTATTGCTAGTTCTAAGCAATTTGTAATCCGTATTCATTAAATGCATTTTTTTAAAATTATAAGATCAAAGTCGGTACATCGAGAATAAAACGGAATCTTATCATTATTTTTACATTAATTTGTTTTATCAATCAGTTAGTTGAGGACTTTTTCCAAATTTGATTACAATAATTCAGCAATATGCGTTTATTCTTCTCAGAAGATTGTCTCCTCTACCAATCCAATGTTGATTGACTAGTTGTCTGTTTTGATAAAACTAAGTGGGACCTTTATCTAAATCGCCGATCCAACCAAGTATTTGGGGTTGATATTTTGATGGCATGCTTTTACTCCTGATTCCTTATTGTATAGCGTTATATCCAAGTTTATTATGACGCTTTAACATTATACTTTTGTTTAATGTTTGTCAGCTCCTCATGCGTGGTGGCATTAAATGCTTCGACCATCCAGTCTGGCCAACCTTGACCTTTTATAATCTCTTTTTTAAATTGGGTTTCTTGTTCCCATTTGTATTTACCGTCGTTCAAGCTGATTAAATCGTTCGCACACATAAAATTGTTAACCCAACCCCAAACCTGATAACTACCAATGCCATTGCGTAGTGGATCTAACATAATATGGTCGATGGTTTTATTGGTATTGGGTTTGCATACCATTAATATGGTGCTATTGAGGGAATATCGGGAATAATTATGCACCACCACCCCTTGTAGATACGCCCAGTCATACTCTTTAATGCGTTTTTTACTTGGGTGAAAAAAAGTTAATGGATTACGTAATACCTTAAAATTGAAAAAATAGCTTTCATTGACATACACTTTACCGGTTTTGCGATTGAAAATGATGGGGCTTCCCCGACGTGTAAATAAATTTTGATATATTTCGGGGATAGAAATATACAATGTAAACAAAGAAGTTAGTAATCCAATAATAACTATAATAAAAATCAAATTTTGTTTTTTGGGATCCAAACCGAAAATTAACAAAAAAAACATATAAATTACAATTAACGAAAGAAAAAAAACAACTAAGAAAATAGATGTATAGAATATTTGATCTGATAATTTTTTACGAATAAAAGCACAATAATTATCATTAGCATACAATAAACGTTGATCGGCACCTGTTAAATAGTTACCGCCTTTATCTAAATCACCTATCCATCCAAGGATTTGGGGTTGATATTTTGATGGCATGCTTTTACTCCTGATTCCTTATTGTATAGCGTTATATCCAAGCTTATTATGACTCAACATTATACTTTTGTTTGATGTTGGCTAGCTCCTCATGCGTGGTAGCATTAAACGCTTCGACCATCCAGTCTTGCCAACCTTGACCTTCTATAATCTCTTTTTTGAATTGAGTTTCTTGTTCCCATTTGTATTTGCCATCGTTCAAGCTGATTAAATCATTCGCACACATAAAATTATTGACCCAACCCCAGACCAGATAACTACCAATGCCATTGCGTAGCGGATCTAACATTATATGGTCAATGGTTTTATGGGTATTGGGTTTGCACACCATTAATATGGTGCTATTGAGGGAATATCGGGAATAGTTATGCACCACCACCCCTTGTAGATACGCCCAATCGTATTCTTTAATGCGTTTTTTACTTGGGTGTAAAAAAGTTAATGGATTGCGTAATACCTTAAAATTGAAAAAATAACTTTCATTGACATACACTTTACCGGTTTTACGATTGAAAATGATGGGGCTTCCCCGACGTACAAATAAATTTTGATAAATTTCAGGAATAGATACATAGATTGCAAATAACGAAATAATTTGTATAAAAATAATTAAAACCAGTATTGAATACTCCTTTTTAGGATAGAAATCTATCATTAGTAAAATACAGACATAAATAACAGGTATCAAACAAACAAACACCATTAAAAAAATACATAAATATAAAAACTGGTTAGATAATGTCTTACGAACAAATGCACAATAATTATCGTTGGCATATAATAAACGTTGGTCGGCACCCGTCAAATAGTTACCGCCTTTATCTAAATCACCGATCCAACCAAGGATTTGGGGTTGATATTTTGATGGCATGGTTTTACTCCTGATTCCTTATTGTATAGCGTTATATCCAAGTTTATTATGACGTTTTAACATTATACTTCTGTTTGATATCGGCTAGTTCGTCATGCGTGGTGGCATTAAATGCTTCAACCATCCAGTCGGGCCAACCTTGACCTTTTATAATCTCTTTTTTAAATTGGGTTTCTTGTTCCCATTTGTATTTGCCATCGTTCAAGCTGATTAAATCGTTCGCACACATAAAGTTATTAACCCAACCCCAGACCTGATAACTACCAATGCCATTGCGTAGCGGATCTAACATAATATGGTCGATGGTTTTATTGGTATTGGGTTTGCATACCATTAATATGGTGCTATTGAGGGAATATCGGGAAAAGTTATGCACTACCACCCCTTGTAAATACGCCCAGTCATACTCTTTAATACGTTTTTTATTGGGAAGCAAAAAGGTTAAAGGGTTACGTAATACCTTAAAATTGAAAAAATAGCTTTCATTAACATACACTTTACCGGTCTTACGATTGAAAATAATTGGACTACCTCGACGAGTAAAAATATTTTGAAATAATTCAGGAATAAGAATGTAAATAGCAAAACCACATGTGGTCAAACCAATTATCAAGAGAACAAGTATATGTAAATCATCTTTATGTTTTGTACTTAAAAGTAGTACAGTTAACTTAATACCAAAAAATAACGCAGCAACACCAGAAAATAAACCTAAAAATAAAATAAATGAATAAAAAATTTGATTTGATTTCGTTTTACGGATAAAAGCACAATAATTATCATTTGTATACAGTAAACGCTGATCGGCACCCGTCAAATAGTTACCGCCTTTTTCTAAATCACCTATCCATCCAAGGATTTGGGGTTGATATTTTGATGGCATGGTTTTACTCCTGATTCCTTATTATATAGCGTTATATTCAAGTTTATTATGACGCTTTAACATTATACTTTTGTTTAATGTCTGCCAGCTCGTCATGCGTGGTGGCATTAAATGCTTCGACCATCCAGTCTGGCCAACCTTGACCTTTTATAATCTCTTTTTTGAATTGAGTTTCTTGTTCCCATTTGTATTTGCCATCGTTCAAGCTGATTAAATCATTCGCACACATAAAATTATTGACCCAACCCCAGACCAGATAACTACCAATGCCATTGCGTAGCGGATCTAACATTATATGGTCAATGGTTTTATTGGTATTGGGTTTGCACACCATTAAAATGGTGGAATTGAGGGAATATCGGGAATAGTTATGCACCACCACCCCGTGTAAATCCGCCCAATCGTATTCTTTAATACGTTTTTTATTAGGATGCAAAAAAGTTAAAGGGTTACGTAATACCTTAAAATTGAAAAAATAGCTTTCATTGACGTACACTTTACGTGTTTTACGATTAAAAATAATGGGGGATCCTTTACGAGTAAAAAGGTTTTGGAATAAACAAGGAATAACTATTGCGTATAAAGCAAAAATACAAGTGATTAAACCGATTGTTATAATAATGAATACAGTTAGATCTTCTTTCATTGTGAACCCTAATAGAAGATGACATAATTTAGCGCCAAAAAAAAGAATTAGACTACTTATACATAGCAATATGAAACATAATGAAAGATAAAAAAGTTGATCGAATAAAGTTTTACGTATAAAAACGCAATAATTATCATTAGCATACAATAAACGTTGATCGGCTCCGGTTAAATAATTACCGCCTTTATCTAAATCACCTATCCAGCCAAGGATTTGGGGTTGATATTTTGATGGCATGGTTTTACTCCTTATTTTATCTTATTTTTTTTGGTTATGACTAAAGGTACATCTTCACGGTTATTATATTGAATAATTATCTGATATTTTGGAATATTAATTGCACCTATTGTTCCTGCCATCCATTTATTTATGATTAATTCATTGGCTAATGGCGTGTCATCATTGTGTTTTTCAGCTGTTAAGCCAGGCGTTGATTGGTTTAATATAAATTCGTCTGGTTCGTCAAGTTTATAGTAGTCGGGCATCGGGCGCCCTAGTATATCGCGATTACGATCATACCTTTCAAAATAGGCGGCTTTGTCTGTCCAGATAAGATTAAGATCCCCATAGTTTTTGCTAATTGCTATTAATTCTATTTTATGTGACGTGATACGGTACTTAAAGTCCATATATTTTTCTGGTATTGGGTCTGGTTCGGTTTTTAGATTTGGGTAATCATTAATAAATATCCGAATTAGCGCAGTGGCGCTTTCGTTTTGATAGTATTTCGCAAAGTCAGGAATATCCAAATAAAAATAGATATGGCGTTGAAACAGATTGGGGTCACCAGGCTGGGATGACGTTCCTGGTGGATGATACAGCGGTTTTAAACGAACAAAGGTTTGGATATTATAGATCATAACCGCATAGTCATTGAGCGCCAAACCAAAACCACTGTGAGTGTATAACTCGTCTTCGTGGTAAGCTTGATAGTCTAAATAGTCGAATTCTTGATGTACACCAAAGCAACAGCGATTTAACCAGTGTTGAATAGCTGTAAAATTATCGTATTTTTTACTAAATAAAACAGCCAAACTACCACTAACTAAAAGGATAATTCCCACTATTGCACTTAACAGTGAGCCAATTAATGCAACTATGGCCCCAAAGATTATGAAACCTGCACCTATAGATCTCATATAAAAGTAAGATGAATGCTCCATATTCCTCATATCCCATGCACTTCTTAACTCACCAAAAGCTTCAAATACGGTAATCGCTGCTGTAGCGACACCAACCGTTTTAGATATCATGGAATTCAATCTGATTTTAGCATCTAAGCTTGCTATATCTTTTCCTGCATTGATGCCTTGAATTAATTGCATATTGAGATGAATATTTTTATATTGACTGGTTAAATCTATGCCAGTCAATATCAGAGAAATTAGTGAATTAACCATTTGTGCTCTTAAATTAAGTTCGCCATTACCTTCTTTAAACTCATCCCACTCTTTAAGCATATCGCTCATATTCATTAGGGTAATGGTGCCTAATATACCGCTTACCGCCAAATTCACTTTAAACGTTTTTTGACCAATTCGTACGTCTTTACTCGCTGTTTTTACTCTAATTTTACTGTCAATTGTGTCTTGTTTCTGTTCCATTTGGTTTATTGCTGTTGTTGCAGCTGAACTTTGTTTTTCAATATCCGCTTTAGCTTTGGCAATGGCTTCATCACTGGTTTTTTCTAATATATCAGCGGTTGTCGCTCTTCCTTTTTCATTAATGTCTATATTTTCTAACAGGTTTTTTTGTTTATAAATTAATTGGAAATACTGTTTGTAGTTCTGTTCTATAAATTGTTTTAAGTTATGCGGACTTAATGTACCATTAGTGCTGTTAATAAAGTCCACAAACACGGTTTTACTGGCTTGATCGGGAAAACATAATGTGAACTTCACTTTTTTAGTTTTGGTTGTTCCTGTTTTGGTGACCTGTTCATCAATTTCAATACTGTGTAAAAGTTCCAACTCATGCGGGTGATAGATGCCCCTGTTGTAAAATCCACGATGCATTTGCGTAAAAAGATTTTGGATTTTAACAATATTTTCAGGTCTAATCTGTACGTTAATCTCAACCGGTAGCGCTCCGAGTTTAGCTAGTTCGTCAAAAGCGTTTAATCGCATCCACTGAGATTCGATCGGTTTGCGTTTGATATCTTTTGCTAGTATTGCTTGTTTTTTCAATGCGGTACGATTGAGTAAACTTTCGCCTGACTCAGCCATGAAAGTTGGCGATGAGTTTGGATCGGCTATATTGGCTAACTCTTTATTGATCGCTTCGAGATTCCTCTTTAAATCAATAAGTTTTTTTTCATAAACCTGTTTTTGGCGCCTAAGTTCATTTTGCGCTACAGGATCACTAACTGGAATTTGTTTTTTTTGTTGAGCAAGTTCGTCTATTTTCTGTTTGTTTCGTTCGATTCTAATTTCAAGCTCAGCTTTGTTTTTTTGTAATATTTTGATTTTTTGATTGGTGTCTGTTTCAATTTTATGTTTTACCGAGGCATTATAAACCGTCCCCAAAAAGTTGGTTGCATTCGATACCACATCTTTAGGTGTTAACAATTGGTTGTTTTCTAAATCGACGTAAACAGTCTCATCACGATCGATACCTTTAACGTTGTTATATTCACTGATATAGTAAATGCTTTCAGAATTACTAAGCAGTTCGTCCCATAATGCGCTATCTTCATTCAATTTTATTTCGGAATGGGTGGTATCGAGTAACATATTTGTCACTTGCGATTGATAGACTAGTTGTGTTTCTTGACTGCTAAAATCAAATTCACGTTGCCAAAAATGGTTGGTATTGACGCTAAGCGGTTTTGTTTCAGTAAATGTTGAGGTAAAGCTGTCTTTGCCAAATAACCAACGTGCATATGTAAAGTAGTCTAGCGACCATTCTTTATGATAATCAATTACTTCTTTTAAAGCAGATTCCAATTCTCGATTGAAATTCGAGACTTTGCCTTTATCAACACAACTATCAAACTCATCCAGTTTTTCTTCTTTCATTGATTTTACCCTACTAAGCTCTAAGCCTGTTTTAGTAATATCATATGATCGTGCTGTTATCGAAAGTCCTTCTGGATTATTGTTTCTTAGATATGTTTCCTTCTCTTGTAAAATTGCTATTTCACGATCAAACTGTGATTCTATTGAAAACCGATATAGTTCAATCAACTGTAATATCGTGCGTTTTTTAAACATAACCGGTTTATAATAGTTAAATTGTCGCTGTAAATCAGGATTAATGGTTTTGAACATGTTTTTTGCGCGTTGCTCGTAAATTTCGGTTGCGTGTTCTAAGCTTTCAAAACTATCAATTTGCTGTTCTGCTAACGATATTTCGTTTTGTGTTAAGGGCGTTTCATTAAATATATGCAGATGCACAACGCGCTGTGTGTTAAGTTCTTCGGCAATGCCAAAGGTATCTTCTAATACCACCCCACACGATATTGCTTTTCCCTTTGAGTATAAGTTGCTCACATGCGTTGCAAATTGTTGTTTTTGCTGTTTAAAACTGTTAAAGGGATGCGCCGATTCAAAGAAAGGTAATTCATTATCATCAAAACGAAACTCTAATACTTTGCTGGGGGTTTCGGTATTATTTACCTGACCAAAGATATCGGTAAACGGGACAGCCCGGTTACCGGTTGCTTCTGCCGGTGACTGAGCTAAATTAGTAATATCTATTTTGGTAAAACGGGATAAAACTTGATTGTCTTGCTCTTTTAGATAATCTTCAACGGCTGTTGTACTCCAAGGTTGCGAACTGTATGCCACCCACGCTTGAGTATAGTCCTCTTGTAGATGAATAAATGCTGCCGGAATAGTGTGACAGTAGTTTTTACAGGCTTTTGATATCGGTCTTGGTTCGGTATAAGTAAGTTGGTGATGGTTTCTTAATCTTAACGCCCCTTCAACACATTCATAGGTTTGCATCATTCGACTATTTATATCTTCGCCTTGTTGTTGCATCACATAGATGTAACCGTTTCGCAAAGTCCGTAAAATATAACCGTATTCGATCAGTTTTTCATCGGGCATTCGTGATTTAAAATTTAAATTTTTTGGATAATTTGCCAATTCTTGATAATCGGGATTCGCCTCAACCGTTTTGTGACCTTTCATTTTTATCACCGCCTGACGCAATAAAAATACCGGTATTCCTGTTCGACCACACGCCAGGCAATTACCACTGGCCTCGTTTTTATTTTCAATGGCGATGTTTTCTGTTTTATTCATCTTATACTCTTTAATTCTTTATTTTTTCTTTATTCTGTCAGTAAATGGATTTGGCTTTCAAGGTTAATCTTGGCGTCAATGACATGTTTAGAAAATGTACCGGGCGCCAGTTGGGCTTTAGGTATTTGTTTCAGTACTTGTGGATGTGTAGTAAATAGATGTTGATACCGTAATCCATTTAATCCCCAAAACAGGATATCGGCGGCATCGGTTAAGCCTAATTTGTCAGCTTGTTCAATTAGTTGTGTTGCCTGTATAATTACCTGCTTTTCAAGTGGCACATTTTTTTGTTCTTCAAATTGTGTGCGGTTATTTGCCCATGCATTAACAAGCGTGCGAATGACCCTTAATTTTTTTAAACGTTCACCGTATTCCGTACTCCAACCTTGTTCTATTGTTGATTCGTGATCGCTTATATAAGGAATAAATTCGCCATTGTGTATTGACGGATAATAATAGTTTTCAATTTGTGGAAATTGCGCTTTAAGCCATGCGTTGTCTTGGTTTGAACCAAGTTCCTGTAAAAATTGCATCCGGAAAGGTTCAAAAAAGGGATAATAATGTCGTCGCAATGTTTTAGCGATGTGATTTCCAATATTAATAATCTGTTTTGCCAATATTGACGGTTTAAGGTCAGTGACAATAAATGCACAGATATATCGTGTTGACCAAAAACATTCAACCGAGGCTTGCATTGTGATTTTATCAATGATTGCTTGCTCTAAAAATTGATAAGGTTCAGCAAGCGTAACTAATGTCGGGCATACGCTTGGATCATAATCTAGATCAGTGCGTAAAACCGTTGTAAGTTTTTTTTCACCAAATGATTTATCTTCACCATATAAACTCTGTAATCCTCTACGTGATAATGGACTGACTGAATTAAGTACGATTTTATTATCAACTAAAAGATAGCGATATTTGTTGAAACTGGCTCTTTTATTTAGTTCTCTAAGCATATTTAATCCATTTCGGTACAGAGTTTAACATCTAACTCGCTTGATTTTAGTTGAATTTTTTTGTTTAGGGTCGCAGGCGACATTTTTTGCATTGCATTACATTTAAGATAAACATTCTCTGGCGAGCCAAGCTCGATCCCCGCCTCGCTGATTTTGATGTACGAGCCTCCACAAATAAAGGTTATTTCTTGCGCTGCGCTAATGTCCACTTTACTCTCTACACTGTTTATTTGGATATCTTGT
>NZ_JAFNMX010000005.1:0-169909 GCF_026537015.1 Gilliamella sp. B2887 | reverse complement strand
TGATGAATTGAAAATAGTTGTCTATCATTCAACAAACTTTTACTGGACAGAGACTTCAAATGCAGTCAATTGTATGAACCGTTTTCACTGAATTTTATGTTTACTGGTTTAGTGAAAAATTTTATGGTAAAGCCTATGGTTTAAATCTAATAGGTAAAAACAGAGTGAATAATAAATTTTAGGATAAATATGACATTTTAAATAAAACATCGAATAAGTTGGAATCGGCAGGATATTTTTATTTTGATTGCGGTTCAAAAGATGATTTTCTTTTAGGTAATACCCTATTAAGTATGAATCTTAAAAAAATAAGATTCACTATACATTCATTGCCCGCAATGGCGGTCATGATTGGTCCTATTGGACTTCAGGATTTGATGAAATGCTGATCTTTATTAGTCAAAGGTTACAACATTTTAAATTTACTGATTAAAATTTGATGGATCTTTGATTGTATTTTATGTTGAATATGGCAACTCAATAAGCGGATTATTCTGCTTATTTGTCGATATTGTTATATTTTTTAACTAAAACCTGCTAATTTAAAATAACTGTTTTTTTACCACTGACGTTTCCAAGCAGGTAATTTTTTTAATATTACATATGCAGTGTGTTTAGCCATTGAATAATCGATATGATGATTATTGGCATAACCCAGAGCAACTTCTTGCCATTTTTCTTCAAAAGTTTTCATTGTGCCATCTTTATGAGCACAATGTTTACAATAACTTTTTGACATATCATGCAAGGGATAATCACCAAGTGTAGTCATTGGCATACCACATGCTATACACATTTTCATCGCTGATGATCTCAATTTAATTAATAATGATGATGCATTATTTGCAATTATTACTAATACGAAAAATGCTACTCCGAGTTGTTATAGATTACAAGTTACCATTGAAAATAGGTAACAAGAATAAAATCTAAAAAATTAAGTTCACCTTGTAAGGTGTGTTTTTGGGCGCTTTGGGTGTTAATGTTACAATAATCGATAACGATGTATTTGTGCCCTTTGTTATACAAGCGAATTATTTCTTAGTATCTGAAAAATTTAACAACTAAGCTGACTGTTTTACAACGAAATCATTTTATACTCTAACGTAATTATCAGTTTTACAAACTTTTTACCAAACGTTGATATCTAAAAAATTCAAGTTGATCCAATCAATTCTATTTTCTGTTAAGGATAAACCTTAGTTATGTCTTTTCAAACCTAAACCTTTACTCAATACTCTAAAACAATCATCACAACCATGAGTTGCTGCATTAAGTAAAGTTTGAGTTGGCGCATGGATTAGTTTATTGGTTAATCGATGAGAAAATTCCGCCAAGACTTCATCTACATTTGCTCCTTGCTTGATAGCCTTTAGCGCTTTGGTTTCTAACTCATGTTTAATAATTTGTGCATGAGAGCGATACTGTTTAACGTAGTCAACTGCGTAACGAGCTTTAAGCCAATCGGTGAATTGCTCAGATTGTTCTTGAATAATATGTTGAGCTTTTTGAGCAGCAATGGCGCGTTGTTCTAAATTATTTTCAACCGTTTTTTGAAGATCATCAATCGTATATAAATGTACGTTATCGAGTTGGTTAATTTCCTGTTCGACATCACGAGGGACAGCTAAATCAATAAATAACATTTGCTGATAATTTCTTGCCTGCAATGTGCGTTCAACCATCCCTTTTCCAATAATAGGTAATGGGCTAGCGGTGGAACTGATAACGATATCGGCTTCTTTAAGACGATTAGCTATATCAGGTAGTGATATGATTTCAGCATCAATAATAGATGCTAATTTTACTGCTTTGTCACGTGTACGATTCGCAACAAGAACGTGATTAAACCCATGAGGTTTTAAATAGCGAGAAATCAGTTCTATTGTCTCCCCTGCTCCAACTAACATGACATTTAATTTTGAGGTGTCTGTAAATAACTTACGCGCAATAAGGCAAGCAGCATAAGCAACCGAGGCAGTATTAGAGCCAATATTGGTTTGACTGCGCACAAGTTTTGCTACATGAAAAATATTTTGAAAAAGCTTTTCTAAAGTCATCGACAAACAGTGATTTTTTTGTGCAATGCCATAGGCAACTTTAACTTGACCCAAAATTTGTGGTTCACCGATAATCATTGAATCCAAACCACTGGCAACGGCCATTAAATGTTCAATAGCTCGTTGACCTTCATACCAATAAAGCACGTTTTTATACTGTTCAAGATTAACATGGTGGAATTGACCTAACCAATTTTCAACGAATTCTTTTAACCTTAAATAATTTGTTTGATGTTCATAGTTTAAATAAATTTCGGTGCGATTGCAGGTTGATAATATTACACACCCCTCAATTAGAGGATGTTGATAAAGGCTATACAGTGCTTTATTGACTATTTCGTTAGGAAAAGCAATTTTTTCTCTTAATGCTAATGGTGCAGTCTTATGATTAATACCTAATATTGTGATTGACATTGCATTGTGTCTTCTTGAGTTTTATTTTGATGAATAACTGTATTATGAAGCATTCTTTGCGTAATATTATACATAAAAAAATATTAAACGTTAATTTACAGTTACTTTTTCTTATTATGGTAATTATCAGTTATAATAAAGCAATTCTATCGTTCAACTACAAGAGATGATTCATGTCTAAAATCAAATATGCTTTTATTCTGGTTTTACCTTTTATTATCACCGCTTGCCAGATCAATAAACCTAAAGATACAGCATCAATTGAACAACAATGGAAAACTCATCAACAGACTCTTGAACAGATAAATACTTTTCGTGTTCATGGCAGTATTGCCCAAACAAGCGAAACATCTCGTAACTATGGTCGATTTTTCATTTCCCAACAATCCGTTAATCATTTCGAAGTTAAGTTAACAACGCCTGTTGGAACAACTATTTTAACGCTAAAATCTGAGCCTGATTTTGCGGAACTTATTGATAAAAATGGTAATCATTATAAAGATATTAATATTGAAACCTTGATGAAGAAAGTATCGAATGTTAATGTTCCTTTTAATTCTCTGCATAATTGGTTAAAAGGTTATTCTAATAGTTTGAATGATAAACTAGACTCCTTAGGTAGATTAGCATCAACGAATTTTATGCAAAACAATAATCAATGGAACTTGAACATCTCCAAGTATTCCACTTATACCTATCAAAACCAAAAAATAGATTTACCTGCAATTATTGAGTTGCATCATAATGATGAACACATTCGTCTGAAGATCAATAACTGGGTTTTGCAATAAAAGGAAGTCATGATGAAACAGTGGTGTTCACCAGCAAAATTGAATTTATTTCTTTACATTACCGGGCGCCGTCCTGACAATTATCACGATTTGCAAACCATATTTCAGTTCATCGATTATTGTGACGTTGTAACTTTTAATATGCGTCAGGATAATCAAATCAATTTACTTACCGAGTTTGTTAATGTCCCTGTAGACAAAAACTTAATGATTATTGCTGCCAATCATTTAAAATCTTATGCCAATCGTCAGGATTTAGGCGTCGATATCACTATTGATAAAAAAATCCCTATGGGGGGCGGACTAGGCGGGGCTTCATCAAATGCGGCAACGGTATTAGTCGCTCTTAATCAATTATGGCAACTCAATTTAAAAACCGCTACATTAATTGAAATAGGACGGCAAATTGGTGCTGATGTACCCATCTTTATTTATGGTCAAGCGGCTTTTGCCCAAGGTATTGGTGATCAGTTTTTAACGGTTGATATTCCACAATACTGGTATTTAGTTACCTACCCTAATATTGAAATATCCACCGTTAAAGTCTTCAATGATCCGGAGCTTACTCGTAATACTCCCAGTAGAAATCTTGATGATTTATTGGCTTTGTCATTTGATCAGTTTAGAAATGATTGTGAAATGGTTGTCCGAAAGCGATATCCAATAGTTGATAAGGTCATTCGCTATCTTTCTCAATTTGCTCCAACCCGATTAACGGGTACCGGTGCCTGTATTTTTACCCAATGTCAAACCGAACGAGAAGCGAAACAAATTCAACAAAAACTTAATAATAACTTTCAGGTACCAAGCTTTGTTGTCAAAGCATTGAACAAATCGCCTTTATATGGCTAAGAGAAAAAACCTATAAACCTTAACCAAAGCAATGGTTAAGGTGCATTAAGTGTAGATTTCGCATAAAAATTCATTCATTTAACAAGTTCACTTGGTATCACGAAAAGTCTCTCATCATAGTATTCGACGCAATATAATCCATCATAATTTACATAACCTTGTTCAGCCAATTTAGATTTTAGCCAATCCTCGTCTTTGCCAATGGATTTTAACCCATCTTCATTTGGACTTTGATTTTCTAAGACAAGGACAGAAATATCTTTATCCCCTTTTTTAACAACGGTCAATTGTCCGTTAGGTTCTAAGATAGCTTTATCCACCGCATGAATGGTAAAGATGTTTTTCATTCTAAGTAGTACTGCAAAACTGGAAAAATCCAAATTAACGGCAGTAAAGGCATCTAATTTAATTTTGCCCTTTTCCATTAATATAATCGGATTACCAACGATGAATGCTTTGGCATTTTGACTTTTTTTCTTCAAATAGTTGGAAGTATACATGATGGCCGTCCACATGAGTAAAACCACCAAAAAATCAAAGACAGTAAGTTTAGGATTATAGATGATACCTCCAGCAATTCCACCTAAAATCATATTACCAATAAAATCAATACTCGACATTTGCGATAATGATGTCTTACCCGTAATTTTTAAAAATAAGATGATGCAAATAAAAACAACCAATAATTTTAATGCAATAACTGAAAAATCATAATAATTCATTTGAGTATTACTCCCATAAAAGGTTTGATCGACATGGTTTAGCGCAAGGACAAAGATCTAAGGGTTACCAACTAAAATAGGACTGAAATAGAAATTATTTAGGCTAATTGAGGCGGATTCAACCGCCATAAGTATTAAGTTATTTGCGAATTAATTTAACTGAGTTTTTACTCCCCATTTTACCGCTAATTGCTGTTTATTAGAATGAGGAAGCCAACTATTAATGACATCCAGTAGTTTTTGATTGCCCAATTGAACCATATAAGCTTTATAGCTTTCTGTCCCCTTAAATGGCGCGTTAGTTGCTAAGCATAAAACGTTGGGCTCCTTGTATTGATAATACTGACCTTCAATAAGATCGGTCACCATGAGATCCGCTTTTTTATCGCGTAATGCTTGAATATTATCAAAATTATTTTCTACGCGGATCACTTGTGCTGTATGAATGTTATTATTTACAAAACTTTCATTTGTACCACCAGGATTAACAACCACCTTAACGCCAGGTTGATCAATTTTGTCTAAATTTGATAATTTTGATGCGACTTCACAGGCTGCTAATGCCACTTTACCATTTTTTACAATTTCATCTGATAGTAAGAATTTTTCTGCACGTTCTCGGGTATAAGTCACCCCACCCATAGCGACATCGTAATTATCATTGGCTAAATCTTGCGATAAAGTTGGCCAACTTGTGAGATAAAATACCGGCGTTACGTTTAATCGTTTTGCTAACTCTTTAGCCATATCAACATCGAAACCGACCAATTTTTCTTGAGAATTATAAAAAGCTAATGGCGCATAATCAGCGGGTACCCCAATTTTCAAAAAACCTGAATTGATGATTTCATCGTAAGTTCTTGCTTGTGCTAGCCCTGAACACAATAATAATGCCATAATGGTGGACACTTTTTTCATTTTTTATTCCTTTTCCTGTTAAAATTAGTCAATTATTATTCATAACTGATAGTAAAAAATCAGATAAATCATTTATCTAAATTGTTCATCCATCATAAAATCATACCTTCTTTTGAAGGTGAGTATGAGATGGAATATTTATTCGTTTGGCAATCAATTTTGGTGGGAACTTTTAAATATTCATCAATCCTTTGAGCATAAATATCATGGTTAGCCATTCAGTTACCACAAAAATAACGTTTTCATGCATTTACAACTTAATGAACATGAATGAGTCTGAAAGACATATTTAATGTGGTGATCGATCCAAAACAAATAGAAATTTATTAGCAAGGATTATTGGCTCATCATCATAAAATGACGAAATGTATAATCATCGCCATAAATTAAATTTGGATTTTCACTTACAAATCATGTTTTGCAATGGTTTTTAGCTCTTAATTCAAGAATTGCAAAAGGTTTATTCAAAACATCGTCTGAAGCAATTTCAAAACCAATTATTTGCTCAATTTTTTCCTTTTCATAGATACCATAGAAAAAGTTACTGTTTTATTTCATTTAGAAATTTTATGACAAACTGCTCAAAGATAATACTGAATTGTAAAAATGGGTAAAAAAGCGATTAAACGATGCATAAACGCATCACAGAAATCGCTTTTTAACTAGCCTATCTCGCTATTTTACGGTGTGTTAACTGTTTGTTTATTGCCACTGTAAAGAGCAAAGGTATATAATAAAAAATTAGTCGCTCTTAAAGAAAATAGTTAGAGAATATTTAATATGACTCAATTGCAACAAAAACTTGAACTTATTAAAAATAGCATTATTACGATCCCAGATTATCCAAAACAAGGGATACTGTTTCGGGATATCACCAGTTTACTTGAAGACCCTATCGCCTTTAAAACATCTGTCGATCTTTTAATTGATCATTATCAAGATAAAAAAATTGACAAAGTTGTTGGTACTGAAGCTCGTGGTTTTATCTTTGCTGCTCCTTTAGCATTAGCTTTAGGTGTAGGTTTTGTACCGGTAAGAAAACCCAATAAGTTACCTCGTCACGTTTTTAAAGAAGAATATCAACTTGAATATGGTACTGATACATTAGAAATACATTGTGATGCAATAAAACCGAATGAACGCGTTTTAATCATTGATGATTTGCTTGCGACAGGTGGAACCGTTGCTGCTACCGCTAAATTAATTCAAAAAGCGGGAGGAATAGCTGAAGATGCAGCGTTTGTTATTAATTTGCCAGATTTACAAGGTAAAACTAAGTTAACCAAGATGGGAATTAATTGTTACACATTGGTCGATTTTGGTGGTGAATAACCAATAATCGCCAAATCATTGCTATAAATCAAATTTTAAGGGTAATGTTTATTACCCTTTTTTATAAAATCGATTCAGCCTCTATTTTTCTGATCTCAAATTTCTGTCTTCACTTCATTTTACAATTTGAATAAAAAAATACAACAACTGCATAAAAAATCAAATTAACTCTTGATAAAGTTATTATTGTGAATTATTATTCAAAAATAAAGCATAATTATTTAAAGAAATAAGGATTTAAAACTGATGAAAAAATTCAATCATATTATCGCTCGAACACCAGCCAAATCACTTATTGATGGTTTAACATCGGCTAACTTGGGTAAACCCAATTATCAAAAAGCATTAGATCAACATAATGATTATATTCGAGCTTTGCAACAATGTGATGTTGATATTACGATTTTACCAGCAAATGAACGTTTTCCTGATTCTGTCTTTGTGGAAGATACGGTTTTATGTACACCCAATTGCGCCATTATTACTCGACCGGGTGCTGTAAGCCGTCGGGGCGAAACCGAAATTATTCAGGCTACTATTGAAAGATTTTATCCTAATAAAGTAGAAAGCATTTCTGCACCTGGTACAGTTGAAGCTGGCGATATAATGATGGTTGGCGATCATTATTATATTGGTTTATCCGCGCGAACTAATCAATCTGGTGCAGATCAAATGATTGCTATCTTAGAAAAACATGGATTATCAGGTTCTGTGGTTACCTTAGAAAAGGTGCTGCATTTAAAAACCGGTCTTGCTTATTTAGAACATGATAATTTATTAGCCACGGGTGAATTTATTACTAAACCTGAGTTTCAACATCTTAATATTATTGAAATTCCTGATAAAGAAAGCTATGCCGCTAACTGTATTTGGGTAAATGAACGAGTCATTATGCCCTATGGATATCCAATGACTAAAGCTAAAATTGAAGCACTGGGTTATCAAGTGATTGAAGTTGATACATCTGAATACCGTAAAATCGATGGCGGTGTAAGTTGTATGTCATTGCGATTTTAAGAATAAAATCCTCAATCCTCTCATTAACTAAATAAGAAATTCATATGAATACGCCAGTAAGAAAAAAGCTTGGTCTACTTCCTCTCACTTTACTGGTAGTGGGAAGTATTGTAGGGAGTGGTATTTTTAGCCTACCACAAAATATGGCGGAAGGAGCCGGTGCAGGTGCCATATTAATTGCATGGCTTATTACTTTATTTGGAATGCTAATGCTAACCCGAATCTTTCAATATCTGTCCGTCCGTTTTTATAAAATTAATGATGGATTATATGGATATGTACGCGAAGGATTTGGTGATTACATTGGCTTTAATGCCGCATGGGGATATTGGATCTCGGCATGGATGTCATGCGCGAGTTATTTGGTCATTTTATTTAGTGCACTCGGCTCGTTTGATTGTTTTAACTATTTTGGCAATGGCACCACATTTCCTGCTGTTATCGGTGCCCTTATATTCTTGTGGACGATTAATTCGTTTGTATTGAAAGGAATTTATCATGCATTTTTATTAAATTGTTTCGTTACGTTAGCTAAAATTATACCGATAGGATTATTTATTGTCTGCATCATTTTAGCGTTCAAAGTGAATACATTTAAAACAGATTTTTGGGGAACACCGCAATTAGGCTCAATTGTTGATCAAATAAAACACACTATGCTTTATACGGTTTGGGTCTATTTAGGGATTGAAAGTGCGACAGTTTACGCGTCACGAGCTAAGAATCTGTTATGCATTAGTCGAGCCACCTTTTTTGGCTTTGCTATCACAAGTTTATTACTGGTTTGCGTATCGGTATTATCTTTAGGGATTGTTCCTCAGCAGGAATTAGCACAAATGAAAAACCCTTCCATGGCTTTAGTCATTGAACAAGTTATAGGTAGCTGGGGAGCAACGTTAATCAATATCGGACTTATCGTATCGGTAAGTGGTGGATTATTATCATGGCTACTGCTTGCTGCTGAAATGCTGTTTTTAAGTGGACAAGGTAACAATCACACCGTACCCAGTTGTTTTGGTAAACTTAATAAAAAAGGTACGCCCGCTAATGCATTATATTTAACTTCAAGTTTAATCAGTATACTCATCATCGTTGCTTATTTTTATCAATCGGGTTATAACACACTGATTCAACTCTCTACTTCCATGGTGCTCATCCCTTACTTACTATCAGCTCTTTTCGTACTCAAATTGTCGGTATATCGAGGTAAGGCTTACTTAATCTTTTTAGGTTCTGTAGGTTCAATGTATGGTATATGGCTGATCTATGCTGGTGGAATATCTTACCTATTATTATCCATGATTTTATATGGCGTTGGACTGATATTTTATTTGTATGCGAGAAAACAACGGGCACTTCCAGCTTTCGGCTTCCTACATGATAAAATCTATGCCATCACAATAATAATTTTAGCAACGATCGCCATATTCTATTTTTATGTGCTACCCTTTTAACTTAAAATCAAGGATTATTTTCGCAACAGATAAAAATCAACCAGTAATTGTCTAAATGCTGATGAATAGCGCCCGTCATCATCACGCATACAAAGTTGTTTACTGAACACATGACCATTTTTAGTCAAAGAAAACGCCAATAATGACAATGAAAAATTTTTGTTTTCATTATATTTCACTTGCAATTCTTGTTGTAAAAAAAGCTGATGTGTTTCACATAGACAAGTAAACTGATGAGCGATATCAAAGGGTAGGACCAAACAAAATAACCCCGTAGGTTTTAATAAACGTTTAACTGAATGAATAAGCTGTTCGAAATTTAAACTTTCTGTATAACGGGCCTGTTGTCTTTGGCTATTACGACAATCAACGGCTGGCTCAAAATAAGGCGGATTTGTTACAATCAGGTCATACCAAGGCGAAATATTTGGACGAAATGCATTAATATCAGCTTGTTGTGCCTTGACTGAAAGCAAGTCAGCATGCACACTGTTTTCCTGACACTGTCTAACCGCATCAGCATCAATATCAATGGCATCAATTTGACAAGGATAATGAGCTAAACGCTGAGCCAACATTAACGCTATCACTCCACATCCTGTTCCAATATCAAGGATTTTTTGTGGATGATGGTCTATTGGAGCCCAAGCGCCCAGTAAACAACTATCTGTTGTTACTTGCATAGGGCTTTTATCGTGTGCAACAAAAAAACGTTTAAACGTAAAACCACCTTTTTTTAAAGGCTCTTGATGACTATTTATCATTTAATAACTTCTTGAATAGAGATTTATTTGACGCAATCGCATCCGCCCAACGAGTTGGCTCAGGTAAACGATAACCTCGTAAACACAAATTAACCCACTTTAATGCGCTCGCTTGAGTAACACGATGCCCTGCCGAAATGAACAAGGGATTACAATTGTTTTTACTTTGTAGTGCCCAACCAATTTGCTGTTGTTTATCTAATAAAGGGGTAACATTGCCTGCTTGTTTTGGTAATGTTTCAAAATGCCCACATAATCGTTTTTTAGCCACTCCAATAGTCGGTCTATCCAACAATAAACCAAGATGACTGGCAATCCCTAAGCGTCGGGGATGAGCAACGCCTTGACCATCCACCAATAATAAATCCGGTTTTATTTCAATTTTTTGCCACGCTGCCAATAACGCAGGAAATTCCCGAAAAGATAAATAGCCCGGAATATAGGGAAATTCGGTTTTTAAACGAGCAACATGATATTCAACGACAGAAAAGTCAGGGTAACTTAGCACAACAATAGCAGCCCGAGTAATATTACCTCCCTCTTCGAACCCTACATCGGTACCACCAATAAAATTTACTGGTTCGCTAAATTCATCAGACAATCTGACTTGATTAGCCAACAATAACTGGGTTTGTTTTAATTGTTGCAAATTAATAGACATTTTAATTATGATCAGTATCATTACTTGTAATGAAATAATTTTAACAGAATACGAATGCCATATACATTAGCAATTCCTACAGAACTCACCGAAGAGATCAAAAAAAGTCGTTTTATTGTCAATGCGGCACCCGTAACCTCAGTGGAAGATGCAACTAAATTCATTGACATAATCAGTGATCCTAATGCCACTCATAATTGTTGGGCTTGGAAGATTGGTCAACAATATCGTTTTAATGATGATGGTGAGCCAAGCAGTACAGCGGGACGTCCTATTCTATCGGCCATTGAAGGACAAAATTGCGATCAAATTGTAGTGGTGGTTACACGTTACTTTGGTGGCATAAAATTGGGTACTGGAGGGTTAATTCGTGCATATGGCGGTTCTGCCAGTCACTGCCTTCAACAAGCAACTTTGATTGAGCTTATTGCACGCGTTACATTGCAATTTCATTGCTATTATCACGAATGGCCAATTATCGAAAATCGTCTTAAAGAACTGGATGCTATTATTGAAAATCAAGATTTCGATGCCGAAGGGGTAAAGGTAAGCATAGCCATTACCAAAGATAATTTATTGATATTACAAAAAATTATAAGTGATATAACACGTGGTAGAGTCATTATTGCGTTGTAAATTTTAGTTCGATTGTTTTGTGAACAAGTTTAAGGTTAACTGGACGTTTTAGTAAAAGATGAGATATCACTCCACTGCATTATTTGATTTATGCTTAAAAGTTTATGCTTAAAATTGTACTGCCATCCCTTTGACTAAACAACCATTATGATAGAGTAATGCAATTTTTTTGATTTTTCGTTAATCAAGTTTATGGTTTCACAAATTTATATAAGCCGTTATTTAACTGTTTTCGTTCGATAATAGGCTATTGGGATATTTTAATCTTGAAATAAAGAATTTTAATGATGGATATAAGAAATCCGGTTGAATTAAAAAAAATGATATAACTCTGTTAGCCAGATATGAAATGATCACTCTTGCAAGATTTACCATTGATTTCATTCGTATCCGACTGTTCAAGCCATTTTTTTCAATGATTCGGAATTTCTCCTATCCTTAGGTTGAATTTTCGTAAAAAAAGACTTGGTGAAATAAATTATTTCATCCAAGAAGGATAGGTATTTTTTAAACCTAAAATTTTATGTTTGCATTAATTGGTCCATGATTAAATGCCATATGGTAAGTTTAACTAACACTTAAATACATACTAGTATTTTGTCGGTCATCTTAGATTTTGAATTGACTGAAAGTTGGACTTATCATTGATTTAAATGATGTTTAAAATGCACTTTAATCTTCTGCATAATTTCCTTATATGCTTTACTCGTGCCATTATTCCTATTATTTCCTTTTTTTGAGTATTATTTACCGCACTATACCCAGCATCAGCGTATTAATACTTTAATTGTTTAGTTTATTGATTTAATTAAGTGGCTGCTGCCCGATAAAGGCATAGTCTCTATTATTTGGTCATCATCTGATTCAGATGGATCTTCAAGTTGATCATCTGTATCTGATTCATCATCAATCCCTTCATTTACAGTTCCATCTGATAAAGTTAAACCTAATAGTGTTTCTGCTTCCTCAGTGTTAATCAAACCATTATCAATTAAATATGGCGGATTAGCTTGAATTACATTTGCTGTCCTGACATTTAATGCGGTTACATCATTAATACTTAGCCCAACTAAAATACTTGCACTGATCAACAAAATCTTGCAATGAGAAGGTTTATCTAAAATTATTTTAGATAAGTTCCATGCAAAATTAAAGGTTGACTGAAAATACTTTTGGGGACTTGAAGAAATTGAAGTCAAAAAATCATCCTTTATTTTTAACTTTAAAGATGAATCTAAATTATGACCCCCTACAAACCAATTGCATTTTAACATATTGTTACGTCCTCTCTACATAGGATTGCTTTGTTCAATAAATTCAATCTTATGTTGCGAAGTATAATATTTTATAAAAAATTAGCAAACTTATCTTATAAAGATTTGTTAACTAATGTAAAATCCATAGATCGCGGCATCGGTTTTTATTTTTTAATATCTTATCATTTTGTGATTTTACTTTAGATCAGATGATCATTAACGATTAAAGTTCATTCATACTTCGCAATCCATCCTCCTTTTCTTCTACAAGAATGTGAAATGCAATAAGAAGACTCATGTTTTATGTACTGAATGATTTAATTGAATAATAAAATCAAAATAGAGAAAACAATTGCTAAAAAAGCCACGATTGAGCCATCCATCATCATCAATACACATTTCGGTAAATCTTGACGATTAATTAAAGGTAAAATTTTGCAATCGCGTCTGTTGTCAATCGAATCTAAATGTACGCTCCAATGAAAAAGCCCTTCATTAGGATCAATTTTTTTTATTGTCTTTTTCATGTCGATGCTGAATGTTGTTTAATATATTCAGTGATCGCTATCATTAGACTCAATGATGAATTGGAAACTAACTTAATTATTTTATTTATGATTCGATGGAAATTCTGATAATTATCCTAGCCTCAATGTTGATTTGATAATCCAGCCAGTTGCAACTTGCCTGTTAATATGAAACTCCATTTTCCCTCATCGGTTAACGTGATTGTGTTCACTTATCTGAACTTAATTATTATCCAGCCTATAGATTGAACCATTACCCCAAACTCCGATATAGTAACGGTTTTTATAATAGGCTAATCCAACCGCTCCTGATAGAGACGAGGCTAAAGTTGTTACCTTTTTTGTTTTTATGTCAATTTGTCGTACCATTCCCGCGCCATGATCGATGACTGCGACAATATTGGACGAAATTGTAACAATACCCACCCCAGGACGATCGAATTGATCGCCTAATTCCGTTCTATTACCATTAGGTTGAATCATGGTCAAATTACCGCTATATTGAGAGACAATTAAACTATTATCTGCCAGTTGAGTAACCCCAACGGGTGTAGTCAATCCCTGGGCTAGAATCGTCTTTTGTTTGGTTTCTAAATCAAGTGCTACAATTTCTCCTGTTGAACGATTCGTGACTAATAGTTGACCATCATTAGAAAAAGCGATTCCCGTAGGCGTATGATAGCCCTCTGATATTTTTTGTGTTTGACCATTAGGCTTAATTTTTAAAATATAGTCATCACGATAAGATGAAACGTATACATTATCTTGCTTATCAATGACTATTCCTGCAGGTGACGCAATACCAGAATAGAAGATCTCTTGTTTGCCATTGCTGTTCACTTTTACGATTGAATCACCAGACCAATTTGTCACATACATCATACCGGAGCGATCAAAAGCGATTCCTGTCGGTGCATTAAAGCCCGAAGCTAGCATTCTTAAATTTGCCATACTTAATTCTCCATAAAAGCAGCAAAATATCAATATCATTATACGTAATAAGTCATTTTTCATAATTGGGGCCCTTAATATTGAATTAGCTGATTTTTTATTGTTCTCATTTCTAATGAGTTGCATACTACTAGAATTTAAAACATTGTTGATGCTTCATGGGATAACGAAACAAAAATAAAAAATTGCAATCGAGTAAAATTGAAATTCTGATGAAATCCTAATTGAGAGACCAAAAATTGGGAAATACATTTTTTGCTATACGAAATTCGTATAGCAAAAAATACGATAAACAAATGCAAAAGATAAAAAAATCCTTCATAATATCAAGATGATCTTTAATAAGAATTAACTGCAAAGCAGATTAAAAAATTAGGGAAGTATCAAATTAGGAATGATGAAAATCATGGATATCTATAGCAAAAGATTACCATCCATTAAACAATTACAATACTTTATTGCCGTTTGTGAGGAAATGAGTTTTACCCGTGCCGCAAAAAAATTAGGTATGAGTCAACCTCCACTTACAACACAAATTAAAATATTGGAAGAAACATTACAAAGTACGTTGTTTTTAAGAAACTCACATAATATTACCTTAACTCAAGAAGGCGAAATACTGAAATCTCAAGTAAGCCAATTGTTAAATGATCTTTGTTCAATCGTTAATTCAACTAAAAGCATTAGTATTAAAAAAGTTATGATAGGAACCACAAAAACTTTAAATTTTGATTATATTCCTTATTTTAAACTTTTTTTATCAAAATTTAGTGAACACGCTGAAATCTATCAACACAACTATATTTCCAAAGAATTATTACGTGAATTGCAGCAAGGCAATATTGATTTCGCTATTGTTTCTGATTATCCAAATCGAACATTCACTGAAAATTCATTACTGATTTATCAAGAATCTATGACTTTAGTTTTGCCTGCAAATCATCGCTGTAACAAACAAGAAAATATCGATCTTAATGATTTGACCGATTTACCACTATTTTGGTTTAAACAACATTTAAATCCCTTTTTTTACGAACAATGTGAAAACGTTTTCAATCGTTTAGACAAGCCTATAATTAGGCGAGCAGAGCTTGCAGATAATCTTTCTATGTTACTAGAAGTTGCTTTAGGTAAAGGAATGATGCTTTTACCACAATCAATGGCACAAGCCAAAGTTGATGGCGTATCTTACAAAAAATTAAATCCCCACCAAGATAAGAAATTAAAAATTAATATTTACCTTGTTTGGCGAAAAAATCTGAAAATCACGGCGTCCAACCAAGCCATTATTGATTTTTTTACTCAAGTTAAACCCTAAAATAGGCTAATTGTTCTGATTATTTTTCTTCCTTTTCTTAAAAAATTTAAACATTTCATTTGTAATAAATGATCTAATTAAAAAATCTGTTTGAAAATAGTGTCATAATATTGTGTAGGCACTCTTTAGGTGAGTTAATGATTTTTATACAGTTATATCGTTTTTTTAAATATTGCTTGCTATCATTAAAGCCATTACAATGAGGCATAATTAATCCTTGTTATTTTATTTTATGATTACCTTTACTGATGCCACTTTAGATGATTTGCCTTTTATTATAAATGTATATAACGAAACCATAGCGAGCCGTCAAATTACGGCGGATTTGCAGCCAGTATCGATTGAAAGTCGTATGGTTTGGTTTGAACAGCATAATCCTCAAAATCGCCCACTTTGGTTAATCAAATATCAGAATCAATCTTGTGGTTGGGTAAGTTTATCCTCTTTTTATGGTCGCGCGGCTTATGTTAAAACGGTTGAAATCAGTTTGTATTTGCATCATGATTTTAGAGGGAAAACCATTGGTCAATCCACCATTAAACACATTGAATTATTTGCCAAACAGGCAGGTATTGAAACCATACTTAGCTATATTTTTGGTCATAATCTTCCTAGCATAAATTTATTCAAAAAAATGAATTATCAACAATGGGGATTATTACCTAAAATTGCGGAATTGGATGACGTTAAGCGTGATTTGGTTATTTATGGAAAGCAGTTGGTTTAAATCCTCTGTCTATTTTTAAACATTTCGTTTTTCAAAAGGAAAACTCAACACATGAATTTTGTAAAACATGTTCAATTCTTATATCGTCAAGCTAAAATTACCAGCATTTTAGTTTGTATTAATGTTGCTTGGTTTATTTTTTCTCGACTTCTTGATATGAGAGGTCTGTCAGATTTAAATCAAAATCAGTTTTTAATTGACTGGGGAGCTGATGTTGCTCAAATAACTTTTTCTGGCCAATACTGGCGCCTTTTTACCAACATTTTCATGCATATAGGATTAGCTCATCTTGCTATGAATATGTTAGCGTTGTGGAGTGTTGGCATGATTTTAGAAAGATTGATTCCCCCATTCGCTTTTTTAGGTATCTATTTGCTCTCGGGTTTATTTGGCAGTTTAGCAAGTGATATCGCCACAATTCATTATAACGTTATAAGCTGCGGCGCTTCGGGGGCAATTTTAGGTATTATCACCGCTCTGCTCGCTTACTCGTTAATTAATCGAACGGATTTACATGAAATGCCTATCAAATCAATTGTAGTGAGTTTATTGCTCACCGCCGGATTGGGATTACTACCTTCTGTTGACAATATGGCACACATTGGAGGTGGAGTAACCGGTTTTGTTTTGGGCGGGTTAATCACATTTTGTTTAAGAAAATTCCGATATCCAAGCAAAATTTGTACGACGCTAACAGCCCTAATTTTTGCTGTTGCAACTCTACTTTTATATTGGGGTTATCAACATTATCAATATTATTCTTTGATCGATGGGTATTGATAAAAAAGGCGCACCAAACGGCGCACCTTTAGCGTTTATGCTTTGTTGTTATTAATAGCTACTCAATACTCGAGCGGGATCGATTTTACAGGCCCTTTGAGCAGGATAATAGCTCGCAACCAAACTTAGCAACATTGCAGTAATAAACACAATTACAACATCAAAAAGATGAATTTCAGACGGTAAAAAGTCAACAAAATAGATATTACTGTTAAGGATTTTATGCCCTATTAAAGATTCCACAATAGCCATGATACTTGATAGTTGCCATGATAAAATCAATCCTAACATTACACCAATTAAACTCCCAATTAGTCCTGAAATTATCCCATACCAAATAAACGTATGTTTGATTAATCGATTGGTTGCACCTAGGGTTTTTAATATGGCGATATCGCGTTGCTTATCTTTAACGGCAATCACTAATGTCGAAACAATATTGAAACAAGCAACACCAATAACAACAATCATAGCTAGATACATAATTTCTCTGATCATTTGAATATCGCGATACATAAAACCGTAAGTTTGTTCCCAACTATTAAAAGATAAATTTTCATCAAGAGCTAATGCTGCCTGACTCATAATATATTTGGACTGATATACATTATCAACATTCACCATAACACCTGTAACACTGTCCCCCATATTCAGTAATTTTTGGGCATCCGCTAAAGGAAGTAACGCAATATTATTGCTCAGACTTCCACTTAATTCCAAAATACCGATAACTTGTAAACGTACACGCTTTGGTGGTTTAAGTTGATTAGGACCACTTGATACTGGAATTAATAATGTAACCCAATCTCTTTCTTTAACGGCTAAATTTTTAGCTAAACCCGCTCCTATAATAATTTGTTGACTATCAGCTTTAAATTTTTGCCATTGATTATTCAAAACGTATTTAGGCAGCGTACTGACTGATTTTTCTTGATCAGGATCGACCCCTTCTATTTCTACGGCGCCAAGTTTACTCGCATTCTCAATCAATCCAGTAAAATTAACAAAAGGCATAGCTGAAACAATGTGACGATTATGTTTTAATTCATTTTGAACTTCTCGCCAATTATCTAGATAGCCATCTTCGGGATAAAACTGCCCATGTGGTACTACTGACAGCACTCGATTATGCAGTTCACGCTCAAAACCATTCATTGCACTCAAACCAATGATTAAAGCGGCAATACCAATAGCAATACTGAATGTTGAAATAATTGATATTAACGATACCATTCCACTTTTACGGCGTCCTTTGCGGAACTTAATGGCGGTGATTAATGATAAATTCATTGTCATTATCCATTAAATTTTTTCAGTTAGTGAACGATTAGTCAATCGCCCATCGTACATAATTAATTGGTTATCGAGTTTATTCGCTAGCTCTAGATCATGCGTGACCACTAAAAAAGCAGTGCCATGATCACGATTCAAACTTATTAATAAATCAAAAATGGCATTAGCGGTAGTTTTATCCAAATTACCTGTCGGTTCATCTGCCATAACCAATGCTGGATTGTTGATAAGTGCTCGTCCAATCGCCACACGCTGACGTTCACCGCCAGACAGTTCAGACGGTCTATGATTTGCACGTTTAGCTAAATTAACCGATTCTAGCATAACCATTGCTCGCTTTTTGGCATCATTAGGATTTGCACCACTAATTAATAAAGGCATTGCAACATTTTCTAAAGCAGAAAAATCGGGCAATAAGTGGTGAAATTGATAAATAAAACCTATTTCTTGATTACGAAGGTGTGCTTTTTCTTTTTCAGATAGCTGGTTTAATTGCTGCGATTTAAAAATGATTTCGCCAGATGTTGGTTTATCTAATCCACCAAGAAGATGTAACAAAGTACTTTTACCCGATCCTGAGCTGCCAATAATTGCTAATAATGATCTTGAATAGATATCAAACGAAACGTTCTTTAAAACTTCGGTTACCATTTTGCCTTCATTGTAGGTTTTGCAAAGATTTTTTGCTGAAAGCAAGATTTGTGAATTATTCATAACGTAACGCCTCGGCTGGTTGAATATTGGCTGCACGATGGGCAGGATAAATAGTTGAAATTATCGATAACATGAGTAATCCAATAATAATAAAGATAATTTGTGTTGGCTCAACCAGCGACGGTAATTGAATACCAGCAAACGATAATCCAAATAATTGCATAATTTCATTCAAGTAATAAGCCAGTAACAGTCCTACACTGCTTCCTAATAATGTACCAATTACCCCTGAACTTGCTCCTTGAATGATAAAAATTAACATGATTTTAAAACGAGACAGTCCTTGAGTTTTTAATATCGCCACTTCACCTTGTTTTTCCATCACTAATAAACTTAACGAGGTAATGATATTAAAAGCAGCCACAATGACAATTAGACTGATTAATAATCCCATGACATTTTTTTCCATTTTGATAGCTTGGAATAATTCTCCGCGTTTTGCTCGCCAATCATTGAAGACTAATCCTTTCGGTAATGGCATGCTGGTCACAGATGTAATATCTAATGGTTTATTTAAAAACAAGCGCCAGCTCGTTATTATTCCTTCATGGTAACGAAGTAAGTGACGGGCATCGGTTTGATTAACATAAATCAAGGCTTGATTGATATCATGATTAATTGAAAACATACCAACGATATTAAATAGTCTTTGTGAAGGAATCCGACCAACTGGCGTAATTTGGCTAGCATCGGTCACCATTAAGCGTATTTTATCGCCAACAGTAACACCCAATTGATTAGCTAAAGTTACCCCGATAATGACGTTATATTGCCCAGGTATAAGATCGGATACTGAACCCGTGTAAACGTATTCGTTAATAGGATCACCATCTTCCGGATTGATACCCATTAACGTACTGACCATGATACCTTTTTCACTTTGCAAAACTACATCACCGGTGACTAAAGGTGCCACATGATTAACGCCATTGATTTTCATAAATTGATCACCAGAAATTTCTCTAGGATCGATATGACCTTGCGATGTGGTTACCTGAGCCTGAGGAAGAAATTTTAATATACTGCTCTGCATTTGATCTTCTAGCCCATTCATGACCGACAACACAACAATCAAACCAATGGAGCCAAGCATAATACCAAGCATGGATAACCATGATACAAAGCGACTAAAACCATCAGTCTTTTGCCCATAGACATAGCGCAAACCGATAAAAAACACTAATGGACGAAATATTTTTGACATAAATGTATATATTACCTGAAACTTCTTGACAAAGTTTAGCTAGTTAATTGCAAGATGCTTATCATACAGGATTAAACAGTTATAGAAAACAACCTCATTCTTACGTTATAATCTACCACTAATTATTTAGCAAAACCATGTAAAATCAACATGTCTAAAACTCTTAATATTTCAACAGTAATTCCTAAAAAATCAGGTGAAGTAAAACAAATTGGGCAGTTAATTGGATCGTCCCTATCCCAATTTTGCGCTCAAGCAATGGATGCGCACGATGGCTTAGTGGTGATTATTACAGATGATATGCAACAAACAACGCGTATCCATGAAGAACTAAAACAATTTTCACCCTATCCTGCTATCTTTTTTCCTGATTGGGAGACACTGCCATATGATAGTTTTTCACCGCATCAAGATATTGTTTCTGAACGTCTATCTTGCCTTTATCATTTAAGAAATTTGACTAAAGGAGCTTTGATTTTACCCATAAACACCTTAATGCAAAAAGTCTGCCCACAAAGCTATTTGGGTGGGCATGTGTTTATGATGAAAAAAGGTCTGCAAATTAGCCGCGAAAAGTTACGTTTACAACTTGAAAATGCAGGTTATCGTTCTGTCAGTCAAGTAATGGAACATGGCGAATATACCACTCGAGGTGCTTTGTTTGATATTTATCCAATGGGCAGTGATAGACCTTATCGTATTGATTTTTTTGATGACGAAATAGATAGCATTCGCACTTTTGATGTTGAATCTCAACGTACAATTGATGAAATAGTTGAAATACAGTTATTGCCTGCGCATGAATTTCCATTTGATAAAACCGCTATTGAGCTTTTTAGAAGCCAATGGCGTGAAAAATTTCCGGTCAGATTAGAGCCAGAAAGTATCTATCAACAAGTCAGCAAAAATATTTTACCCACTGGTATAGAATATTGGCAGGCCTTATTTTTTAATGAGCCATTAACTCCGCTGTTTACCTATTTTTCGACTAACACACTCATTCTTAACACCGTAAATATTGAGTCTCATGCCAATAAATTTTGGCAAGATATCAACCAACGCTACGATAATCGTAAGGTTGATCCAATGCGACCATTATTGGAACCTGTAATCATTTGGTCAAAAACCGACGAAATCTTTGCCGATTTTAAAAAATATCCGAGATTGGTTGTATCGCATGAACTCATCAGCGAATCGAATAAAAATGTCAATATGCCTTATTCGAATTTGCCTGATCTTGCGATTGCAATTCAACAAAAAGATCCTTACTTGCAATTCCATCAATTTATTGAACGTTATACAGGTAAAATCGTCTTTTCGGTCGAATCAGAAGGTCGCAAAGAAGCATTACAAGAAATTTTAGGTCGCATTCGCATTCATCCAATAACGATTAACCAACTGGATGAAATCCATCATGTTAATGATCGCTTTTGTATAATTTTAGGTGCAAGTGAGCAAGGTTTTATTAATCAATCCGATAATTTTGCTTTTATTACTGAAAATGAATTACTGGGTCGCCGGATTGTTCGCCGCAAAAAAGAAAATAAGCAAGCTATCAATACTGATACGCTGATTCGTAGTTTAGCTGAATTAACTCCTGGCAAACCTGTGGTGCATTTAGAGCATGGAGTAGGACGATATGCTGGTCTGACCACTCTTGAAACCGGTGGCATTAATGCAGAGTATTTGATTTTACTTTACGCAAATGATACAAAGCTTTATGTGCCAGTGTCATCCTTGAATTTAATCAGTCGTTACTCAGGCGGGGATGAAGAAAATGCTCCTCTGAATAAACTTGGTACTGATGCATGGAGTAAAGCCAGACAAAAAGCTGCTGAAAAGGTTCGAGATGTTGCAGCCGAATTACTTGATATTTATGCTGAGCGAGAAAGTAAACCAGGTTTTGAATTTAAGCAAGATCGAGAACAGTACGAATTATTTTGCGAAGCTTTTCCGTATCAAGAAACGGAGGATCAACAAAACGCTATTGGTGCGGTAATTGGCGATATGTGTTCACCTTATGCAATGGACAGATTGGTTTGTGGTGATGTTGGCTTTGGTAAAACTGAAGTCGCTATTCGAGCCGCTTTTTTGGCTGTGATAAATCATAAACAAACTGCGGTTTTAGTTCCTACTACTTTACTTGCCGAGCAACATTATGAAAACTTTTGTGATCGCTTTGCGAATTGGCCAATACGAATTGAAAGCTTGTCACGATTTAAAACAGCTAAACAGCAACAAGCTATTATTCAAGCTTTGGGTGAAGGTAAAGTGGATATCGTAATAGGTACTCATAAATTATTACAAGAAGACATAAAATGGAAAGATCTTGGCTTATTAATTGTTGATGAAGAACATCGCTTTGGTGTTCGTCAAAAAGAACGAATTAAAGCAATGCGTGCCAATATTGATATTTTAACCCTAACCGCCACACCAATACCACGCACCCTAAATATGGCAATGAGCGGCATGCGTGATCTTTCTATTATTGCTACACCACCTGCTCGGCGTCTTGCAGTTAAAACGTTTGTACGTGAGTACGATGATCTGGTTATTCGTGAAGCAATATTACGTGAAATCTTACGTGGTGGTCAGATTTACTACTTACATAATGATGTCTCAGACATTGAAATAGTGAGTGAAAAACTCGCTGAATTGGTTCCTGAAGCACGCATTGCTATTGGTCATGGTCAGATGCATGAACGTGATTTGGAACGCGTCATGAATGATTTTCATCATCAACGATTTAATATACTCGTTTGTACTACAATTGTCGAAACTGGGATCGATATCCCGAATGCAAATACGATCATTATTGAACGAGCCGATAAATTTGGGTTAGCTCAATTACATCAGTTGCGAGGTCGGGTTGGTCGTTCTTATCATCAAGCTTATGCCTATTTATTAACACCGCATCCTAAACTGCTCAGTAAAGATGCTAAAAAGCGTTTAGAGGCAATTGCATCACTGGAAGATTTAGGTGCAGGGTTTGCTTTAGCAACACATGATCTTGAAATACGAGGCGCAGGTGAATTATTGGGTAGCGATCAAAGCGGTCAAATTGAAACAATTGGTTTTAATCTTTATATTGAATTGCTCGATGATGCGGTTAAATCACTCAAAGAAGGTAAAGAACCCACGCTTGAATCGCTCCTTAATAATCAGCAAACCGAAGTTGAATTACGTTTGCCAACTTTGATTCCTGACGATTTTATTCCTGATGTGAATACTCGTCTGTCATTGTATAAACGTATTGCTAGTATTGAAGCAATTGAGGAATTAACCGATATAAAAATCGAAATGCGGGATCGATTTGGTAAACTACCCGATGCTGTACTCTTTTTATTAGAAACAACTAAAATTCGTTATCAGGCAAACCATTTAGGAATTACTAAAATTGAATTTGGTGAAAAAGGCGGTTTTATCGAATTTGGCAAAAACAATAAAATTTCTGTCGATTATTTAATTGAAATGATTCAAAAATCACCAAAAAATTATCGCCTTGAGGGCACAAATCGATTAAAATTACTGAGCTCACATTTACAAAGAAGTGATCGTATTGAGTATATTAAAAATTTGTTGGCTGATTTTTCTAACCACCAAGAGTTATAGCGGATAAAATATAAAAAGAGAATGATGATGAAAAAAAGTATAGTAGCGACAGGAGTTATTGCAATATTAGCATTTGGATATATTGGCACTTCAATTTATACCGGAAATTTAATCGAAGAAAACCTCGATACTAACTTAGCTGAGTTTACCCAGCAGGTTAACACCAGCCAACAAATTTACAATCTAAATATTTCTCACAGTAATGATAAAAAAGGAATATTTTCGACCAAAACACATCTAAAAGTCACCTTGACACAAAAAAAACAAATTGATAATGATGATGCCTCAGTAATAGTGTTATACGATGATGAGGCCACGATTCATCATGGTCCATTCCCTTTAGCCGCACTTGCTAATGGCTATTTCATCCCACAAATAGCCTGGTTAGAATTTGCGATAACCGATAAAACGAATCCGACCCTTTGGAAGTTAGCGGGTAATCAATCTTTTATTTCTGGTCACGCTGGTCTGAGTTATAGCAATTATCTTACTGTCAAATTAGAAACTGAAGGTATTAAGTTAACCGATTCAGACTTTGATCTTATTGAGGATCAAGATGCAATTGAACTGGGTAAGGGAAATCTTGTAATTGATAAAAATAATGACTCTGATCTATCGATAAAAGCATCATTTGATAAACTTAATTGGGTAATAGATCAAAATAACATTATTTCTTTTAACGATTTAAATGTGTCATTTAAACCTGAACAAAATACTGCTTCTGTTAACTATGAGATGAAAATGAGCAGTTTAAATATGAAAAATATTGAATTTGGTTCTAATACCAACATCGATTTTGATGATCTCACCTCTAAAGGAAAAATTAACTATAAAGATTATCAGGTTAGTGACCAAAGTGAAATTCATCGACTCATTATATCTACTGGTCAAGACGCATCTGATGCAGTTAATCGCATTGAATTGAATAAATTTGTCCTAAACCAACACGTTGAATTGAATCCCCAAAACTACGCAATAGATGGATCATTATTTACCAGTGTTGCTTCAATCCTCTACGGCAAGCAAAACTTAGGTAATGGCTCACTCGACTTAAGCTTTAAAGGTCTTGACAAGCGCTATTTATTGAATCAATTTTATGTGGACTCTTTTGAAGATTTGCAAGACACAGCTGAGGATATGCCAAATAATACCAATGTCACTCTAAATAAATTCAATTGGCATAACTCTGCCGGTGATATTAATGCAAATTTCGTTCTTGATATCAACAATTTTAATTACACATTTGATGAAGAAAGTGATTTTTCAAATGATATTGATGAGAAAATAAATACATTAAAATTAAAGGTTGAAGCACCATTTGATGTTATGGCGCAATTTTATGCGCAATTCGAACATCCTCAAAATAGTGAGGTTACCGAACAGCAAGTTAATAAAGTAAAATCAAATATTAAGTTAAGTGCTGAAATGTTTTTGGGTAACGTACCATTTTTTGTTTTCGATAATGGACAAACCGAAGGTCTTTTTTCAGACGTGAGCTTAACCAAAGACAGTGATGAAGTTCAAGTCAATGGTGAAATCATGTCGAAAAAAGAATTCTTTCATGATTTTTGATAAATAAAAATAACAATTCAAATAGTCTTTTCCGTCAGCCATACTGGCGGAATATTAACCTTAAAAGCTCAAAATAATATAATTATGAATACTCATTCTCTATCCTCAAATGAAAATCAATTCAAACGCACTATGAAAACCCGACATTTAATTATGCTATCTTTAGGTGGCGTAATTGGTACGGGGTTGTTTTTTAATACTGGATACATTATTGCTACTGCGGGAGCAATTGGTGCAATAATATCTTATTTAATTGGTGCGCTAGTGGTGTATTTGGTCATGCTATGCCTCGGTGAGTTAGCTGTTGCTATGCCCGAAACAGGCGCCTTTCATACCTATGCCTCGCGCTTTATCAGCCCAGCTACAGGCTATACTGTTGCATGGTTATATTGGCTGACATGGACAGTTGCATTGGGTTCAAGCCTAACGGCTGCCGGCATGTGTATGCAATACTGGTTCCCTGATATTGCAGTATGGATTTGGTGTTTAATTTTTTGTTTAGTGATTTTTGCACTCAATATCGTTACAGCACAGTTTTTTGCTGAAAGTGAATTTTGGTTCTCAATAATTAAAGTCATCACCATTGTCGTATTTATTATTGCTGGTACTGCCGCGATCTTCGGCTTTATTCCAATGAAAAATGATATTCCAGCCCCATTTTTGCACAATATTACTGATCACGGTTGGTTCCCTAATGGCATAATCCCAATAGTTATGACAATGGTATCGGTCAACTTCGCATTCTCAGGAACTGAACTTATCGGGATCGCCGCTGGCGAAACTCATAATCCTGAAAAATCGATTCCATTAGCCATAAAAACCACTATTCTACGCTTGATCATATTTTTTGTTGGCACTATTTTTGTTTTAGCCGCACTTTTACCCATGGATCAAGCAGGTGTTGTAACCAGTCCCTTTGTGATGGTCTTTGAAAATATCGGTATTGCTTATGCTGCCGATATCTTTAATTTTGTCATTCTAACTGCGATTTTATCAGCAGCAAATTCTGGACTTTATGCTTCAGGTCGCATGCTCTGGTCACTGTCAAATCAAGGCACATTACCAAAATGCTTTGCTCAATTAACTGATAAAGGTATCCCAACTACTGCAATTGCTGTCAGTATGTTAGGGGGATTGTTAGCCCTGTTTTCTAGTATCATTGCACCTGATACTGTATTTGTTGCTTTAACGGCAATTTCAGGATTTGCTGTGGTAGCCGTATGGTTAAGTATTTGTGCTTCGCACTATTTCTATCGAAAGCAATTATCCGCATCAGAGCAAAAAAATCTTAAATTTAAAGCACCATTTTATCCAGTAGTGCCAATTTTAGGCTTTATTCTGTGTCTAATTGCTTGTATTGGATTAGCGTTCGATCCTGAACAACGTATAGCATTATATTGTGGTATTCCATTCGTGATTTTTTGCTTTATTGCTCATCATTTTACCCAAACGTATCAAAACAAGAGTCATAAATAATGAAAAACAATAGTTCTATAACAACCCTTTTAAAACAAAAAGGTTATATCATTATTGATGGTGCATTAGCTAGCGAACTGCAACGTCGAGGTAGCGATCTTAACGACAGTTTATGGTCAGCCAAAATATTAATTGAACAGCCAGAATTAATTCAACAAGTACATTATGATTATTTCAAAGCTGGAGCTGATTGCGCCATAACTGCGAGCTATCAAGCAACACCAATGGGATTTGCCAAAAAAGGAATTGGGATCGAGGAGTCAATCGAGCTAATCAAAACCAGTGTAAAATTAGCCAAACAAGCCAGAACACAATACCTCAATGAGATCAAACTAAATAAATTTCTCTTAATTGCAGGTTCAGTGGGTCCTTATGGTGCTTATCTTGCAGATGGCTCCGAATATACTGGCGATTATCACCTCAATGAGGATGAATTTATTGGATTTCACAAAGATCGCATTGCAGCACTGATTGACGCAGGTGTAGATATTTTAGCTTGTGAAACATTACCATCATTTTTGGAAATCAAAGCGTTAGTAAAATTATTACAACAATTTCCATTGGTTAGCTGCTGGTTTTCATTAACATTAAAAGATCAACAACACCTCAGCGACGGTACTCCCTTAATACAAGTTATTGACTATTTAAATCGTATTGAGCAAATTGTCAGTGTTGGGATTAATTGCATTGCTCTGGAGAAAGTTACCCCTGCTTTAGAGGTATTGAGTCAACTAACCTGTAAACCGTTAATCGTTTACCCTAATTCAGGCGAGCAGTATGATCCAACGACCAAGCTATGGCATAAAAACCATGATCACAATTGTACCTTTGCCAATCAATTAGATGCCTGGACCAAATTAGGCGCTAAATTAATCGGTGGTTGTTGCCAAACAACTCCTGAGGATATTGTGGAAATTCATCAGTTATTAATGAAAAAATAGTTCATCACACACGCAAAAATTCAAGTACAACAATATAACAACTGCCGAACTGATTCATTAATTCGGTAGTTGTTATCCAATAGCTAATCCATTTTATCGTGAGTAATGATAAGTGACAGTTGCTTTAGAAATCAGATGTGAATTAACCATAAAACCAATTAATGCTGGTGTCGTTTGGTCATCAACATCTAAATGATCAATATCAAGTGCGTAGAGTGTAAATTGATAACGGTGGTCAGATTTTTCTGGAGGGCATGGTCCGCCGTAACCAGCTACACCAAAGTCATTGCGAACCACTTGACTGCCTTTGGGCAATAGATCAGGATTATTGCCAGCAGAACGCTTAAGCGCAGTCACATCAACTGGAATATTGACTACCGTCCAATGCCACCAGCCAGAGCCTGTTGGTGCATCAGGATCATACATAGTTATCACTAGGCTTTTTGCATCTTTAGGTACATTATGCCACGAAATATTTGGAGATTGATTTTCTCCTTGGCAACCGAATTGGTTATAAATAAATTTATTAGTAAAACCTTTTTTGACAAGATCAGGAACAGCTAACTGCATTTCAGAGGCTAAAGAACTCGCAGAACTCAACAATAAAGCACAGCACATTACAGTTTTTAATTTATTAATAATCTTCATATTAATCCTTATATAATATTTCATTTAATTGAAGTCATATAATTATACTTTATGAATACTATAAACGTTGTCTATAAAAAGATAAATATCATTTTTTAGATTTACTTTTTTTATTTTAAACCGTGAATGAATTGATTATATTAATTTCTATTTAGAGGTTTGTGGTTTGAGCTTTTTATTGATAATACTATTTATTTGTAAAAAATATTTAGGAGTCTATACCATTTCGTTATTATCACTCTTCAATGAAACTTACTTTTAGTATACTCATCTTTTCAGACTGAATTGAATGAATTGAATGAATTTTTTCGTACACCTCTGATTTTAACTTCTCAAATTCTATTGAGATCCTTTCTTTACTGAAATATTCAATCTCAATTATCTGTTTACGTATCTGCTTCAGTATGTTTCATTGAGGTTAATTTGAAAATGCAGCATTAACCTTTCGTTAATTGAGTAACAGCAGATCAGTTATCGATGTCATTAAGTCAAACAAGTGGTAAATTCAGTTTTATATCCACCTATAATATTGATAATACGCTGTTATTTCTTTGCTATAGTGCAAGTAAATAAATCTTATAGCCTATCCAAATTTTTATAGTTAAGAATACGGACATAAATATGCTGCTCCTAAAATACGAATAAAGATCTTTAGAGCTTTAAAAAAGCTAAAAAACTCAACCTGATAAATCAGCCAACAAGTTCTTACTTTGTAAAATTCATCTTACTTTTTTAACAAGTTTTAAATCAATTTCAGATAGATAACTTCCATAATATTATTTTTTGAAAAAAGCTTATCAAAAGTTGACCTCTTAGCACCAACAAAAGATGAATAGAGGGAATCATTGATATTCGATAGGTGATGTTTTAAATGTGTTTTTTACTTAAACGTATGCACAACCTCAAACTTTTTCACAAAAATAATCCATTAATGACAATAGCAAACTTTTATTGATATCCTTAATTAGCCGTCGAAGGATTGCTCAAGAACAAAGTTTAAGATTTTTTGAATGGTTGTGGGGATATTAAGGCTTTTATAACAAAGCCTTAAATCAAGCATCCCTATAGTAACGATGAATTCAATACATTAAAATGTTCGAAAGTCGACAAAACAGGAATGTTTAGAATTAACATAATCATTTTTTAAATGATTTAATCTAAAAAGGAAATGTTAATTGCTTTCCGCTAGAACTCTTTCAACTGTATCAACAATTGCTTGAGTCTGTGAATCAATTTCAATATTAACTCTATCTCCTACTTTTTTTGTATTTAAAGTCGTAATCGCGAGTGTTTCAGGAATTAAATTAATTTGAAAATGATTATCCATGATATTACCAACGGTTAGGCTAGCACCGTCAACACCAATAAAACCTTTGTAGAAAACATACTTGGTGAATTTAGAGGGTAAAGCTAAAGTCATTTGGCAATTCGTTGTCGTTTTTTGGATATCAACAATTGTGGCGGTGCAAGATATGTGCCCAGACATTATATGACCACCAATTTCATCGCCATATTTGGCACTACGTTCTATATTAACCAAATCATCAAGCTTTTTATCGCCTAATGTAGTAAGTGCTAATGTTTCTTTCATTATGTCAAAGGTGACCCAATCATCTTTAAAATCGGTCACAGTTAAACAACAGCCATCGTTAGCAATTGATGCGCCGATTTCGATATGTTGCGTTAATTTTTCAGGCAATTTTACCTTATAAGTTCTTAAGTTATCTTGATCGATGATATCAATAATTTTACCTTGACCCTGCACAATACCTGTATACATATTGTATCCTTGAATTAAACGAAAATTTTCAACTATTCTACTTAATTACCAGGTAATTATCTATCCTTAAGCACATTTACTTGGGCATGATTCTATCTTATTGATAATTCTAAAACACAATGATATAACGATTATTTTTTTAATCTAAAAATGATGCAGCAATGAATATTATGCATTTTCTTATTATCTCGGTTATAGTTATCGTTCTTTACTAATAAGAATAAACATTATTGTTAATAAACAATACGCCCAATTTTAAGGATTCAGTATGTTAAAACTTATTTTAGCTATTTCGGTCGGTTCAGTCGCCGGTGGTTTATTGCGGTGGTTTCTGTCACTTAAATTAAATATTCTCGCTTTTGCCATTCCTTTGGGAACATTATTGGCAAATCTGGTTGCGGGGTATATTATTGGCTTTGCAATTGCTTTTTTTAATCATTCAAACCTTCCTAATGAATGGCGTTTATTGGTGATCACTGGTTTTTGCGGTGGATTATCGACCTTTTCAACTTTTTCGGCGGAAATCGTGAATTTCTTACAAGAGGGCCGTATTGCATGGGGATTAACCACTATTGCCATTCATGTTATTGGTTCAGTTTTAATGACTTTTTTAGGGATTTTTTCTTATCAGTTATTGCGTTCTTAATTCTGTTACATAAAAAATTATATAAAAAATGATCACACAGAGAGTTTACAATCACAAATTACTGTATTAATATACACTGTATATTAATACAGTAATGGGATTACTATGCTTATTGAACACTCTTCATCACAACTTATGGCGATTAATTTTGAATCCCCTTTTCAGCAGATTTTACAACAACAGCGCCCTTTGTTGAAATCACTTAATAAAGCTAAAAAATGGCAATTATGGCTATCTGATCGACCAATGTTAAAGCGTTCATGGGTAAATATTGCAGGACTTGATAAACAAAAAGTGGTGCAATTGAGTAATCTTAAAAATGAAAATTTAATATCTACTATTGAAAAAGCATTAAAAAGCAAAACCTGTAGCTATATTGTTGCTTGTATTAATGATCTTAATGAGCAAGATAAACTACGTATTGAACAAGCCGTCTCAAACAGTGATACGTGTTTATTATTAGTTCACGATGAACAGACACAACAAACAGTTCAATATCATTAATTTTTTTAAAACTGAACAGCCTAATTAATTTTAATCCTCAGTGTATAAAAAGATGCTTTCTAACCTAACAGTGTCTTTTTATATGACCGTATCCAACTATTAAAGATAAATAAATAAATAAGTTAAATTTTTATTGCTTTAAATTATAAGTATACATACAATAAGATTACTTATTAAATGGAGAATCAAATCATGAATAAACTATCAATCACATTTTCATTACCAACAACCGCTAAGCCATCAGTGATTTGGCAATATTATGTTGATCTCAATTTGAGAAAATTATGGGAGACCGATTTAGAAGATTTTTATGTAAATGATGGATTAATTTCAGGAGCTAAAGGCATATTTAAATTGGAAAATATGCCAGAGATGGAGTTCACTTTATCAAAGGTTTTAGAGAATAAGGAATTTACCGAAGAATTTAATATGCCAGATATTGGGCTTTTATCTTTTTCTCATCAAATAATTGAAGTTGAACCTAATCAATATAATCTCAAATCTGAAATTTCATTAAAACCTGTCGATGAATTAGATGACAAACTAGCTTATGACTTTCTAAAGCAAATATCAGATGATATCATTGATAAAACATTTTCATTAAAAAATCTTGTTGAAAGGTAAATTATGACAAAAGTTAATAAGCTCTTAACACGATTCCAAAAGGACTCTGATTCAGTTGGTTTTCTTTTTATGAGGGCTTATTCTTGTTGGCAGACTAAAATAAAAAATTGCCTAAAGAAAGAGTCGATTACTCATCCTCAATTTATTGTACTTGCTACCCTAGCCTATTTATCTGAATATGAAAATGAAATAACACAAATCCTTTTAGCGAAAAAAACGAATATTGATGTCATGACAATTTCACAAATTTTAGAAAATTTAGAAAAGAAATCATTCATCATAAGGATGACTTCAGCTAAAGATAGTCGAGCAAAATCCATCATTCTAACCGAAAGTGGTTTTGAAAAAATCAATAAAACTGTTCCTTTAGTTGAAGAAATTGATCATCAGTTTTTTTCGGTTCTGGGTAAAGACCGTCTTATTTTCAATGAAATGCTATTAACGCTTTTAAAAAATAAGTGAGATATTGTATCTTTCATTATCAATAGACATTAGCAATAAGTAAGTGACTTTCTGACAACATAAATAAAGAACGGAAACATTAACAATTAAAGCACATCCTGATCAATATTATAAGTTTGATAATTTTTTCTTATGTTGCGATTAAATATTACAAATAGTGATGCGTTTAGATTACAAATACTGATCGGATAAAGTCTTATTGTGAGTATGAAATTTACCATTTATAGAAGAAAAATTCTTGATGATAGTCTAAATCCTAATGAAAATGTTACCGATATTTTTTTGATTAACTTTGGATAACTTAAAGCTTTTTTCTTAAAATATTTAATGTTAATAAAAATATTTCAAAAACAGACAATTTCTGGCACAAATAATCGATTTACATTATGTTCATTACGGTATTAACTAAAATATTAATTGCATGTTTATTCAAGAAACATCATAACTATTGAAATAGATGATAAAGTTTGGAAAAAAGCAACGATTTAAATTAAATCAATGCATTTCATTCTTATAGTCGATTCTAAAAAAATGATCTTTCGCTTGCATCAAACAATATAAAATTATGATTAATATAGCAATAATTAAAACTCAAAGCTTGGATGCATCTTGTTTAGCTTGATTAATAACAGCTTTAATGATCCATTGCGACAGTGATACAATATAGGAATCTTCTAAATTCCATACATCTTTTAATACTGTAATTTGAGAACCAAAAATTATCGACAAGGTATAAATTAATTTATTATTCAGTTCATCATTTAATTGGGATTGTAATGGTTGCAGTAAATTAGAGAGCACTTCTTTATGATTTCCACGGACAAATTTTTCAGACTTCGATGATGTTGTTGAACGTTCAGTTGCCCATTGTTGTAAAGACAATCGCATTGCTGCCCTTATAGCCCCTTCGTGTTTTATCATGTGGGTAAAAGCAAATGATAAAAAATCATTTATTTTTTTTCCCAAATCCTGTTCGTCGGATTGCCAACGTAAAATTGGTTCGAGTGAATAATCAACAACAGCCGAAATTAAATCACTTTGTGTAGGAAAATAGCGATAGGCAGTTGCCCTTGAAATTTTTGATTTATCTGCTAACTCACTAATGGTTAATTCGTTACCTTCATCTAAAATAGTTAATGCCGTATGTATTAAATGCTCAAATGTACGTTTTTTAACACCTGTATATTTTTGTGGTATTACGATATTTTGTTTATCCATATTATTTTTTTATAAATTATTGCTTATTATGATAAAAATTGATATATTAAATTCTATGAGACATTAGTCTCATTTCTGTTATATACTATTCCATTATATGAGTTATTTAGTAAAAGTATGGAGTTCTATTTTATCCTTTAAGGAGTTTTAATGGCATTACCAAATACGATTTACTTAGTCACAACACAAAACACTAAGTTAGAAGAGAGAGTAAGCTCTTTAAAAAAGCTACTTAATCTCAAAAAACTGACTGTTAAAGTTGTTGATAATTCAACTCAACCTCACCAACGGAATCATTTGGTCGATTTTACTGCCGAGCTAACAGCAAATTACCATATAAATACAAAAGAAGCTATTTATTGTTCTAATAGAAAAACATCTAAGTTTGTTAAGGCGAAGTTATTTATGTTGGTTCAAACGGTGAAGACGCAATTTTAAATTTAGGTGGATATTTTGATAAAGCAATGGAGCAGCTTAAATTATAACAACAGAGGATGATAAATATATTTTACACAATTGTCCGGATTTCAATGGATTTTAGAGTGTAAATTCAATGCAAGGGGAACCAACAAAATTGCGTTAAAATAAACAAAAGACCTATTTAAATTAATTTGACACCAACAATAAGTAAGACATAACGGTGTAACATTATTGTTACACCGTTATTTTTATCTACAAATCCATCATTGAACTACCAATCAATGTCAATATAATCGCTATAAGATTGTCAATTTTCGTAAGTAACTTTACTAATCATTGTTATCTGTGAGACAATCTCAAGTGCAGTATCCTATGTTGTAAATAAGTAATCGCTTTAGAAATGAATGCCTCTTACTTCTGATTTTAATTATTATTTTGTTAACTGACTATAGGAAACACAAAATGAAAGAATATCAAACTGATGTAGCAGCATTTGTATTACGAATTGCTTTAGGTATGATGTTTTTAGCTCACGGTTTTACCAAATTACTTGTTCTCACCCCAGAAGGTACGGCTGAATATTTTCATACCCTTGGATTTCCAGGATTTTTTTCTTATCTTGTTATTGTTTTTGAAATTGGCGGCGGTGCATTGTTATTATTAGGTATTTTAACTCGTGCAATTGCGTTAATTGCCTTCTTTCAACTTGCAATAATCACCATTGTACATTGGACTAATGGTTGGTCATTTACCAATCCGGGAGGAGGTTGGGAGTATCCTGCATTTATGTCTTTAGCTGCTTTCAGTCTTGCATTATTAGGTACTGGTCGATTTAGTGTTTTATCAGGGAAAAAATATACACAAACCGTTTAATCATTATAGGCTGAGTTTTAGGAAAGGTTAGATCCGTCTACGATTACCTTTCCTAAACTTTTAGGTAATAGAGCGATTTGCTTAATCAGATTTATCATCCATAAAGGATTATAACTTCATTAATTACCGCTAATGAATCAAACCTTCAAATTCTTCATTTTATAGCTAATAATGGTTTACTATTGATGCCGACTTGCCGATAAGCTTTAATGGCGCTTTTCCAATTGTTAAAGTCAAACAAGTAAGGTTGATTTAAATCATTTTTGTCCAACTTTGGCCAAATGTCATCAAACATATTTTGCCACTGAACTTGACTCATATTGCTTATACAGTGACGAACATGAAACCAATGTACCTTAGGTAACCTTCTATTATTTATTAAGTTAACACCTGAAAGTAATCCATAAGAAATAAATTCACTTAATTCCTGCATATTATTTAAAATTGTTTTAGCAAGAACGCCACCAACTGCATCATAAACAAGATCTGCCTGTGCAGCAAAATATCTTATAGCATTAGTATCATTTTGGTTTAAAGTTTTAATGCCATATTTATTATAAAATTGAATATGATTATCTGAGCGACAAATGGCAGTTATCGATAACGCTTGTGAATTTCTTGCCCATTTGCAAAGTAACTTTGCACAATCGGCCCCACCTGCCGTGACTAAAATATGTTTTTTTTGAGGAGGAAAACGTTTAAGCATCAACCAGGCGGCAACGGGATTAATATAAGCTCGGGCGGCTAAATCATTTTCTATATAATCGGGGATGGGGATAGCATAGTGTGCGGGTGAATCAACAAAATTTTGCCAAGTTCCTTCCCCTCTTAATGGTAATACACGCTTTCCAATCAGGTATTGATGTGTTGAAGGTGCTTCAATAACCACTCCGACACCTTCATAGCCAGCAATCTGTGGCAATATAATACGATGTTGATACGCCCCTGTAATTGGAATAAGATCTGAAGCGTTAATTGGCGCATATAACATTTCGACTCTAATGCAATCTTTTTTTACTAAGGGCTTATTTAAACATTCAAGCTTCAATACATGTTCAGGGATACCATATTGCTTATAACATAACGCAGAGTTCAAATATGATTCCTAAAAGTTATCTTTAATCAGAATAAAATGTCCTCATTATAACTCATTTAATAGTAAATTATTCGATTCACTTTCGACATTTAGATGGTCTTTTTTGTGCCATCCAAATGCATATCAATCAAATTCTAATTATCAATAAGTGAATTCCTTTCGTTGTCTTGATATCACGATACTCGTATAAATGATTCACAGCTTATTATCGTAGTGGATTGCATTAATGCGGACATAAAACTATTATGTACATCTTGTGAATGGATAATATTGCCATTGAAGTCAAGATCACAAATAGTGCAAGCATCATGAACTAAAATCGGTTGATAATTAAGCTCGAATGCACAGCGGGCAGTAGAATCAACGCACATATGACTCATCATCCTACAAATTACTAATTGTGTTATTCCCTAATTGCTCTAACTTCTGTTGCAACTGTGTATGATAAAAGCTATTTGGATGCGCTTTTTGAATGTTCAATTCATTAGGTTTATTAATAGCAAGTAATTTGACATGCAATTGACTACCATAACTATGATTTACAAAAAAAACAGCATTAAGATCCCGGTTAATATGTTGTATATAAACAATAAGTAATTGTTTTTTCGAAAAAATTTTAAAGTTTTAGAGTATGTTGTAGAACTTCTTCGGTATTATTTAATGGATAGTTACCGTCAGGTAAGATAATCATTTTGCACAGCAATGAGTAATAATGCTTGAGTCATTTTTCTCTCCTTATATCAAGTTTCGTAATATTATTTTTTAATATTTAACGTTCAAAAAGCATAGCAAATTGAAATGATAAATATCGATGAACTTTCAAATTGAAACAATGGATAAGAAAGATCAAAAAATTTTAAAGGTATTAAGAAATAATAGCCGTCAATCATGGCGGGAAATTGGCGAAAAAGTGTTTTTATCTAGCCAAGCTGTAGGTCAACGAGTTCAAGATAGGCTCAACAAGCATATTATTGAAAAATTCACCATTAAAGAGCAAAAACGACACTTACAATTTATTACTATTTATATGGACACTAATCAATTTGCTTCTTTTGAAAATTTAGTAAAGTATTTTAATGAACTCATCAAATTTTAAAAGATTACTGGCAATGGGTGCTATAGGATTATCAGTCAGTTCGACAATAATGCGTTGACCTCTTTCTTAACTAAAATTACGGATTTTGGTCGTTATAAAGTTTGTCGTCAATTAAAACAAATTTTATAATCAAGTTTGTTTTATTTCATTGATTTATTATCAATTAATAACCGTAATCGGTGAAATATAGAGAAACTCGGCATTTACAAATTTATCTTTAAATTATAAAAAAATGAGTTGATAGTTATTCATTTCTGTTATATTTTGTATAGTAATTTTAATAATTAATTAACTTATTGGTTTTATTTTATGAATTGTTTTTGCGTTTTTGTTATTAAACATCATCACCATCATACCTGATTAGTCTTCGGGCGATTGGTGCTGGAAGACAATTGGTCTTCCGGTGATATCGCGAAAGCAAGCAGAAAACCCTCGGAAGATCAAACTTTCGAGGGTTTTTTTGTTTGTAGTTTAAAAATTTTTTAGAATAAATTGGAGAATAATATGTTGGATAATTCGCGTTTACGTATAGCAATGCAGAAATCGGGTCGTTTAAGTGATGAATCAAAAAAACTGCTCGCACAATGTGGTATTAAAATTAACCTTCAAGAACAACGTTTGATTGCGTTCGCTGAAAATATGCCAATTGATATTTTACGCGTTCGTGATGACGATATTCCTGGATTAGTAATTGATGGGGTTGTCGATCTAGGGATTGTTGGCGAAAATGTTTTAGAAGAAGAGGTGTTAGACCGACAAGCCGAAGGGTTCAATCCTCAATATAAAACATTACGCCGTTTGGATTTTGGCGGTTGTCGGTTATCGATTGCTGCTCCTCGTGATTTTGATTATACCGCTCCTGAATGTTTAAATGATTTACGTATCGCTACCACCTATCCTCACTTACTCCGCCGTTATCTTTCTCAATACCACGTAACTTTTAAAACCTGCTTGCTCAATGGTTCAGTAGAAGTAGCACCACGAGCAGGTCTGGCTGATGTTATTTGTGACTTAGTTTCAAGCGGTGCAACACTTGAAGCAAATGGACTCAAAGAGATTGAAGTGATTTACAAATCTAAAGCTTGCTTAATTCAACGCCAAGGCGAAATGCCACCTGACAAGCAAGCGTTGATTGATAAGTTAATGACTCGAATTCAAGGGGTTATCCAAGCTCGTGAATCCAAATACATTATGTTACATGCGCCAACCAAAGTTTTAGATCAAGTTGTGGCTTTATTACCTGGTGCTGAAAATCCTACGATATTACCACTTACAGGTGAGCAAAATCGTGTGGCATTACATATGGTGAGCTCTGAATCACTATTTTGGGAAACCATGGAAAAACTCAAAGCATTGGGGGCTAGCTCAATTCTTGTCTTACCAATCGAAAAAATGATGGAGTAAAAAATGAAACTTTCATATTGGCAACAATGTTCAGATACAGAGCGGACAGCATTATTAACTCGCCCGGCTATCACCGCTTCAGATTCAATTAGCCAAGCGGTAACAGATATTTTAAATCAGGTGCAACAAAATGGTGATCAAGCTTTAATCGCACTCAGTAATAAGTTTGATAAAATACAAATCCAACAAATAAAATTGACACAAGATGCGATCAAAACAGCAACGACACGAGTTAAACCTGAATTAAAACAGGCAATGCAATTAGCCGTCAGTAATATTGAAAAATTTCACCAAGCTCAAGTTAAATCAGCAATTACTGTTGAAACAATACCGGGAATAAAATGTCAGCTCGTTACCCGTCCGATTGATTCAGTAGGTCTTTATATTCCAGGTGGTTCTGCGCCGTTATTATCTACAGTGTTAATGCTAGCTATTCCGGCTAAAATTGCGGGTTGCCGTAACGTAATTTTATGCTCTCCACCACCGATCGCAGATGAAATCTTATATGCGGCTGAACTTTGCGGTGTGACCGAAATATACCAATTAGGTGGTGCTCAAGCCATCGCTGCATTGGCTTTTGGAAGTGAATCAGTACCTAAAGTTGATAAAATTTTTGGTCCAGGTAATGCTTTTGTTACTGAAGCTAAACGCCAAGTTAGCCAACGTCTTGATGGAGCAGCAATTGATATGCCTGCTGGTCCTTCAGAAGTGTTGGTTATCGCCGACAATTCAGCTAATCCTGCTTTTATTGCTGCCGATTTATTATCACAAGCGGAGCATGGTCCTGATTCACAAGTGGTACTAGTCACTCCAGATGAAAATATTGCTAAAGCGGTTTCAATTGAAGTTGATAAACAATTAACCCAATTATCTCGAAAAGACATTGCCGAAAAGGCGTTACAAGAAAGTCGTCTTATTGTGACCAAAGATTTAGCTCAATGTATTGCTATCAGTAATTGTTATGGTCCTGAGCATTTAATTATTCAAACGCAAAATGCCGATGATCTGGTAGAACAAATTACTAGTGCGGGCTCAATATTTTTAGGTAATTGGTCACCTGAATCAGCGGGTGATTATGCTTCAGGAACTAATCATGTTTTACCAACTTATGGTTATACAGCGACTTACTCAAGTCTTGGATTGGCCGATTTTCAAAAACGTATGACCATACAAAAATTATCGCCTGAAGGCTTACAAGCCATTGGTCATTCGGTTGAATTAATGGCGCAAGCGGAGCAGCTTACTGCTCATAAACAAGCTGTAACGCTTCGTTTAGCTGCATTAAATACTAAAAATAGGTGAATAATATGGATATTAATCGATTAGTCAGAAAGAATGTTCAGAAATTAACACCTTACCAATCTGCTCGACGGATAGGTGGAAAAGGTGATATATGGTTAAATGCCAATGAATACCCTATTGCTCCGCAATTTCATTTAACTCAACAGACATTAAACCGTTATCCTGAACCACAACCTAAACAGGTGATTAATAGTTATGCTCATTATGTAGGTGTTAAACCGGAACAACTCATTGTAAGTCGTGGAGCTGATGAAGCAATTGAACTGTTAATGCGGGCATTTTGTGAGCCACAGCAAGATAGCATTTTATATTGTCCTCCTACTTATGGTATGTATCAGGTTAGCGCAGAAACATTAGGTATTAATATCAAAACCGTACCAACAACATCAGATTGGCAGCTGGATTTACTGGGAATTAATCAACATATTGATAATGTAAAATTAATTTATATTTGCTCGCCAAATAATCCAACGGGTAATTTAATTAATCCTGATGATATTAAAACACTATTAGATATTGCTAAAAATCGTGCTCTTGTGGTGATAGATGAGGCTTATATTGAGTTTTCGCCAGATTCTTCCGTGGTTAGTTGGTTAGCAAAATATCCGCATTTAGTTATTTTAAGAACTTTATCAAAAGCTTTCGCATTGGCTGGTTTACGATGTGGTTTTACTATTGCTAACAAACCTGTGATAGCTGCATTACAAAAAGTCATTGCTCCTTATCCATTGGCAACACCCGTAGCGGATATCGCGACGCAAGCACTTAGTAAAATTGGTATTGAAAAAATGCGACAACAAGTACAACTTATCAATGCTCAAAAGCAGAAGTTTGCACAGGATTTGTCGGCTTTACCAATCGTCGAAAAAGTTTATCCTAGTTCCTCTAACTATTTATGTGTTAAATTTCAAACAGGTAAAGATGTGTTTCAGTCATTATGGAATCAGGGCATTATTTTGCGCGATCAAAGCAAATCTATCGGGCAAGATAGTATCATTCGCATTAGTGTTGGCACAGCAGCCGAATGTGATGCGGTAATTTTGGCACTCAAAGCGATAATATAGGAGCAATGATGTTACAAAAATATTTATTTATTGACCGTGATGGAACATTAATCACAGAACCGCCAATCGATTTTCAGGTCGATAGCTTTGAGAAGTTGGCGTTAGAACCTAATGTCATCCCTGCTCTGCTTAAGTTGCAATCCGCTGGTTTTAAACTGGTGATGATAACAAATCAAGATGGCCTCGGTACCAGTAATTATCCACAATCTGATTTTGATGGACCTCACAATTTAATGATGCAAATTTTTCAATCACAAGGGGTTAATTTTGAAGAAGTACTGATTTGTCCTCACTTTTCAGAAGATAATTGTCAATGTCGTAAGCCGAAAATCCAATTAGTTCTACCTTATCTTAGCAATGGTAACATAGATAAAAATAATAGTTATGTTATTGGTGACAGGATCACTGATATTCAACTTGCTGAAAATATGCAGATTAAAGGATTACATTACAATTCTAACACATTAAATTGGCTCGAAATAGCTCAACGTTTAACCACTGATGACCGCTATGCAAAAGTCGAACGTAACACTAAAGAGACAAAGATTTTAGTTGAAGTTTGGCTTGATCGCCAAGGTGATAGTCAAATCACTACTGGTATTGGTTTTTTTGATCATATGTTGGATCAAATCGCCACCCATGGAGGGATCAAACTTAACATCAAAGTGAATGGAGATTTGCAGATTGATGACCATCATACCATTGAAGATACTGGATTAGCATTAGGTGAAGCGTTAAAAATCGCTTTAGGTGATAAACGAGGGATTACTCGCTATGCTTCAGTCATTCCTATGGATGAATGTTTAGCTGAATGCGCAATGGATATTTCAGGGCGTCCTTTTCTGAAATTTAATGCGCAATTTACTTATCCCAAAGTGGGCGATATGAGCACCCAAATGGTCGAACATTTCTTTTATTCTATCAGTTACGCTATGGCAATTACCTTACATATTGAAACGCAAGGCAATAATGATCACCATAAAGTTGAAAGTTTATTTAAAGCCTTTGCACGAACGTTAAAGCAAGCTATCAAGATAGATGGTAATAGATTACCGAGCTCAAAAGGAGTACTGTAGATGAAAGTTGTCATTCTCGATACGGGTTGCGCTAACCTCTCTTCGGTTAAATATGCCATAGAACGATTGGGGTATAACCCCATAATTAGTCTTGAACCCGAAGTAGTACTTGACTGTGATAAGCTGTTTTTACCCGGTGTAGGATCCGCTTCAGCAGCAATGAAGAAGTTAAAAGAACGCAATTTAGTTGATCTTATTAAAGCTTGTACTCAACCCGTCTTAGGTATTTGTCTTGGTATGCAACTGCTAGCCAAATACAGCAGCGAGGGGCACGTACAAACATTAGGAATAATTGACGAAAAAGTAGATGAAATTTCGAATGTTGGTTTACCTTTGCCTCATATGGGTTGGAATCAAGTTTACCCAAAAGCTGGTCATCATCTATTTAGAGATATTGCAGATGATGCTTATTTTTACTTTGTTCATGGATACGCGATGCCACTATGCTCAGCAACTATTGCAGAAACCAATTACGGAGAAAGCTTTACCGCTGCCGTACAAAAAGACAACTTTTACGGTGTACAGTTTCATCCCGAACGTTCTGGATCAGCCGGTGCACAATTACTAAAAAACTTTTTGGAGATGTAACAATGGCTGTTTATCCTACTATTATTCCAGCACTTGATTTAATTGACGGTAGTGTGGTTCGATTACATCAAGGTGATTATGGACTAAAACGTGATTATGGAAGTGACCCATTAACCCGTTTACTAAATTACCAACGACAAGGAGCACAACTTCTGCATCTTGTAGATTTGGCTGGTGCAAAAGACCCTAAAGCTCGACAAATGACATTAATTCAAACGTTAATTAAAGGCGTTCAAGTACCTGTGCAAATTGGTGGCGGCATCCGCACTGAAGATGATGTACAGGCGCTTCTTGCAGCTGGTGTAGCACGAGTTGTGATAGGATCAACAGCCATTAAACAACCTGAATTTGTTAAGAAGTGGTTTAACAAATATGGGGCCGAAGCGTTAGTTCTAGCGCTGGATGTACGCATCGCTGCTGATGGTAATAAATATGTTGCGATTCATGGTTGGCAAGAAGATTCCAACCAAACACTTGAACAAGTCATCGATGATTACTTACCACATGGCTTAAAACACGTACTGTGCACCGACATTTCTAAAGACGGTACCCTGAGCGGTTCAAATGTAAGTCTGTATCGAGATATTAGCCAAAAATATCCTCAAATAGCCTTTCAGGCATCGGGTGGAATTGGTCAACTCAATGATGTTAAAGCGCTTATGGATAGTGGCGTAGCAGGTGTCATCGTAGGACGAGCACTGCTTGAAGGAAAATTTACCGTTGAGGAGGCAATATCATGTTGGCAAAAAGAATAATTCCTTGTTTGGATGTACGCGATGGACATGTAGTGAAAGGTGTGCAGTTTCGTAATCACGAAATTATGGGCGATATCGTACCATTAGCTAAGCGTTATGCTCAGGAAGGGGCTGATGAACTCGTTTTTTATGATATTACTGCATCTTCCGATGGTCGTGTTGTTGATAAAAGTTGGGTTGCAAAAGTTGCCGAAGTGATTGATATCCCCTTTTGTGTGGCTGGCGGTATTAAAACAGTAAAAGATGCAGGACAGATTTTAACTTTTGGTGCTGATAAAATCTCAATTAACTCCCCAGCGTTGGCTAATCCTAATTTGATTACTGAGTTGGCAGATCGTTATGGTGTCCAGTGTGTTGTGGTAGGGATTGATACTTGGTATGACCATCAATCCAATGACTATCATGTTTATCAGTTTACAGGAGATGAAAAACGTACAGTGGCAACTAAATGGAATACACTTGATTGGGTGAGAGAAGTACAAAAACGTGGTGCTGGTGAAATTGTTTTGAATATGATGAATCAAGACGGGGTACGTAATGGTTACGATTTAGCTCAATTAAAAGCCGTGCGTGAAGTTTGCCATGTACCATTGATTGCTTCTGGTGGTGCTGGTACGAAGGAGCATTTTTTACAAGCCTTTAATGAACCGGATGTCGACGGAGCCTTGGCCGCATCAGTATTTCATAAACAAATAATTAACATTGGTGAACTTAAACAATACTTAGTGCAACATGGAGTAAATATTCGATTATGCTAACAGAAAATTCCAATACAACATTTAATCCGCAATTTGATCCAACACAACTTGATTGGCAAAAAGTCGATAATTTGATGCCAGTCATTATACAACATTACGTTTCAGGTGATGTACTCATGCTTGGTTATATGAATCAAGAAGCGCTAGCCCGAACTTTAAGCAGTGGCAAAGTTACTTTTTATTCACGCACTAAACAGCGTCTTTGGACTAAAGGCGAAAGTTCTGGCAATTTTTTAAATGCCGTAAGTATCACTCCTGATTGTGATAATGATACCTTATTGATTTTAGTTGACCCCATTGGACCAACGTGTCACACAGGCCATAACAGCTGTTTTGCTTCGGCGAAAACTCAGTGGGGGTTTTTATTTGAGTTAGAGCAATTAATTGCTGGTCGTAAAAATGCCGATCCACAATCGTCTTATACCGCTAAACTTTATCATGATGGCACTAAACGTATTGCTCAAAAAGTTGGAGAAGAAGGTGTTGAAACAGCCTTAGCAGCGACGGTTCGTGATATTGAAGAGCTGAAAAATGAATCGGCTGATTTGGTCTATCATCTTATCGTTTTACTGCATGATCAAAATCTATCACTGCAAGATGTAATTGGTACTTTGAAAGCAAGACACAAATAATTCAGAAATATAAGTGCGATAGTCTCGCACTTTTTTTATAGAATTCTTAAAAAGAATGTTTAAGTTAGCGAACTGGTAATTTTACTCCATTGAACATGGCTAATACCTCGCTATTATTTTCACATAACATCAGTTTATCGATTATTTGACGATTTAAGTGTGGTGAAAATTGACTGATAAAATCATACATATAACTGCGTAAAAATAAAGAGCGTGCAAAAGTGATATAAGTGGTACTATAAGGGAAAAGATGTCCAGCATTAAGCACGACAAAATCTTCATCAGCGATAGCATCACTCACTGCCATTTTAGCAACAATTCCAACGCCAACGCCTAATTTCACATAAGTTTTAATTAACTCAGCATCGGTCGTGCTAAACACAATATTTGGCAATTGTCCTGCGCGAATAAAAGCTTGATTGAGGTCAGAACCATCATTAGTAAAATCATAACTAACCAGCGGATATTGAGATAATTCTACAATAGAAATTAAGCTACTTTTAGCCAATGGATGATCTTTTTTAACGATTACTGCTTGGTTCCAGTGATAACATGGCAATGCAATCATTTCATCATTAAGTTGAGAAAGGTCAGTGACAATGGCAAAATCAGCTTGCCCTGTTTGTGCCTGTAAAATACATTGGGGAGATGAGCCCTGCTCCATATGTAAAATAATATTCGGGTATTGCTTCATAAATTGCTGGATGACTATTGGCAAACTATAGTGTGCTTGAGTATAAGTTGTCGTAATCGTTAATGAACCCTGATTAGGCTGACTAAACTCTTTAGCTATAATTTTTATATCTTTTGATTTGTTGAGGATGTCACGCGCCAGAGAAATCACTTTTTCGCCAACAGGAGTGACTTCGGAAAGATGTTTCCCCACTCTTGTAAATATTTGAATGCCAAGTTCATCTTCTAACAATTTTATTTGTTTACTGATACCAGGTTGCGAAGTATAAAGTTTTTCGGAGGTTAGCGAAACATTGAGGTCGTTATTGACTACTTCAACAATGTAGCGTAATTGTTGCAATTTCATGACAAAGGCTCCTTTAACTATATACTTTCCTCGCTTTCGACTTTAGTCTAACGCGAGGAATCGTAAGGTAATTCCTTTTATACCCTAGCACAAACAAAAACAAATTTTATACTAAAACGTATACATAACCTGAAACTTTTTGACGACGTTTCAGGTGTTCTTACCTACTTTTTACTATTTACCCATTTTCCGTCTAGGTATTGCATTACCCAGCCTGTCGATTTTCCATTCACTTCGGAAGTGACATACTGTTGTTTGCTTTTACGACTAAAACGTACAATGGATGGATTTCCATCTGGATCTTTATTCGGTGCTTGAGTTAAATAAATAAATTTTTCTGGCAAACGATCTTTAAACCGTTGTAGCTCTTCAATCAATGGTGCACGTGTTTCTCTTGATTTTGGAAAATTATGTGCTGCCAAGAAGATACCTGCTGCACCATCACGTAAAACAAAATGAGCATCAGATTTGCTGCACGGTAGTTCTGGTAAATCAACTGGATCTTCTTTTGGTGGTGCAACATCACCATTTTTTAAAATTTTACGTGTATTTTTACAGTCTTGATTGGTACATCCCATATATAAACCAAAACGCCCTGATTTTAAGTGCATTTCTGATCCACATTTTTCGCATTCAATGATTGGACCCTCGTAACTTTTCACTTTAAAGTTTCCTTTTTCAACAATAGAACCATCACAAATTGGGTTGTTACCGCAAATATGTAATTTTCGTTCATTATCGAGTAAATAACTGTCCATTGCTGTATGACATTTTGGACAACGTTTACGCGCCCTTAAAGCATCAGTTTCTGCTGTTTCGGCCTCTTCCAAAATATTTAATGTTTCATGTTCTGGAATAAGATTAATGGTTTGTTTGCAACGCTCTTTAGGTGGTAATGCGTAACCCGAACAAGCTAAAAACACTCCTGTACCAGCTGTTTTGATCCCCATTTCACGACCACAATTAGGGCATTTAATTTCAGGTGTTAATACAAGTGGATTGAGTTGCATTCCACCTTTATCCGGTGCTTGTTCTGCCACTTCAAGATGATCACTAAAATCGCTAAAGAATTGATCAAGAACTTCTCGCCATTCTTGTTTTTTGTGGGCAATTTCATCTAAAGCATGCTCCATACGTGCCGTAAAATCGTAACTCATTAAATCATTAAAATTTTCATTTAATCTATCCGTTACAATTTCACCAATTTTTTCCGCATAAAAACGGCGATTATCCAAACGCACATAGCCGCGATCTTGAATGGTGGAAATGATAGTTGCATAAGTTGATGGACGACCAATTTCTCGTTTCTCAAGTTCTTTAACCAATGATGCCTCATTATAGCGCGCAGGTGGTTTGGTAAAGTGTTGATTCGGATTTAAGCTGATTAATGATAATTCGTCGTTAACGGCAACTTTAGGTAATATTTTGTCTTCACTGTTTTTAGACAGTTGAGGTTGCACTTTAGTCCAACCATCAAAACGTAACGTGCGTCCTTTAGCCTTTAATGTAAAATCACCTGATTTTACGGTAAGCGTCGTTGAGTTGTATTCTGCCGATGTCATTTGGCAGGCAACAAATTGTCGCCAAATTAATTGATACAATTTGCAAGCATCGGCTTCAACATCACTAATATCATCGGCAACAACGTTCACATCAGAGGGGCGTATGGCCTCATGTGCCTCTTGTGAATTCTTTTTACTGCTGTAAACATTCGCTGACTTAGGTAGATATTTTTCACCAAAATTTTGACCAATATAATCTCGTACCATAGTTAACGCATCTTGACTTAAATTAGTTGAGTCCGTACGCATATAGGTAATGTAACCCGCTTCATACAAACGCTGAGCTAACATCATGGTTTTTTTAACTCCAAAGCCCAAACGTGTGCTTGCAGCTTGTTGCAAGGTTGAAGTAATAAATGGAGCAGTTGGATTACTTTTAGTTGGCTTTTCTTCAATATTGGTAACTTGATATTGATTTTTATTTAATTCACTTAAAGCAATATCAATAGCAACTTTATCTTTGGGTTCAAATGCTTCATTTTTATAATGCACAACTTGCATAGTTAACAGCTCATTATTGGCTGTATTAAGATCAGCAAACAGATCCCAGTATTCTTCTGGAATAAAAGCATGAATTTCACGTTCACGTTCAACTACTAATCGAACAGCAACAGACTGTACACGCCCCGCGGATAGCCCTCTTGCCACTTTTTTCCAAAGTAATGGTGATAGCATAAAGCCTACAACTCGATCCATAAAGCGACGAGCTTGCTGAGCATTGACGCGATCCATATCTAACATAGAGGGTTCGTTGAAAGCATTTTTTATTGCAGTCTTAGTAATTTCGTTGAATACCACACGACGATATTTACTGTGTTCACCACCTATAACCTCTTTTAGATGCCATGCAATCGCTTCTCCTTCTCTATCCAAGTCGGTTGCGAGATAGATCATATCAGCATCTTTAGCGAGTTTTTTTAGTTCAGCAACCACCCGTTCTTTACCGGGTAAAATTTCGTAATGTGCTTTCCAGCCATTATAAGGATCGACACTCATTCGGTCGACCAAAACCTGTTTTTCTGAACGTTTAACTTTTTTCTCAGCTTTATCTTTTGTGGTTTTTTCAGCACGTTGACTACTACCACTTACTGGAAGGTCACGAATATGTCCTACACTTGATTTAACCACGAAATCTTTGCCAAGATATTTATTAATTGTTTTTGCTTTGGCTGGTGATTCCACAATAACAAGGGATTTTCCCATAATTAAACCTATTTATCCTGTAGTTTGAGTTAATTATCGTCAAGCTTCGCATCAAGAAGCGACTGTAAATCATCCTTAATTGTCGATACTTTTGTTGCATATTGCTCTTTCTGCTCGGCGTCTTCAATAAGTTGCGTAATGGTTTGCGACAAAGTACAACCTCGGCGTTTTGCTAAATTAGCGAGCCGTTGCCACACTAAAAATTCCAAATCAATGGATTTCTTTCGTGTATTTTGTTGTTCAGCATTAAAATGACGTTTTCGTCTAGCCCGAATAGTTTGCTTCATGCGATTATCTAAATCGGGATTTAAATGCTCATTAATCCAATTAATTACTTCTTTTGGATTATGTTCTAATAGTAATAATTCATTTACGGCATGTTGTGCAGCACTTTTTTCGATATGACGAGTAATTAACTCACCCTCTAAATGCCTTTTTACAAGATAGTGCCATTTCCAACCGCATTCAAGGTTTTCTAATTGTTGATATTTCATCGGCTCACCTTGTGACGCTGTAACTAAATGGGTTAGTTTTAGCATAATCTTCTCACACAATAAAGAAAATTATTGCATTTGACAAATTTTTTATAAATCTGCTATCGTTCAGCTTTCATTTTGATCTTTATTTTGAGGAATCACCTATAATGGCTAAAGCTGATGTTATTTATGTTAATGGCTATATTTATACCGCAAACCAAGAAGATACTGTTTGTGAAGCTATCGCCATTAAAAATGGCTATATTATTGCAACTGGTAGTACACAAGAAATAAATAACCAGAATTATGTTGATAACCAAACAACCATTTATGATTTAAAAGGCAAAACCATGATGCCTGGAATCATCGATTCACATTTACATACTTTTTGGGGAGGAATGCAATTATCCTCATGTAATTTACATTATCAAAGTTTAACCATAGATGATACTTTAGCAATTATTCAAGCATATTTAGATAAAGATTCCACAAATCACAATAACCATTGGCTGCAAGTACGCGGTTGGCTAAGACAAGAGGTTTTACCAGTAGGTACGGATATTACTCGATTCGATCTTGATCGTCTTAACACTTTACGTCCAGTCATCCTTTTTTCAAATGACTGCCATACATTGGTTGCCAATAGCATTGCATTAGATAAATTTGGCTTAGATAGAAATACGCCAGAGCCTACGGATGGCAAAATTGGTCGTAACGCTGATGGTGAGTTAAATGGTATCTTAGAAGATGCCCCTGCCATGCGTGCTTTTGATAGTATCTCTAAATTAACAAATGAACAAGCACTCAATGTCGCTAAATTATCACAAACCGAACTCAACAAACAAGGCGTTACTTCGGTTATGGATGCCCGAATCACTGAAATACAAGCTGATGCATTTTTACAATTACAAAAACAAGACCAATTGACCATCCGCTTATTTGGCGCCCACGAACTTCCTCCTGATGATGTCTCGTCAATTGAAGATATTCCTAATGTTATCAATAAAGTGAAACAGTTTGCTGCGCGTTATGATGATAAAAATTGGCAACCCAAACCCGGTATTAAAGTGTCACATGTTAAGTTATTTGTTGATGGGGTGATGCAACAACCTTTAATGACGGCAAGGTTACTAAAACCTTATAACTTAGCCGATGAAAAAGATCGTTATGGTGATCTCTATTATTCCATTGAAATGTTAGACGCCTTAATTTTAGAATCATCAAAAGCTGGTTTTCATCCACATATGCATACCGTTGGTGAAGGTGCTATTGAAGTGGTTCTCAATGCAATTGAGAAAATGCGTAAAGCGTTACCAGATGCTGATATTCGTCCGAGCACGGCACACAATGAGCTAAGTGCTTCACATCAATTTGCTAGATACAAACAGTTAAATGCTGGTGTGGTATTTTCATTTCAATGGGCAGGATGCAGCTCGTCCATGGTTGAACAATATCAAACTCTTTTTGGTGAAGAGCGCTATCATGGTTTAGAAGCTCATGGACAGTATATTGATGCTGGTGTCCATTGCGCTTTTGGTAGTGATTGGCCGATTGATCCATTAAATGAATGGTATGATTTTCAAATTGCCATGACCAGACAAATCGACGCGGATCACCCACGGTTAAATAGCGACCGTAATTTAACCGCCAAAGAGGTATTACGTTGTGCTACTATTGGTGCGGCTTACCTATTAAAACAAGATGAATATATTGGTTCCATTGAAAAAGGTAAATTTGCTGATCTTATCATCTTAGATCGTAATCCGTTTACCATTGCAGCGACAGATATGCAAAATGTGAATGTTTTGACAACAATAGTCGGTGGTAAAATTGTCTATCAACAAGATGAATCTTTATAGATGAATAAGAAATGGGTACACCGTCTCACTGGATGGTGCACCCCATTTTATCATTGTTTTTCAATTACCTGCTCCGTTTCAACGGAAACTTTTTTAGTGAAGTGTAAAATTGCAGCTATAATAAATGCGCCAATAAACATATCGATAACATACCACATTGCGCCTTTAGTTACTCCACCTAAAGCAACAAGTCCTCCAAAAGCAACCAATGAGTCTATTCCACATATCATACCTAGCATACCTGCAACAGCGGTACCAACAATAATGGCAATAATTATGCGTTTCGGATCTTTAGCCGCAAATGGAATGGCTCCTTCAGTAATACCGGCTAATGATAGAAAAAATGCTGTAATACCAAACTCTTTTTCTTCTTTACTGTATTTTGATCGGGAAACAATCAAGGAAGAAAGAGCTAATCCTAATGGCGGGATCGCACAACACATACGGAAAACACCATTAGGACCATAAATGCCTTCAGCCATTGCAGCTAAAGTAAACGCTGTTGCAGCTTTACTACATGGTCCACCCATATCTAAAGCTGCCAATATCCCAATACCGATACCTAAAAATGCTGCATTGACTTGAGACATACCTTTTAAAGTTGCCACCATAGCTTTTACAAACCAATCCAATGGATAAGATAAACCATAAATATAGATTGGTGCCATCACTAATAATGTTACTGTTGGAATGATCATTACGGGCATAACCGAAGCGATAACAGGATGTACTTTAATGGTTTTAAACCACCTAACAAAGTAACCTATTAAAATCCCGAAAATCATTGCGCCAATAAATCCAGTACTAACGTGATTGACCCCAATTGGATTATTAACGACATACCCCATAATGAATGCAGGAGCAAGAGCAGCATTGCCACCGATTGAATAAGCCATATAAGCTGCTAAAACCGGTACCATCATTGCAAATCCGTAGAAAGCGACTTGTTGAAGGTCCGCAAAAAATTGATTACTGGGTGAAATGGTATTTTGAGTAACATCACCAGTGATTAACACAATTGAAAAGAGTATCCCTGATGCAATTATAACAGGTAAAAATTTGCTAATACCCGTATTTAAAGCTTTAAAGATTTCTGTACCAACATTATCTTTTATTACTTTTGTCGACATTTGCTTAGCATGATTGAAAATATTAGCCGTATTTTTAACGGCTTCACCCGTACTGACTTCGATAACATTTTTATAAGATTCAATTCGCTCTGCATTTTCAATCGATATATCCGTTGCCAATATAATGACATCGGCACTGATAAGATCGCTTTGTGTTAATGCATTTTCGATACCAGCAGCACCTTGTGTTTCGACTTTGCATTCCCAACCGCGTTTTTTAGCCTCATTTTCAATTTTTTGTTTTGCTATATAGGTATGCGCCATCCCTGCTGTACAGGCACAAATTGCCACAATTTTCTTATTATTCATAAATACCTCTAATCTATTGAGCAATGGTTTGAATGTCACTATTTAACAATTCAGCAAGAAAATCATCTTCTGCAAGATTAGTGACTAATTTAGCAATAATGGTTAAATGTTCTTTGATAGCTTGTTCTTGAGCACCAATTAATATAATTACTTTCACATTATTATCATTATTCCAAATAAGACCTTCACGATATTTACCCACTGCAATAAATGAGGTACGGACGCCATCACTTTTAGCGTGGGGTAATGCAATATCGGGTAAAACATCGGTTTCCATTTCTTGTTCATGTGCCATAACATCATTAACAAATTTTCCAACATCTGATAAATGATTTTGACTGATTTGAGCCATGAATTGAATAATTGATGATTTTTGTTTTACTACATCATTTGTGAATTCAACAGGTATAACAGGAATTAAGGTCATAAATACACCCTTTTTATTGATGGATATTTACGGATTAACTTATAGCCACTCTAAAATAATTTCCGATAAATATAACGTGTTTTAGTTATACTGACATCTCCCTAATCAAAGAAATAATTAGACATAGATCACAAAATGTATATCTCTTGAATTGATTTAAGCAATGTGAGATTTTTATTGATTTGATTAAAAATAATTCCCTAGAAAATAGTAAGCTCAAAAACCACACAGTCATATGTTAATAAGCTAAAAATTAGCTTGCATAATTATAATAATGTGGGAGAATTCCCTGCCGCTTTTAGCGGGTAAAAAAAGGCAAAACTATACTTAGTAGTTTTTTATTGTTTTTTGGGACAGAGGAGCAAAATTAGTCATGTCCGCAATAAAAATGAAACGAGTTTTAACCACACCTGCATTAATTGCATTTGGTTTAGCTTATATGGTTCCTTTAGGGATCTTTACCACTTATGGGGAAGTTACTGTTGACAGTAATGGACACTTACCCATAGCCTATGTTATCACTTTAGCAATGATCTTTTTTACAGCATTAAGTTATTGTCGTATGGCAAATAAACTGCCTATTGCTGGTTCTGCCTATTCGTATGTACAACATACATTTGGTGGAAAAATTGGTTTTTTAGTGGGATGGGCACAAATTCTTGATTACCTATTTTTACCAATATTAAATTATTTGGTATTGGGGATATATCTTAATGAAGCCTTCCCAAGCATTCCTGCTTATGTATTTGTGCTTGGGTCACTTTGTAGTGTCAGCTTCTTAAATTATTTAGGGATTAAGTTAATTAATTCAGTAAATTTTACATTAATTATTGTTCAAATGTTTTTTATTGGATTATTTATTTTCTTAACTTTAACCAATGTAAGTTTAACACCAGAAGCAATGATGAAGCCTTTGTCAGTGAATGCAGGTGATTTTAGCGGGTTAATGTCTGGTGCAGCAATACTATGTCTTGCCTTTTTGGGTTTTGATGCTATCGCAACATTGGCAGAAGAATCAAATGATGCACAAAAGTCATTACCTAGAGCGATTATATGGACAGTGCTTATTGCAGGAAGTATCTTCTTAGTTGTATCGTATTGTGCTCATTTAGCCTATCCTGATTGGACAGATTTTGCTTCTAATAAAGATACAGCTAGCTTAGATGTAATGCGCAAAGTAGATTCTATAAGTAATTTAAATAATATACTTGGAAAATACGGAAATGATTTTATGTATAATTTTTTCCAATCTGCCTATCTAACGGGTGTTTTTGCATCAGCAATGACAGCACAAACCAGTGTATCAAGAATATTTTATGCGATGGGTCGTGAAGGAGTGTTACCAAAACAGATTTTCTTTAAGATTCATCCTCGTTTTAGAACACCTTATTTATCAATATTGTTTGTGGCTTGTTTTTCATTGTTATCATTGGTATTAGATCTTAGTTTAGTTGTTTCAATGATCAGCTTTGGTGCTTTAGTTGCTTTCACATTTGTTAACTTGTGTGTAATTAAAAGTTATCTTTGTGATATTAAAACAAAGACAATAAAATTTTTATTTAAATATGGTATGTTACCAGCAATTGGTGTTTTACTTTCGTTATGGCTATGGACCAGCCTTGATGAGACTGCGATGATTGTTGGCTTAGTTTGGTTAGCGGTTGGATTTTGTTATTTAGTTTATTTGACCAAAGGTTTTACTAAGGTATTACCATCGATTGATCATCATGAATTAAATTCAATCATTAAAGATTAAATTAATCTTTTGAAATAGGTCTACTTGAAAGTATTTAGTTAATGCCCTTTTAAAACAATTCCGTCGACTTAAGTCGACGGAATAATCAATGCTTTGATGTTAATTTAATTAATTTTCAGTTAATTACTCACCAAAACCAGTAGCAAATAATTCACGGATTTCATCCATTGCAGCTTGTTCGTCTTCACCATCACAAATGATTTCAACAGTTGAGCCACCTTTGACACCTGCACCTAATAAACCCATCATACTTTTCATTTTAATCGCTTTGTCATTATAAACTAGTTCGATATTTGATTTATAACGACCGGCTAGTTTTACAAGTGTTGTTACTGGGCGTGCGTGCAATCCAGTTGAATTTTTTACTACCATTTGCTCTTTTAACATATTCGTGTCCTTCTTTATAACTTAAGTTAAAACATTTCTGTATTTATATCATAAATTGAATTCTTTTGCTCTTTTTTATATGCAAATTTTTTTGCAATTTATACTATACTTCTTGTTTTCATAACCTGATTTAAAATCATACCCAATTATAATGTACTGTTTGAAAAAATAATCTCAATGAACAGATTCTCAATGAATATTTTTAACACCGTACCCACCAAGGTTATTTCAATCTTTTATCCCCATTACTGTTCTGTAGTTCTTGCCTGAAAGTTATCGGTCAATTCAGTAATTACAGCTAAACTCACTGAAACTGAAACGAGACATCGTAGACAGGAGTTAAGATAGTAAATCTTTCATACTATGAAACATTATTAATTTCATTTAATTAAGCACCTAAAATAAATTTATTATTGATACTTGTGTGCTAACCTGCCATCAATAGCATTGAATCAATTATAATCAATATCCAAATAGCAATGACACAAAAAACATCAATAATATGAAAACAAACCAACACTATAAATACATACAAAACTTATCTCAAACACGCTGATAATGTCACTTGCTTACCCGTTATATTGCCATTGTAGAGCCTATTATCATCGGGAGAAAAAATGATTCAAATTTAGATTTTAATTGGTGAATTGATATCATAAAAAGGCCTAAAATATTAATATGCAACTAAGTAGATTCAATGAATATAGAATTGAGTATTTAATTTTTTTATACAATCCGTTGTAGCTGTGTATACTTCAGTGAACTGACCATAAAATGCAAACGATTAAGTACATTCACTTCACCTGCACCATCATCAAAGTCTAAATACAACAAATTAAGTTTAGGATTAAAATCGCGCATCCGTTTTTCAATACCTTTCGATACCACATGATTGGCAATACAGCCAAATGGTTGCAAACTGATAACATTATTAATTCCATATTCAGCAAATGTCATAATGCCTGCTGCTATTAACCAACCCTCTCCAAATTGGTTCGATAAATTAAGAACCTGTTTAGCTTTTTTTGAAATATCACGAATATTATGGAAAGGTTGATAATATTTGAAGGACGATAAAATCTTATTTGTTTTATCAACGTAACGCTGCGCTATATTTTCAAAAAAGTGCATTAAATAAGAATGATAACTTTTTGATACAAGATAATTATCCACGTTATTATCATAATTAACAAAGCATTGTGCAAAAAATTCAATCATAGGAGGGATTACGGGTTCTATACCTTGTTCAATTAACCACTCAACACTATGTTGATTACCAAAGTTGTTATACTTTACGTAAATTTCTCCAACAATACCGATTTGTGGACATGTTTTATTTATCACTTCAATCTGATTAAAATGTTGAATCGCATCGGCTAATAATGCAAATATGGAACGTTGTCCTTTTTTTTGGTGAATCAGTTGTTGTAATTTTCGTGTATAGAGTTCTTTGAGTTGATTAACTTGTTGTTTTACTTTAGCCCTTGGTGCTATGGAATAGTACATTTTTGATAATGAATCAGCAAACAGCATGGAAAAAAAGCTAATCGGTAATGTTTTGAGCCAATTGATTTTAAATCCCGGTTGTTGAGCTTGATTCATATTACCTGTACTAAGTGAAATAATGGGGATATCTTCAAAGCCATTACTGATCATCGCTTTTTTAATTAACGACAAATAACTACTGGCTCGGCACTGTCCACCGGTTTGCGTAATACCCACTGCGATCTCATCACGATTGTATTTCCCAGAACGTAGCGCCTTAACAATATCACCAACAATAATGGTCGCTGGATAACAAATTTCGTTATTACAATATTTTAATCCCCATTCCACTGAACTTTTATCCGGTTTAGGTAAGGTTTCGAGTTTATAACCCGATAAAGCAAAAATAGGAGGTAATAAAGGTGAGTAAAAATCAGAAATAAATGGCGCTAAAATAGTGCGACGTTGTTTATCTTGTTTACTAAAAAGAGCTATTTTTTTACGTGCTACTCTTTTTAAAGGCTGCTGTTGATTCATTCTCATCGATTCAATAATAGAACGCAATCGTAATCGAACAGATCCTGTTGCCGTAATTTCATCAACACGAATCACCGTACTCGTTTTACCTTTTGATTCCAATATCGCTTTACATTCGTCGGTAACGATTGCATCAGGACCACAACCGAATGAGTTAATTTGAACAAATTGCACATTATAAGGTTGTTCAGCAACAAAAGTAGCCGCAGCATATAAGCGATTTGGATAACTCCATTGTGAACAGATTTGCAATTCTGGGGATAATTGACTAATGGCGCCTAATACGGAATCTTCAGTAATTACATCACAACCTAGAGCGTTCAAAATTTCAGGGGTTTTATGATTAATTAAACTGTCACTATGATAGGGGCGTCCACCCAAAACAAAGACATAACGACCAGTTTGCCTAGCATTGTTCACAATTTCAGCCGCTTTATTGTACAACGATTGTTTATACTCTGATTGAGCGATTAAGGCATCACAAAAGGCATTTTCCGCCACAGCTCTAGTGATACCTAACGATGTTAAATAATTAATACAGCCTTTTTTCAGCAATTGAATATCAGTGAAGTTAATTACCGGATAATCAATCGGCAAATGATATTTGCTTTCCGGATTAATTGAACTGTGCACAACTTCAGCATAACTGCTTACAATTGGACAATTGTAATTGTTAACCGCGTTATTAAATTGCGCTGACTCAAACACAACCATTGGCATAAAGATACGATCTACTTTTAGCTCAATGAGCTCCATAATATGCCCATGTACTAACTTGGCGGGAAAGCATATACTATCCGACATGACCGTACCTGCACCTTTTTCATAAATAGCCTGTGTTGAATAAGGTGAAAGTATGACATCAATGCCACTTTGCGTTAACAATGTGTGCCAAAAAGGAAAATTTTCATACTGACCTAATGCACGTGGAATGCCAATATGGAGTTTAGCCTTAGGGTTAGAGATGCTAGCGCGTTCAAATAACAGATTGTTTTTGTAATCAAGCATATTAAAAGAATTGTTGTCTTTATCTTGATTATTACTTAAGAATTTTTCACATTTATTTCCTGAATAATAACGTCGTCCATTCGCATAGCGATAAATCATAATGTCGCACTTATTTTCACAGCCTTTACAACGAGAAGGTTTGGCTTTAATATCTTCAGCTTTGTGAAGCTGGTTTAATCCGATAAACTGCGATAATGTAGGATTTTGTTGATAATGATTTTTTGCAACCAGAGCACTACCATAAGCGCCCATTAATTCAGGGATGTTAGAGCTGGTAATTTGTGCTCCTGTTAATTGTTCTAACGCTCTAAATACCGCTGGGTTTTTAAAAGTTCCACCTTGTACTACAATATGATTGCCCATTTTACGCATGTCATGAAGTTTAAGCACCTTATAAATGGCATTTTTAATTACCGAAAAGGCTAATCCAGCGGAGATATCTCCCATAGTCGCATTTTCACGCAAAGCTTGTTTTACTTTTGAGTTCATAAAAACGGTACAACGTGTTCCTAAATCACAAGGATTAGCGGAATTACAAGCCGCATCAGCAAAATCGATAATATTGGAATTAAGTGATTTAGCAAAAGTTTCAATAAAGGATCCACAACCAGATGAACATGCTTCATTAAGCTCAATATGGTTAACCACTCCATTAGCAATAAAAATGGCCTTCATATCCTGCCCGCCAATATCCATTACAAAACTCACTTCAGGATCAATATGTTTAGCAGCGACAAAGTGCGCCATGGTTTCAACGAGCCCATCATCAAATGCAAAAGCAGCTTTTAATAGCTCTTCACCATATCCGGTCACTCCAGTACGAGCAATGATAATTTGTTTACCTGATGCGGCAATTTCATCTTTTAATAGTGTCAACCCTTTAATTAAGGCACTAATAGAGTGACCCTCATTCGATGCATAATGAGTAAAAAGGAGTTCATTATCTTCACTAATGAGTGTAATTTTGGTTGTTGTTGATCCGCTATCAATGCCTAAAAAAGTGTATTGTTTCTGATAATCAGCTAAATCTAAACGTGGAATTGGAATGTATTTACGCTGTTTTTTCCAATCAGTGAAAGATAATGATTCATTAAATAGTGGTTTTAATCGAAAAGATTGATTGGATAGGATTTTATTTGAAGCATTTAATCGATTAATAAAATCATCAAGAGAAAGCTCTGTTCGCTCAATAAGGTGTATCGCAGCTCCCCAAGCGGATAATAATGTTGGATGGTCAGTTTTAATCATGTCTTCATCAGCTAATTTTAATATCTGCAAAGCCGCTTTACCTAATGTTGGAATAAAAGAAAAAGGCCCACCGATTAACATGACTTTCGACATGATTTCATAGCCTCGCGCTAAAGTATTAATCAGTTGAATACAAACAGCATGTAAGACAGAATAGGCAATGTTTTCTTTGGAGACATTACGACTAATTAGATTTTGAACATCAGTTTTGGCAAATACACCACAGCGTGAGGCAATAGGAAAAGTTTGGTTATGGTCTTGGGCAAATTGATCAAATTGTTGAATCGGAATATTAAGCAAAGTAGCCATCTGATCAATAAATGCCCCTGTTCCTCCTGCACAACTGCCATTCATCCGAATGTCAGGAGGACGATCAGGGAAGAAAAAAATCATTTTACTATCTTCGCCGCCTATATCTATCAAAGTTCGCACTTGAGGATATTTGCGTTGCACTACTTCAGAAGCGGCGACAACTTCTTGTATAAAAGCAATATCGGCTTTCTCTGAAATACCCATCCCAGCAGAACCGGTTACTTTTACTGATAAAAGAATATCCTTACCCAACTTTGTTTTAATTTCATTAAGTAATGCAAGCACGGTTGCTACAATATGGGTATTATGACGAACATAATTGGTATGAACAAAATTATCATGTTCATCAAGCACAACACATTTTGCCGTAGTTGAGCCAACATCCAATCCTAGTTTATAGATTTTTGTCATAATAAACTCACATTTTGTAAAATCACAATTAACGTTAAAAACATACAATCGTTTTTTTCTGCTAATTTTATTTTATCAACAATATTATAGCGAAATGTTTTAACTATTTACTATGCTTGTTTAAGATTTTTATTTTATAAAAATGTCAGTTTTGTCAAAAAGTTTCAGGTTAAGACTACGTTTTAGTATATTTATATCAATAAATGAAAAATCAAGCTTGTTTTTCTAATCCTTGTTTAGCAATGGTTATCACATTTTTTAAATCGATGCCTTGGGCTTTAGCTGCAAAAATACAACCGCAATAGCATTGCCTGTATACATCATATTCTTTGCAAAGTTCTATCGAGCGCTTATAACCATTATTTTTTTTAAAATCGGAAGGCAGATAATTAACTGAAAAAATTTCTTGAATTTCAAAACCGAGTTGATTAATTTTTTGACTGTTCTTTTTAGGGCTTAACGTCAATGCACTGGCAAAATAGTCAAATCCTAATTCTTGTGCTTTGATGGCTGCTAAATCTAGACGCATTTTATAACAGATATGACAACGTTCCCCACCTTCTGGAGCATCACGCAGATGTTCAACTTGTTTGATAAATTCTGCTGGTTGATAAGGCGCTTCTAAGAACTGAACATTATTACCTGTTTTCTCATTAAAATCCGTAATGAATTTTTGCTGCACAACACTGCGATATTCATACTCAACTCGAGGATGAATGTTTGAATTAGCAAAATAAATGGTGATATCGGCATACTGTGCCAGATACTCCAAAACATAGGTGCTGCAAGGAGCACAGCAACTATGTATTAATAATTTAGGACGAATCTCCTCAGATTGCCAATTGGCAATGACTTCTTTTAATACCGAGTCATAATTAATTTTATTATGTGGGTTTAATTGTTTGAGAATGTTTTTAGCATTGATTAACATAAGGACTCATTTATTATTTTGGTGATCCAAGTCTTTAAAGTTCGCTATAATATAGTTATATAATTCATCATTCAAGAAAAGTATCTGAATTTTATACTGAAACATATATATTTCCTCAAATTTTTTGACAAATAGGGATAGGATATCTGTTAATTAATACTGAAAATTAACCACTACGCGCTCATACTAACAATTTTTTAAGAGTGAAATACATTTATTTTGCTCACACCAGTTTACTGTCTATTATGACAATACATTTTATTAGGCAATGAGGTTAAATAATGTATTTTTATTTAACCTCATTATTAGTAAAGTTTATTTTTGAAACATAAGTTCATTTTTATCAAATAAAAGAGTTATAATATAAACAAAATTTTTATGGACAAATTTAGGCTTTAAATTGAATGTTCAATTAGTTGATCGCTTAAGGAAAACACAGTTATACCAAAAAAGACATTCAAACAATGTTTTGCTTTGGCGTGAAATTTTACCTTTAGCCATGCCAATTTTTATTGAAAATCTATCCATCATATTGATGGGAATTTTTAGTACTTTTCTCGTTAGTTGGCTAGGTAAAGCGGAAATGGCTGCCGTTGGCTTGGCTGAAAGCTTTAATATGATTGTTATGTCATTTTTTATGGCGGTTGCACTGGGAACTTCCGTTGTTGTTGCCTTCAGTTTGGCACGTCACAATCGAAAAAAAGCCGTTTCAGCAGCTAGACAATCCATCACGTTATTAATCATAATCTCTATATTACTTTTTGTTTTTGTAGAATTTTCAGGTTATTGGATTGTTGAAATCATAGCTGGGAAAGCTGAAGCAAACGTCAAAGAACTTACATTAACCTTTATCAAATTAACTGTTTTAGGCTACCCTGCCCTAGCTTTTATTTTAGTTGGTTGCGGTGCATTAAGAGGTGCAGGTAACACTAGACTACCGATGTATTTGAACATCATCATGAATATATTAAATCTATCGATAAGTTATCTATTGATATATGGCATGTTCAATTGGGAAGGATTAGGATTTATTGGTGCCGGTATTGGTTTAACGGCATCGCGTTATTGTGGTATGATGTTTATTCTAATAGTATTAACAATTAAACCTAGTCGAGCACTATTTATACCATTAAGAAGCTATTTTCATTCTTTTAATACCAAAATTCTTTTCGATATTCTCAGTATTGGTATCCCTGCTAGTGTTGAATCAGTAATGTTTAATATTGGTAAGTTAATGACTCAAACTTTTGTAGCAGGCATGGGTACATCAACTATTGCAGCCAATTTCATTGCTTTTTCGATTGCCGGATTACTGAACTTGCCTGGAGGAACACTGGGTTCTACATCGACTATCATTGTCGGTAAACGGCTCGGTATGGGACAAATATATCAACCAACTAGGCAACTGAAATTCATCTTCCATCTGACTAATTTATTACTGTGCTTTTTAGCCTTTTTATCGGTACCATTTGCTGGCCTATTAAGTTCATTGTATACCGATGATCAAGATGTTATTGAAATATCAAAACATTTACTTTGGTTAAACGCCTTATTTACTCCATTTTGGGCATCTTCCTTTGTTCTGCCTTATGGGTTTAAAGGTGCTAAAGATGCCAGTTATACCATGTGGGTGGCCATTGGTAGCATGTGGATGTGCCGAATTATAGTGGGTTACATTTTTGGTGTATACTTCGGATTTGGTGTGATTGGTGTTTGGTGTGGTATGTTTTTAGATTGGATCATCAGAAGTATTTTCTTCTATCAACGATTAATCAGTGGCAATTGGCTATGGCGTCATAAAAAAAGGATTTAGTTTTATAATTAAGTTGAAGCAATAGCACATCATTTTTTATATTCTACATTAATTGCAATGCGATCGGATTTAACGTACAACATTATTTAATAAAATAATTTACATGCTTCTAAAAATGTCTGATCCATCATTTGCCGACAATATAAATTTACTAAACTAAACAGTTATGAGTAATAAGCGTTCGTTATTACTCATAACTATAGAAAGCTCCTTATCCATTTTGGAATGATACAAGTAATGTGCAGTTTGTTCTTGCATTTGAACAAAGCACCTCAGAATTAAGCACTTATTACTAGTGTTTCAAATGAAAAAAATGATTTAGATTTAATTGTTGAAGACTAAACTGTTGATGATGGAGCAGCAGAATTACCCACACTTGAAATATTGAATAGGATAGCAAAGAGTAATACGCTATGATTAAAATAACAATTTGATTTAATTGAAATATTTTTCAATGTAATACGCCAGTCAATGGCTTTCATCAAAGAGTGGCTAGAATTACAACATTATGAATGTTGTTGTATACAGTTTTAAATTACTCCTCAATACCAATACAGTTAATTGACCATCAATAAATTAAGATTAAAGAGGTCTGTTCAAGCATTATTGAACTACTTGATGACAATATTTTCAAACAACCCCTTTTATTTACTAAAATTCAACACGAGACTATTAATAATATTAAATCTTCAAAAATCAATTAACAGAAAGGAGATTATTATCTTTATTCCTCAATAAAAAATTAATTAATCATAAATTAGTAATTTAATATGGTTTTTTAACTATAATAATTATAGAAATTAATCAGCTGAGCACTTTACTGATATAAAATAAATAATCGTCAAATAAAATTTTTAAATATTAGTCAAACTCCAACAATCAATTACTGCCAAAATTGATCAGGTTGCAGTGGAATTACTTGCACTTGCCCATCTGTTGGATACAAAGAAGCCAATGACAATTTATATTCATTAGTAAAACTTTGACTATAAAGAAACCAATGCGTATGATTAATTTCAATAATATCATCATTATGAAAGGGTGAAGGTAACTCAAATGAAGATGGTGGTAAATAGAATCCCTGTCCTTGCGCTTTCATAATCGCTTCTTTTAATGTCCATAATTGAAAAAAATCAAATTGTGGATCATTGAGTGCTCTTTGGTACTCATTTTCAGTCATAACATCATGATAATCAAGAATATTAATGGGTGTAATATGCTCAATATCAATGCCAACTTCACCATTACAACTGTATACACACGCAACCCAATCATGGGCATGTGAAATATTGAAATGTCCTTTTATTGTACGAATATAGGGTTTTCGATAAAGACCATAATCAATGACAGGTAAACGGGATTGTTGAAATTGTTCATGACGCTGTAATGCATAAAGCAATAGCATTTTGCCAACTAAACTTCGGCATTTATCTTGATCAAATTTAAATTTATCGATCTCTAACTGAGCAGAGTAGCTAAGAATTTTTTTTTTTTGATCTTGTAATACAAACCAAGGTAGCTTGTTGATATTAGCTAAATAAATGAAATTCATTATCTTTACCTAAAAAAACATCCCCTTAAAATAAGGTTCCTTTAAGGGGATGGTTAATATTAAGGTTATAACATCTGAGCTAAAATGTCTTGCTCATGAGATAAAATCGTGTAGTGATCACAATTTATCTCAACCAATTTTAATTGAGAGTTATCTTGCAAATAAGTATCAATGTTATTCAATGCATATTTTTCAGCTATGTCTTTACCTTGATCAATTTGTGTAGCTTTAAACAACACAACTTGAGTATGTTTTAATTTAGCTGATAACTGCTGGATAACTAGCTTGTTATCAATTTTTGCAAAAGTCTCAATCTGATCGCGCACATGTGCAGGTAGATTTAATCGATCCATAGCATGAGCAATGTTTACTGGATGATGATTCTGAACTAAATCCTGCTCTTTTAATAACCAAGAATCTAATAGATAAACTTCAATATTTTCGATTCCTTGTTGCTCAAGAAGTACTGCGATTTCTAACGCAATGTTGCCACCTAATGACCAACCAAGCAATTTGATTGGCTGATCTTTTGTTGCAACTTTACTGATATGATCCAGATAATATTGCGCTAAAACATTGAGATCCTCAATAGGTTTATCATGATATAAATTGTAAGAATCTACACCAAAACAGCTGTATTTTGAGGATAACTTATTCGCTAATGATTGATAAACATCACAACCGCCCAATCCAGGATGAATCATAAAAATTTGTGTTTTTTCATGATCAACCCTTAATTCCACAATAGGATTAAACTGTTCTTGAGCTGTTGAGATTTTTCTTGCTAATTCCCGAATCGTATTGACGCTTAAAATATCAACTAAACGCATTTTGATTTTAAAGGCATCATTAATTCGGTTATTAAGCATCATAGCCAAGATACTATTACCACCTAATCGGAAGAAACTATCTTGCATACTAATTTCTTCGGCAGGAATTTTAAGAATATTGGCAAAGACTTCACATAATGTTCTTTCGAGATCATTTTCTGGCGCGACATACTCAACCTTATCGGTAAGCTCTGGTTTTGGTAGCGCTCGACGATTTAACTTACCATTTGAAGTAATTGGTAATTCAGTTAAATATATGAATGCTGACGGAACCATATATCCCGGTAAAGTTTCATTTAAATGAGCTTGTAATAATTGGCTATCAATCTCCTTATTAGCTAGATAGTAAGCAACCAAATATTTACTGCCTGAAGCCTGCTCATAAGCAATAACGACGCTATGTTTAATTCCATCATACTGGGTCAATCGAGCTTCAATCTCACCAAGTTCAATTCTGAATCCACGAATTTTAACCTGGAAGTCATTACGACCTAAATATTCAATATTACCATCAGATAAAGCACGAACAAGATCGCCGGTTTTATAAATTCTAGCATTATAATCTTGTGCTTTTTCTGCTTCCGTTTGGAACGGATTAGCAATAAAGCGCTCATTTGATAATGGAATATTATTTAGATAACCTCTAGCAACATTATCACCACCAACATATAACTCACCTATTCCGCCAATTGGTACTGGCTGTAATAATTCATTGAGAACATAAGCCGAAGTATTAGCGATAGGTTTACCGATTAATACTTGGGAAATGTTTGGATTATTACAATCATAATAAAGCACATCAATGGTTGCTTCTGTTGGTCCATAAAGGTTATGTACCTTACAATTTGGCATCAACACATGACATTTTTTTACTTCATAAAGATTAAGTGCCTCACCACTACAGAACAGATATTTTAATCCCTGAACTTTTGGAACCAAATTAGGTTGCGCTTCTAAAGTTTCCACAAATGCAACTAACATTGATGGTACAAAATGTAATACCGTGATTTGTTCAGCTTCAATCAACTCCGCAAGATAAACATTATCTTTATAAAGTTCTGAGTGAGCGAAAACAATGCAGGCGCCATACCAATTCGCCCAAAATAGCTCCCACACCGAGACATCAAAGGTATAATTCGTTTTTTGTAAAATATGATCCTTTTCAGTAATCGGATATTCGTTATTCATCCAAATAATACGGTTAACCGCACCTTGGTGTTCTAACATTACACCTTTTGGCATACCGGTTGTACCACTTGTATAAATGACATAAGCTAAGTTTTTAGGCTGTGCTAATGGCGTTGGATTAGTTGTTGGATATTTACTTAAGCAATCAATTGTTTGTAAAGACTGTAAGTTCAATGCAACTTGATCCTCAGAAACTAAAGAATTGATCTTTTCATAACTTAAGTTAGTTGTTAATACAACTTTAGCTTTCGTATCTTTTATCATATAACTGAGACGATCTTCCGGCATATTAGGATCCATTGGTACATAAGCACCACCTGCCTTTAAGATAGCCAAGATACTTACTAACATGTATTTACAACGCTCAAGACATATTGCCACCAAATCATCAGGCTGAATATTAAAGTTTTCACGCAAATAATGTGCTAGCTGATTCGCTTGCTCATTAAGCTCTTGATAAGTCAAGCGGTCATGTTCATAGACTAAAGCTAGATTATTTGGTGTTCTTAATACTTGTCTTTCAAACAATTGATGCATTGTCACATCTGTTGGATAATCGCAACGCGTCTTATTCCAATCAAAGATTACTTTTTGATACGTCGAGTTATCTATCAGATGCAGCTCTGTTAAAGCGTGTTGCTGTTGATACATCTGTGTAAACTGCTTCAAGATTGATTGATAAATCGTGATATAGTGCTCAATGGTCTGCTGCTTATAGAGTTTAGTAGCATAATTGAACAAGCCTGATATTGCTGGTTTAGAATCATCAAGCATCACTGTCATATCAAACTTAGCAGCTTGATACCCTGCATTGTCATTATAATAACGTTGCAATAGAGTATCTTCTTTTCCTTCTTCACCAAATGATTGTACCCCGAACATCACTTGGAAAATAGGATGCCGCGAAATATCTTTTTCAATAGATAACGCATCAACTAAGCGCTCAAATGGTAAATCTTGATATTGTTGAGCTTGCGTAATTAATTCACTGGTCTGCAAAATAAACATTTTTAGGCTGTCGCTCGGTTCAATACATTTTCTTAATGCTAATGTATTGACAAAGAAACCGATGGTATTTTCTGTACCTTGATAATGTCTTCCTGCAATTGGCGAACCAATAACAATATCTTTTTGATTACTAAATGAACTAAGTAGTAAATAGAAACCACTAAGTAACACAGAATAAACACTAACATTGAGCTCTTTTGCTAATGAACGTATTTGTTCACTGATATCATAATCAAGTTCAAACAGAACATTTTGACCCGTATAATCAATTTGTTGTGGACGAGCATAATCAGTCGGTAAATTAAGCGGCTCAAAATTGGCCAGTTGTTCTTGCCAGAACTGTAACTGCTCAGTCAATATATCACCTTGCAAATACTCTCTTTGCCATAAAGCAAAGTCTTTATATTGTACTTCTACTGGTGGTAAATTGAGAACAACCTCTTGATTACGATCACCTAAAGATAAAGCCTCATAGTATTGATACAACTGTCTGAACTCATTAATGAACAGATCAATTGACCAACCATCAAATGCAATATGGTGGATCACAATGCTCATATAAGTCTCTTGATCAAATTGGTATCGACAAATCGAAATTGGTAATTCATGAGATAACATAAATACTTTGTATACATGATTATGAATAGCTTTATCTAATTCAGATTGGCTATCACAATCATGATTTTCGATTGTCAATGGTTGCTCTTGCAAACTCATCACTTGTTGGTAGGCAACACCGTCTGTTGTGTTTTTAATTAATGAACGCAACACTTCATGGCGCTGAACAATTTCTTGTAACGCTTGCTCTACAAACAAAATATTGGTTTTTGGCAGAAGTTTGAACACTAATGGTATATTGTATGCGTTGCTACCTCCTTGATAACAATCAATAAACCACAAACGCTCCTGTGCAAAAGATAATCTTTGTTCATGCACATTAGCTACCTGATGTACGGTAATTGATTGACGTTTTTGGTGATTACCATCAATATATTTCGCTATTTCTTGAATGGTACGATAAGTAAAAATATCCCCCACACGCACATCACGCTCAAAAGTTTTGGCTATTTTACTTGACAGTTTAATAGCTAAAATACTGTTGCCACCTAATCTGAAGAAGTCATCAATCACACTTACAGAATCGATATCCATTCCCAATAGTTCAGCAATGTCGGCTACTAACTGTTGTTCTGTCACTGTGCTAGGAGCAACATAACTTTCTTGCATAACAAAGTTAGGCATTGGCAATGCTTTACGATCAATTTTACCATTAACGTTAACTGGCATTACCGTTAGATGAATAAAGGCTGATGGAATCATATACTCAGGTAATGTTTGTTCTAAGTAGCTGGTTAACTCGGCCTGATCTATGGCTGTATCAGAGACATAATAAGCAGCAAGATATTTATTACCTTGATTATTAGTCAGTGCCACAACAAGTCCTTGCTTAATTTGAGGATGACTAATTAATCGTGTTTCAATCTCACCTAATTCAATTCTGAAACCACGGACTTTAACCTGAAAATCATTACGACCAATATATTCAATATGACCATTTGGTAAATAACGAACTAGGTCCCCAGTTTTATAAATTCGAGTATTATAATTTCGCGCTTTTTCCTCACTGGTTTGGAATGGATTTGCGATAAATGACTGATTGGTCAACGTTGGGTTATTTAGGTACCCACGACCAACACCAGCACCACCGATGTATAATTCACCAATAACACCCTGAGGTACAGGACGTAAATATTCATCAAGAACATATAAAGTAACGTTATTAATGGCTTGTCCCAAGTCTGTATTTAGATCATCTTTATTATAACGATGAGCCATCGCCCAGACAGTCGTTTCACTTGGTCCATAAACATTAATTAACTTAATACCCTGCTGACAATAACGTTGTACCAATTTAGCATTAATAGCTTCACCACCAACGGTCAAAACAGGTACTGAAAGTAGTTCATCTTGATCAAGTAAAGCTGGTGGAATAAAGGCAAAATCAATATGTTGATCTTGAGTATATTTAGATAAGGCTATAAAGTCTAAACGTTTATCTTCCGACAGAATATGCAACTGATGGCCATTAAGTAAGGCGTTATATACTTCGAAAGCATGAGCATCAAAAATATAATTTGAATACCAAAGAACGTTTTTCTGATCTTGCTTATGATGACATGGCTGTAGATCTAAAATACCTTGCTGAACCGTTGCTAAATTAGCAATTCCATGATGTTCAATCATTACCCCTTTCGGTAGTCCAGTTGTACCACTTGTATAAATCACATACGCCAAATGGTGGGCTCGCGTCGAAGTGATCACATTGTGTTTATCAAACTGCGAAAGCTTGTTACTCAAAGATGGATCATCAACTGATATAACTTCCGGTTGCAGTTCAGTTTCTAGTTGGGTCAATTCTTTAGCATAATGAGCGTGGGTTATCACACCTTTTGCTTTAGTATCATTAAGAATTAATTCCACTCGTTCTTCTGGCGTGTTCGGACTGATAGGCACATAAGCAGCACCAGATTTTAATACAGCTAGAATACTTACTATCATATAGTGCGATTTATCTAAGTATAACGCAATTAAATCATCAGGTTGTACTGATAACTGTGATCGTAAATAATTTGCCAGTTCATTGGCTTGTTCATTCAGACTCTGATATGTTAATTTCGTATCTTCATAAACAACTGCAATAGAGTCAGGTGTTTTCTGAACTTGTTCTTCAAACAATTGGCTCACGAGTTTATGACGTTCAAATGGAACGATATTTCTTTGTTGATTAACGATTAATTGGTCATACTCTTGCTCAGTTAATAAATTGAGCGCATTTACCTCAATAGCTGGATTTTTAGCTAATTGTATTAAGGTTAATTCTATTCCTTTCAATACACGTTTTATAGCTGATTCATCAAATAGTTCCCCAGCATATTTGATTTTAATCGATATTTTACCTGCTGCCTCATAAACCACAATTCCGAGAGGATAATCCAGTTTTTCATGGCCGCCTTGGAACACAATTTTTAATTCATTTTCTTCTCTTTCTGATAATGGGTAATTTTCAAATACAAATAGTGAATTAAATAGACGTGTACCTGATTTTTGTAATTCAATCAGATTAATATTACTGTTATTATTCACATTATTAATGTGTGTTTGTAACATTTTGATGGTCTCAATAACGCTACCATCAGTATGCTCTAAAATTACAGGTAATGTATTAATATAAAGCCCGATAGAATTTTCTATACCATCAATAGGTAAGTTACGACCAGATACTGTCATACCCACAACGGTTGTTTTGGTATTACCAAAAATGCTTAACTGTTGATGCCAACAATATTGAACCAAAGCATTTAATGTAAACTCACTGTTTTTACACAGTGTTTTTAATTGTTCACACTGTTGTGAATTAAGTTCAATTGAAATCTCTTGTGGATTTTCAATATATTTATGTTCACCTAGGTTAACGTGATTTAGATCCGCTTTAAGTAAGCTTTCTAAATTCTCAGGTTCAAGCTCAACATTAAGGTATTGTTTCCAGAATGATGCTGTCTCATCGGTTTTACTTTGTAAATAAGATTGGGCAGCTAAATAGCTACTATCTTCATGGATAATTACCTCTTTTTGGTGTAATAAAGTTAAATAATTTTGATGCACATCATTAAGTAAGACTGGTAAACTCCAACCATCTAAAATAGCATGATGATTATTAAATAAACATCGATAATATTCATTGGAACATTTAATTAAGGAAACCCTAAACAGTTGACCTTTAGTTAAATCATAACCGACTTGTTCATCTTGTTTGATCAATTCACTCATACTGAGTTGTTGTTGCTCTTGAGTTTGATCACTAAGATCAATAAATTCCCAAGCAAAATCGGATTGTTTATCAATAATCTGTACCAGCTCTTCCACCCATGAGAAACGTAAACGCAATGAAGGGAATTTTTGCTGTGTAAGGTGCCATGCTTGTTCAAGCAAATTAATATCAAGTGAATTGTAATAATCCCATATCATTTGAATTCGATAGGCATTATCTGAATCACCTTGAGAAACAGCATGATATATAAAGCCTTGCTGTAAACTATTTGCAGGATAAATTGCCTCTATTTCTCTGTCACTTTGTAATGAATTAAGCAATGTCGAAGAGATGACACCATTAATATCAGATTGCGTTAAATAACTTCGTTCAATTAATGCTAATTGATCAATTAATTCATTAAGTTGTTGGGTAAAGGCAGTAACTAGAGCTTCACCGTGTTCGTTATTGACATATCCTGTAATAGCAAATTGTAATTGATCATCTAAAATACCACCATTAACGGATAAAAAGTCTGTCATGCGATTATTAGAAGACATTGATATACCACTATCTTCATCACTAAATCGCCATTTATTTACTTTTTCAGTACTATCAAATTGACCTAAATAGTTAAAACTTATCGCTGGTAAAGCTTGTTTGATATAACCAACCAAACAACCATAACCCACACCATGATTAGGTATTTCTCTTAATGAATCTTTAATCATGGCAACATTATTAGCAACATTATCGTTATTCACAATTAGCTTAACTGGATACATACTGGTAAACCAGCCAACAGTATTATTTATATCAATTTCATCAAAGAGCGCTTCTCGCCCATGACCTTCTAATAATATATAGTGATCATTACCACTGAATACCAGTTTTAACGCTTGTGCTAGTGCTGTTAATAAAATATCGTTAATTTCTGTACCATATACCTTATTAATTTGACTAAGTAAACGAGAGGTTTGTGTCTTAGACAGCTGCATTTTAGCTTGATATAGCGTATCAACACGGTGTTGATCAAGGTGATTATGATACTGATTAATATCAGCTAATATGCTTTGCCAATACGTCGGTTCTTGCTCACTCGCAATTAGTGTTGGGTATTGTTGTTGTTTATTTACCCATTGACGATAACTACTCCCTTTATCACCTAAAATATTTGTCACATTGATATTGGCATCAACAGATGATTGTTGGCTTATATATTGGTAAATAGCTTCTAGATCATCTTTAATGATACGCCAACTCACGGCATCAATATTTAAATGATGAGCAGCGATGTGAATACGTGCAGAATTATCATCAAAACCAGTTAAATAACCAATATGACATAATATTCCTTGATCAAAAGTAAAATTACTTTGCCAATCAGTTAATAATTGGTGAATGTCATCTTGTGACCAACCTGTTACATTCTGGGTAGAAAATGGCAACATATCAGGTAGTGATTGATAAGTTGCAACTGTATGACGATAATTAACCCGTAACATATCATGATATTCAAGCAATTTTTGTACACTTAGTTTGAGTAACTCAATGTTAAGCATTGGAACTTTAAGTAAAAATGCTTGGTTCCAATGATGATGATCTGGGAATCTTCCGACTTCAACTTCTTTAAAGAACCACTGTTGAATAGGAGAAAGCTCAAGACTTCCTGATAAGATCCCTTGCTCAGTTTCAACACTGATTTTTGAATCATGTCGATTGTTTATCACATGATGACTTAAAGCTTGTACTGTTCTTAAATTGAAGATATCTTTAATTGAAAGATAATAATTAAGAGCTTGTTTAATTCGGTTGGTAAGTTGAATACTACTAATACTATCCCCACCGAGTTTGAAAAAGTCATCATGAATACTGATTTCATTCGCTTGTAAACCAAGAATGTTTGCAAAGGTTTGACAGAAAATAGCTTCGGTTTCATTTGTTGGACCGACATAGTTTTTCTCATCAATGAGCTGTGGTGTCGGTAACGCTTTACGATCCAATTTACCATTCATATTCATTGGCATAGCATCAAGATGAATAAAGGCAGCTGGGATCATATATTCAGGAAGTGATTGTTGTAAATAAATAACGAGTTGTTCTTGGCTCAATGGTTGTTTAGAAACATAATAAGCTGCAATATATTTAGCACCAGCACTATTTTTTAAAGCTAGTACGGCAGCTTGATGAATCTCAGCGTGGCTGACTAAACACGTTTCAATTTCTGCAAGTTCAATTCTAAATCCACGAATTTTAACTTGGAAGTCATTACGACCAATATAATCAATATTGCCATCCGCTAAATAACGCACTAAATCGCCAGTTTTATAGATTCTCCCATTATAATTTTGAGCTTTTTCAACGACAGTCTGGAATGGATTTTGAATAAACACTTTATCTGTCAGTTCAGGTTTATTTAAATAACCTCGACCAACACCTTCACCACCAACATAAAGTTCACCAATTGCCCCCATAGGTACAGGACGACGTTGTTCATCTAGAATATAGAGTGAAGTATTTGTCAATGCTTTACCGATTGGAACACTGTAAGTGAATGGTTCTTGCGTTAAATTAGTCAAATTTGTAACGGCAAAGACAGTGGTTTCAGTTGGACCATAAGCATTAACAACATTCACATGTGGATAAAGTTGATGACACTTATTAATATGATGCGCTGATAAAGCTTCACCACCCACAAAAATGTAATTTAATAAATTTAAATTAGCAACCTCATTATCGACTAATGCATTGAAAAAAGTTGTTGTACAACAGAAATTTGTAATTTTTTTATCAGCAATTAACGCATTAAACTGATCTAAATCTAAAAATGTCTCTTTTTCAGCAATAACCAGTGGTATACCATTAAGTATCGGAGTATAGAAATCGTAAACAGAACCGTCAAATTGATAACCTGAGATACTTAATAAACGATCGTTAGGATTAATTTTGACATAATTAGCATTAACAATAAAGTTGTTAAGATTCTGATGCTCTATAAGCGTTCCTTTTGGATTCCCTGTTGTTCCACTTGTATAGATAACATAAGCTAAATCATGTGGATTCGCTTTAATCAAAAGATTATCTTTTGCATAATTTTGTAAATTATCATGAAAATCAGCTTGATCAACAGCCAATATTGATAAATTAGGCGCTAAACCAGTTAATTTATCACAATGATTTTTAGTCGTAAGAACGGCTTTGACTTTTGCATCTTGCATAATGAACTGATTACGTGGATCTGGAGCATTTGGATCCAATGGAACATAAGCCCCACCTGCTTTCAAAATGGCTAAGAAGCAGATCAGGATATATTGAGAACGATCAAGATAAAGACCAATCAAATCATTAGGTTTTATATCAAAGTGTTCTTGCAGATAACGTGCCAACTGATTAGCTTGCTCATTTATTTGTTGATAAGATAATTCAGTATCTTGGAAAATTACTGCAATATTATTAGGTACTTGATTAACTTTTTCCTCAAATAATTCCGCAACAGATTTATTTCTTGCATAAGGTTGAAACGGTTTATTTTTTTCAAAAACCAATTGATTGAAAGTAGCCGCATCCACTAAACGCATTTCTGTCAATGGTTTTTCTGACTCACACATTTGAGAAAACTGCTCTAAAATAGTTTGATAAATGGTGATGTAATGCTCAATTGTTTCTTTACGATACAGTTTGCAAGCATAATTAAATAAGCCTGTGATAACTGATTTAGAGTCATCAAGCATTACTGTCATATCAAACTTAGCTGATTGATAATTAACAATTTCACTTTGGTATAAAGATAATAATTCTTCTGTTTTACCATTTCGTATCGCTGCCCCGAATGACTGTACGCCAAACATTACTTGGAATATTGGATGACGAGAAGAATCTTTTTCAATCGCTAATGCATCAACTAATCGTTCAAATGGCAAATCTTGATATTGTTGAGCTTGGGTTACTAGCTCACTTGTCTGTAATATAAATGATTTTAAACTATCTTTAGGCTCAATACATTTGCGTAATGCTAAAGTATTAACAAAAAAGCCGATGGTATTTTCAATGCCTGAATAATTTCTACCAGCAATCGGTGAACCAACAACCACATCTTTTTGATTACTAAAGGTGCCTAATAATAAATAAAAGCCACTCAATAATACCGAATAAACACTCACATTAAGCTCATTGGCAAGTGAACGGATTTGTTGACTTAATTGCTCGTTCAGTTCAAAAGTAACATCATGACCACTGTAATCAATCTCCCTTGGACGCGAATAATCGGTAGGCAAATTAAGTTGTTCAAAATCTTCTAATTGCCCTTTCCAGAAATTCAATTGATTATTTAAAAAATCACCTTGTAATAGATTACGTTGCCATAAAGCAAAGTCTTTATATTGCACTTCAACGGCTGGTAAACGTAATGTTTCTGCGTACTGACTATCTCCTTGAGATAAGGCCGTAACGTAATGATAAAGATTGACTAATTCATCTAAAAAGATATCAGTTGACCAACCATCAAATGCAATATGATGAATGACAATACTTAAATAATTATCACCGGCAAATTGATAACAACAAACAGAAATTGGTAATTCTTCGGATAAAATAAAGGTTTTATGTAGATCATCATAAATTGCAGCTTCAAGCTCAGCTTTGTTTGAACAATTTTGTTTATTGATCTTCCAAGAGAACTGTTGTAAATCAATAACTTGTTGATATCCAATTCCCTGAGCATTGGTTTTAATTAGTGAACGTAAAACTTCATGTCGATCAATAATTGCATGTATTGCTTTTTCAAGTATATTAATATCTGTGTTGCTTTTAAGCTTGAATACCAATGGAACATTATAAGCATTACTGCCACCTTCATAAGAATCAATAAACCACAGACGTTCTTGAGCAAAGGATAATAATTGTTGCTCAATATGCTCAACTGGCATCACACTTATTGATTGTCTTCTTTCTTGATTTTTATCAATAAATTGAGCTATTTTTTGCGCAGTACGGAAAGTGAAAATATCAGCAACTCGAATAGATCGGTCAAATTCTCGAGTTAACTTACTTGACAATTTAATAGCCAAAATACTATTGCCGCCCAAACGGAAAAAATCATCAGTAACACTGATAGCACTCGCTTCAAATCCTAATAAACTGGCGATAGACTCTACAATCGAATGCTCAATGGTTGAACTAGGTGCAACATAGCTACTTTGGGTTAGTAACACTGGTTTTGGTAATGCTCTTTGATCAATTTTACCATTGATAGTTACAGGCATAACCAGTAGATGTATAAATGTTGAAGGTACCATATATTCAGGTATCACATTCAATAAATACGCTGCCAATTCTGCTGAGTCAAGTTCATTATCAGCGACATAATATGCAGCTAAATATTTATAACCGCTTTGATTATTTAAAGCTAACACTGTCGCTTGTTTAATCTGTGGATGCATCATTAAATGAGTTTCGATCTCACCAAGCTCTATACGGAAACCACGAATTTTTACTTGAAAGTCATTACGACCAATATATTCAATGTTGCCATCTGGTAAGAAACGGACTAAATCACCTGTTTTATAGATACGGTCATTGTAATTTTGCTTTCGTTCATCTTCGGTTTGAAATGGATTCTTAATGAACACTTTATTTGTCATTTCAACATTGTTCAGATAACCACGACCAACACCTGCGCCACCAATATAAAGTTCTCCAATACAGCCAATAGGAACTGGGCGACGTTGTGGATTTAAAACATATACCGATGTATTTGGTAATGGTACGCCGATAGGTACATTGTTAGTGAATGATGTTTGACTTTTGTTCGTTAAATAAGTTGTAGCAAGCGTAGTCGTTTCTGTTGGACCATAGGCATTCACGAGTTTTACATTTGGATACAATTTAAGAAATTTATTGACGTGAACAGCTGATAAGGCTTCTCCTCCAGCTAGAATATAACGCAATTTTGCTAAATTAGGTAATTGAGCATCAACTAACGTATTGAAAAATGTAGATATAGCAAGAAAATTGGTAATGTGATGTTGCTCAATTAATTGATTAAATTTATCTAAATCTAAGAGATTTTCTTTAGCAGTAATAACTACTCCAGCGCCATTCAGTAAAGCACTGAATATTTCATAAATTGATGCATCAAAATGATATCCTGCAATACATACTATGCGATCTGTCTCGTCAACTTCAACATAATTAGCTCCAATAATTAAGCGATTAACGTTATGTTGCTCAATTAAAGTTCCTTTCGGATTACCCGTTGTTCCACTGGTATAAATGACATAAGCTAAATCATTTGGTTTAGTTTCAATAATAGTATTATCTGTTGAATAATTTTGTAAGGTTGTAATAAAAGAAGAATCATCAACCGGAACACTTTCCACCGTTGGCATTAATACATTCAATTTATCAACGTAATGAGAATGTGTTATCACTGCACGAATATTTGCATCTTCTAAAATATATTTGTTGCGCTCTGAAGGTGCTGTTGGATCTATTGGAACATAAGCTGCTCCTGATTTAAGCACAGCTAAAATAGCAACAATAATTTGTTCTGTACGATCTAAGTAAAGTCCAACTAAATCATTCGGTTTGATCGAAAAATGCTCTTGAAGATAATGAGCAAATTGATTTGCTTTGGAATTTAATTCAGCGTAAGACATTTCAATGTTTTCAAAAAGCACAGCAGCATTGTTTGGTGTTTTTTGACATTGTTCTTCAAATAATTGAGCAATGATTTTATCACTTTGATACGGTTGTTGAGTCTGATTTATATCATGAATTAAAACTTTTAAGTCATCTTCATTAAGAAACTCAATGTCATTTATTGAAATATCGGCTTGATCATTGCTTAAATAGTCAAGTAACTTTATAAACAGTCTTTGATAGAATTTCACAAGTTGTTCTACCAGTTGTTTATCTAATTGTTGTTCACTAAATTTAACGCGATAATTAATCTGGTTATTATATTCTTCTTGTTCAAATACTAATTTATTTGATAAATCTATCTGAAATTCATGATTAACGGCTCCATCAATCATTCCATTAAGATTCATTTTATGGTCACGAAGGAATGTTTGCACAAATGCCACATCAAGAACATTAGCATTTTCAGCAAACTGCATAATATCGTAAATAGGTAAGTATTTTGCGCCTGTCTGTTTCACCTTTTTATAATGAACCAAAATATTTTGTATAACAGATTCTAAAGTTGAATCCTCTTCAAAATGGTAAACAACAGGTAATGTATTAATGTGAGCGCCATATATTAATTCTTTACCTTCATTAAACGCTATTGGGTAAACAAGAGGAATTGCACTTTGAGATGTCATTTTATTTAACAACAAAGCCATTACCAATTGACCGAATAAATATGGTGTTATTTTATGTTTACGTCGTATTGCTTTAATTTGATTATAAATATTTTCATCATAGCTAAAAGTAAATTCACTTATATAAGGCTTAAACGAATTTGATTGCTTTGGTTTTTCGGTTGATAACTTTAAGAAAGTTAAGTCGATATTTTTTACATCTTGTAACTCTTCTTTCCAGAAATCTTCCATCTGCTGTCTTTGTGCGTTTAAAATTTCATGATAAGAATCGTTTAATTTTTGATGCATTTGAGCTTGAACCTCATATGACGGTAGCTCATAAGGTATATCGTTATAGTATTGACCAAGTTTGTCCCAAAACTCTTGAGTACTTACACCATCAACTAAAATATGATGAAAGACTAAAATAATTCGATATTGTTGATGACCAACTTGAATTATATGAAGTCTGGCAGGAATATCCTTCTCTAAATCAAAGGGCTCAGCAACAATTTTACTGATATCTTCATTACTTAAAGGTTTATCGTGATAAACGATTACTGTCTTTAAATTTTCTTCTGTAATTGATTCTCTTTTTTGCCAAAAAATACCATCGTCCTGATTTACAACGTAACTCTTAAAAACAAAATGCTCATTAATAATTTTTTTAAAACTTTCGGAAAATTTTCTAAGATTAAGTTCTCCAGAGATTATATTATCAGAAACGATGTTGTAATCGCTCCTTGATGGGTTTGCTAGCCATTCGTAATAAAAAATTGATTGATAGGGCGTAAGTTTTATTTTTTTCATCTTTTTTGCCTATAAAAAATAGAATTAATTTTATAAATTTATAATCATTTTTGTACTGCTCCTTTTTGTACTACAAAAAAGCTTTCAAATCCTTTATGAAAACTTAGTAATTAACGTCATTAATTGATTCGTTCTTTACAAACGACAATATTATATAGATTATCTGTTCATGTAAACTGTTTAAATAAAAACTGCATTAACTTTATGTTTTTTTTAATATTTTAACGGTTAAATTGTATACAAAGTAAGTTTTCCGGCAGGTCATAAAAATGAGGGTTTTTAAGCAGAAATATTTTTTTTTATTTATAATCAATATGTTAAAAAAAATTATAAACGTTAACAAAACTTTAATTTTTTTTACAAAATTTTTTTAGTAGTTAAATTACGGTGACTTTGGTTAGTTTTTGGTCAAATTACATAGAGAGGGGGAATCAAATTTAAGGATTACCCTATAAATTAATGTTTGGTATTTAATTGTTAATTTTTCTTAACATTCAGTAAAATTATAGCAATACGAAATTTTTATCGTCAAGATTATACAGTTTTTAATCTTAAAAATAATGTAAACTGATTTTATTAATTTGCTAAAAAAACACCTAGAAGATTTAATTACTTAATAATTAAATAAAAAAATCTCTAGGCGTTTATAAACTTGCTAATCTAATTTGAATTTAGGGATTATTCCTCTTTCGCAATCTTATCAAGTGCTAATGGTAAAAATTTATCTAATTGATTTTCAACTTTAATATAAGCAGCCATTGGCATTTTATAAGGATCAGATAGATCTTCATTTTTACCTGTAGCAAATTCAGATAATGTAAAGACTTTGCCTTCAGATTCTGGAAATTTATCTAAAATTTTATCTTTATGGTTTTGTGTCATTGTTAATAAATAATCTGATGAATCAATATCTTCTTTGACTAGTTGAGTCGCTTTATGAGAGGAAATATCAATGTTTCTATTTTTTAATACTTTGACACTGCCTTCTTCAGGGGTGATCTCATTAGGATCAACATTTACACCACGTGATTCAACTATGATATTTAAATGATGTTTTTTTACATAATCTTTAGCTAATGCTTCTGCCATTGGGCTACGACCAGTGTTTCCTGTACAAACAAACATAACCACCCGATCAAGCGAAAAACAAGAAGCACTAAACAATGCCAATATAATTAAAAAATACTTTTTCAAATTAAACATAAAATTGCCTTTATAATTAATTAAATATTAATTTTTTATGATATCAAAGATGGATATAAATTTTAATTAAATTTACTTTAAAGTTCTAAATTAAAAAGAATTATCCTTCTATTTGGTTATTTAACTATCACACAATCTTTAAATAGGTTAATAAACATGCATCTTTCTAATAATTTTATTTTTTATAAATCTCTTTAAATAACCGTATTGTATAACCTATATGTATAACAATGTTCAGCAATTGATGTTTAATGACACTGTTAGCATGAATCTATTGTTAAAATTTCTATGTGTCTTTTTCAATAAGTAAATTATTTCATGTTCTTTATTTTCAATATTATTTACATCAAATTGTTATCAGGACATACATACCACATCTTTTTCTTAATTTGACTACAATTTATATTCTAATACCTATAAATTCAAAATTATTAAAACTCATCATCAGTATAAATACGACTCTAATATCTTTCGGTTTTTATCATACCTATATATAAATTTCCCTAATAATCAACCAAACTTATTATCTAAATATAATCCTATCAATCTTAAATCATTAAGAGTTATTTCATTATTTCAAGATTTATCATTTTCTGAGCGTTTATATACGCTGCCATACAGCGATATGATATGTTGTCAGTTTAGGAATGCCTTTCAGTTTGGATATTTGTTAACACTGATTGAAAAGCTGTTTTCGATGTATTAATAATTATTTTAGAGGAAATTAATTCCTAATCGTTATCAAAATACAACTTAATCAGCCTGAGTTTATAAGCATTTTTTATCAGGTATAATTAAAGAAATAATTGGACACTTACCAATTATCAATGTCTCTAGAAGAACATTAATCTTATAATTGAATCAAAATTTGACTAAACCAGTTGTAGCAAAACTCACATACTAAACAACACAATCGATAATCTTAAAGACCTTATACTGTGATTTTAATGCCTTTAATTTGATTTCTTTTAATGAAGCCCCACCTTTAAATACTAATTAAATTTTAGATGGTAGAAACATTACATTTACTATATATTAATAATTTTACTGTCATTTTTTACAAAAAAATATAAAGATTCACGACAAGAGAATAGATATTTAAAAACAGAAATCCAGTTACATCGTTATGGATAACTGGATTTTTTAATATTACACCTAATAGAAGTATTTTTTACTCCCATTCAATGGTTGCAGGCGGTTTTCCACTTATATCATATACAACTCGTGATATTCCATTGACTTCATTAATAATACGGTTTGATACTCTACCTAAAAAGTCATAAGGAAGATGAGCCCAGTGAGCGGTCATGAAGTCGATAGTTTCAACTGCACGTAATGAGACAACCCAATCATATTTTCGCCCATCTCCCATTACTCCTACCGAGCGTACTGGTAAAAATACGGTAAATGCTTGACTAACTTTGTGGTATAGGTCAGCTTTATAAAGTTCTTCGATAAAAATAGCATCGGCTTGTCGTAGTAAATCACAATACTCTTTTTTCACTTCACCAAGAACACGCACCCCTAAACCTGGTCCAGGGAATGGATGACGGTAAAGCATATCGTAAGGCAAACCGAGTTCTAAACCAACTTTACGTACTTCATCTTTGAATAATTCTCTTAATGGTTCAACTAGCCCCATTTTCATATCTTCAGGTAAACCACCAACATTATGATGAGATTTAATCACGTGGGCTTTACCTGTATCAGCAGCAGCTGATTCAATGACATCTGGATAGATGGTGCCTTGAGCAAGCCATTTGACATCTTTTAATTTTGCCGCCTCTTCATCAAAAACAGCGACAAATTCACGACCAATGATTTTACGTTTAGCTTCAGGATCAACCTCTCCTTTTAATGCGGCCATAAATCGATCTTCGGCATTAATTGCAATAATATTTAAACCAAATTTATCACCAAACATGTCCATGACTTGCTTTGCTTCATTTAAACGTAATAACCCATGATCAACAAAGACGCAAGTTAGCTGGTCACCAATTGCTTGATGTAATAATAATGCAGTAACCGAAGAATCAACACCACCAGATAAACCTAGTAATACTTTATCTTTACCAACTTTTTCTTTTATACGGGTAATTGCATCAGTAATAATAGAAGATGGTGTCCATAGTCTTTCACACTGACAAATATCAATAACAAAACGCGTTAATAACTCTAATCCTTTAACCGTATGCGTTACCTCAGGATGGAACTGTACACCATAAAACTGTTTTTCATCGTTGGCCATAATAGCGAATGGACAAGTTTCTGTTTGCCCAATTAGGGTGAATGTGTCAGGTAATGAAGTAACTTTATCACCATGACTCATCCAGACATCCAGTTGCTCAATACCAGCATCATTGGTGCTATCTAAAATACCTTCTGTTAATTTTGATTTTGCAAGAATATCAACTTTAGCATAACCAAATTCTCGTTGATTAGATGCAGTAACTTGTCCGCCCTTACCTACTTGAATTGCCATAGTTTGCATACCATAGCAGATACCTAACACGGGAACGCCTGCGTTAAACACATATTCTGGAGCTCTAGGGCTATTTTGATCGGTAGTACTTTCAGGACCACCAGATAGAATGATGCCTTTAGGATTAAATTGTTTGATTTTTTCTTCCGAAACATCCCACGGCCAAAGTTCACAATACACACCAATTTCACGCACTCTTCGAGCAATTAATTGCGTTACTTGTGAACCAAAATCTAAAATCAATATACGCTGTTGGTGGATGTCTTTATTCATCAATTTTAATTCCTAAAATATAAGCCAATATAAAAATTAGTTGGTATTGTACCATCTAATCATTAACCTTAAATAGCATGTCGGCATTTTTTTACGTAATAAATATTTGTAAAAAGATACTTAACATGGCTAGGAAATAAAGCAATAAATTAAATATCGCGTTGAATTATTATTTTTTAGCAGTAGTATAAAATTTATAAAAGGATAATAGGAGCTGATGTTTCTAAAACTGCACTTTCAATAAAATTTCGATATTAAAGCTTTGTATTTTCAAATCCTATGACAGCGTTTAATACTTTTACTTCATATCATAAAAGTTCAAGATAAAAGATTGGATCAATAATTATGATTAAGTTTTGATTAGAAGTGTACATAATCTTTAACTCTGATAATATTAATTTAAAATCAATTTATTCAACAAAAGTAAGCATCATTTTCAAGCAGGAAATTAAAATTACTAACATAAACCGTGCTTGTTGAATCATTAAAATGAATTAAATGAGCAACCAAAATATGAAACTAATTAATAAATGAATGAATGAATGAATGAATGAATGAATGAATGAATGAAATAGAATACGCTGATAACTAAAAATAAATTAATCTAAATTAATTATTCTTAAATAATTAAAGAAGTTGGAGTGAACAAAATCTACAAATAATATACAATAAACACTCTTTTAATTATTTTGTTTCTTATAAATGAAAAGGTGTTATAAATAATTAGAAATGAGAGGTTATTAACTAACCTCTCACAAATTGAAACATTAATATAAACTATTTACCAGCGTTCTGTTCTTGTGCTGATTGAATAGCTGTTAATGCAATAGTATACACGATATCGTCAACTAACGCACCACGAGACAAGTCATTAACAGGTTTGCGCATACCTTGTAACATTGGACCAATAGATACAAGATCAGCAGAACGCTGTACTGCTTTGTATGTAGTATTCCCCGTATTTAAATCAGGGAAGATAAATACAGTTGCTTTACCCGCTACTTGTGAATTTGGAGCTTTAGATTTAGCCACATCTGGCATTACTGCCGCATCATACTGTAATGGACCGTCAATCATAAGATCTGGGCGTTTTTCTTGAGCAATACGAGTTGCTTCCTTCACTTTCTCAACATCAGCTCCTTGACCTGAACTACCTGTTGAATACGAAATCATCGCTACACGTGGTTCGATACCAAAAGCAATTGCTGTATCTGCTGATTGAATAGCAATTTCAGCAAGTTCTTGTGCATTAGGATCTGGATTTATTGCACAGTCACCATAGATATAAACTTGGTCTGGCATTAACATAAAGAAAACAGATGATACAAGTGAACTACCTGGCGCAGTCTTAATTAATTGTAATGGTGGGCGAATAGTATTAGCTGTCGTATGAACTGCACCTGATACAAGACCATCTACTTCGTTCGCTTCAAGCATCATTGTACCAAGTACGACATTGTCGGCTAATTGTTCACGCGCAATAACTTCGGTCATACCTTTATTTTTACGCAATTCAACTAAACGTGGTACATATTTTTCACGAATTGTATCTGGATCAACGATTTCAACTCCAGCATCTAATGTAACACCTTGAGATGCTGCCACTTTACGAACTTCATCAGGATTACCAATAAGTACACATTTTGCAATATTTCGCTCTGCACAAATTGCAGCAGCTTTAATTGTTCTTGGCTCATCACCCTCTGGTAAAACCACCACTTTTTTTGCATTACGTGCAAGTTCTGTTAATTGATATCTGAATGCTGGTGGTGATAGTCGACGAGCTGAATTCACTACTTCATTTAATGATTTAACCCAGTTAGAATCAATATGATCAGCCACAAAGTTTTGTGTGTTTTCCATACGTTCCTTATCATCAACCGGAATTTCTAAATTAAATTGTTGCAAGTTGATTGAAGTTTGGAATGTATTAGTTTGAACGGTAAACACTGGTAAACCAGTATCAAATGCTGGTTGACATAATTTATAGACTTTTTCATCTATTTCATAACCACCCGTTAATAACACCCCACCGATTGATACGCCATTCATCGCAGCTAAACCAATAGTTACAAGTACATCTGAGCGGTCAGCAGAAGTCACTAATAACGCATTAGGTTGTAGATGACTAATAATATTAGGTACACTTCTAGAACAGAAAGAAATGTGTTTAATACGACGATTTTTAATACCGCCTTCATTGATAATTTTGGCATCAAAATGTTTGGCAATATCAATAGCACGACAAGCACTTAGATCCATATTCCAAGGAATACAACCAAGTACAGGAAGTGGACTAAATTCGTTTAAATCTTTAATCGTGATTTTTTTATCGTCAAATTTTGGAGTATGATAAATTTCTGCAACATCTGGGCGAGCGAGCGATTGCTCTTCAACTGGCGCATTAACTTTATTGACAATTACGCCAACAATTTTTTCATTTTTAATACCACCAAAATTAGAGCGTGCAATTTCAATACGTTCTTTTAATTGTTCAGGTGTGTCTTTACCCATATTGACAACAAATATAATTTCAGCACCAAGAGTTTTAGCGATGTTATTATTTAATTCATTGGCAAAAGGATAATCAGAAGTTGGCACAATACCTTCAACTAATACAACGTCAGCACCTTTGGTATTTTCAGCATATAGGGCAACGATTTCTTCCATTAGCACATCTTGTTGATTTAAACCTAATAAGTTTTCAACATGGCTCATTTTAAGTGGTTTTAAAACTGGAATTGTTGTGTTATTACTAACCAACGTGGTGGTATTATCAGGGGCATCACCGCCCGCTCTTGGCTGGGCAACTGGTTTAAAAACGTTTAAGTTAATACCTTGACGCTCCATAGCTCGAATAACACCAAGACTCACACCTGTTAACCCTACATTGGTTCCGGTTGGGATTAGCATAATAGTACGAGACATAATTGATTTCCTCTTAAATTCTTTATTATGTAAAAACAAACCGCCATTTCGGCGGTTCTAAACGTTTATTAAGCAGTTAGACGCGCAGCATCCTGAGCAATAACAAGTTCTTCATTGGTTGGAATCACCATTGCAACGGCAGAGCCGTCTTTAGTAATTGTACCGCCATGACCAAAACGTGCAGCAAGATTACGTTCTTGATCCAGTTCAAAACCAAGAAGACTTAATTTTTGTAATGCCATACGACGAACTTCTTCAGAATTTTCACCAATACCACCAGTAAATACGATTGCATCTAAACGACCGTCTAAAAGCATTGCATAACCACCAATGTATTTAACTAAACGGTGAACAAAGACATCTAAAGCATTTTTTGCATTTTCATCACTATCATAGTTATCAGTTACATAACGACAATCACTACTTACACCAGTTAATCCTAGTAAACCAGATTTTTTATTTAAAAGATTATTTATATCAGCAACGGACATATTTAAGTTATCGTGTAAGAAGAACATGATAGCAGGATCGATATCACCACTACGTGTACCCATTACTAAACCTTCAAGTGGAGTTAAGCCCATTGAAGTATCAACACATTTACCGTTTTTAACAGCAGTAATTGATGCACCATTACCTAAATGACAAGTAATTACATTTGTTTCTTCTACTGGTTTATTTAATAATTTTGCAGCTTCACGGCTAACGTAATAATGGCTCGTACCATGTGCACCATAACGACGAATACCATGTTTAGTATAAAGTTCGTTAGGAATAGCATACAAATAAGCTTCTTTTGGCATAGTTGTATGGAATGCAGTATCAAAAACAGCCACATTTTTATTTTTTAAATGAGGAAATTCAGCAAAAGCTTCGCGAATACCGATTAAATGTGCAGGATTATGTAAAGGTGCAAATGCTGCTGCTTCTTCAATGCCTTTTAATACTGAATCATCGATTACGACAGATTGAGTATATTTTTCACCACCGTGAACAATACGGTGTCCAATAGATTTAATACTATCTAATAATTCTGGTTTTTGAGGGAAGATGCTATTAACAATAAATCTAATTGCTTCACTATGAGCGGCTCCAGCACCTAAAGAAGCTTCGTTCTTAACACCATCAAGTTTCCACTTAATACGTGCATCAGGAAGATTAAAACATTCAGCTAACCCAGATAAAAATTCATCACCATTTTCAGGGTTAATAATGGCAAATTTTAATGAAGAACTTCCGCAATTAAGAACAAGAGCGTTATTACTTGATGACATAGTAATTCCTATAAATTGAATAAAAAGATATATACCAATCAAAATTGGTAACTCAACACATGATTTTAAATATCGATGTGATTACGTTAAGGTGACTTCTGATATCTTGCTTTTTGAGATAAAATAGAGAGAGTCCCCAATTTGAATGGCATTATTTTAAGACAATAAGAAGTGAATGTCGAGGAATCCCAACAAGATGAATTTAGTTAATACATTTAAGGCTGGACAAAGGTATATGAAGCTTTGTCCTACAGATCAACAATTGATGCATTCATTTCCTGAATTAAAAATCATTAACCACATAAAAACCCTAACAAAATATCTGCCACCTATCATTGTCGGTCTAATTGTTTGGCAATATTATACGCCTGCGCAGCTTGCAGTAACAATTTTAACAATTTTATTTGTCTTGAGCTTACCTTTACAAGGTATATTTTGGTTAGGTCGACGTTCACAATCACCTTTACCTCTTAATTTAGTTGATTGCTATAATCGAATCAAGTTACAACTCATCGAGAAACAAGCATTAGATGTAAATACAAACAAAAATGAAAAATTAACTTTTGAGGCATTCATGCAACTTATCAACTTATCAAAAATTCACTTAGGTAATTATTTTGGGCAAGATGATGATACATCTAACGATTAAAGAAGATTTATTCATGCAAAAATTTTTGGGAAAATTAAAAAGTCAAATCAATGCACTACAACAGGAGATAAATTTATCTGATCAACAGCCTTTTCAAGAACGTTATTTTGATCAGCATTTGTTTAATACAAGCAAAATTGAATCCAATAACCAATTCTATCTTGATAAAATTAAACTCACATATCAAGCTATTTGTGATGCGGCACTCTCCCAGAAATTCTCGCAAATTGAGTTTTTGTCGGAAAAACTTATTGATCAAATCAGTGCCCTTACCCGTGAACTTGCTACAGGATATCTACGTCAACAGCGAACAAATTGTATTATTCAAGAAACACTTGCAGAAAAACACTCAAGACATTTGGATTATCTAAGACGATTACAAGATATGAAATATGAATTTGAACTATCATCAGAATCAATTAATCATATTAAAGTTGCAACATTGGATAATCGAATCTATCGCTGTGAACAAGCAATAAAAAAAATTGAATTAGAAATAGAAAACGATAGCCTAGATTGAATTATAGTATTTGCTTACAACAGAATTAAAATCTTATATTATTTATTTTAAGAATGAATATTTTTAAATCATGGATGTTAAACGCATTGATGCTAAATAACCTTATCTTTCATAATACAAAAACATAGCAATATAAATTTCAAAATCCCAATTATCAATTTACCATTTGATATTGATTTAATAATAAAGGTTTTAATTATTATTAATTTTCTCACCTAGCTGTTCAGTTTTTATATATAATCAGACAGATATTTCAGAGTTTGTTAAATTGTTAATGTGCGGTTTTCTGTATGGATTTACTCCATTAGTTGGAAAAGTTTTCCTCACAGTCTAATATTAATGTGTAGCTCAATCTGCCTAATTATTGTTTACATTCTTCTTTTATATCTCACTATTGAATATTTGTTTTGATGAATATCTGGATACTTTATTTATGCTTTCTTCAATATCAATCATAGAGATATATTATTATATGTCTATTAAACTCCTTTAATTGGATGATGTCTGTTAATCAATATGTTTAAAGGCATTTCATTTTTAATGACATAATACGATTCTTATATCAAAAAAGAATATTGTTACAATTATTATTTATTATCATCTTTTTAAGTTATCTTTATAATGTCATTATCGTCAGCGATTATTAAGGCGCTATTCCCTTTAAATTTTGTATAAGGACTATTTAATGAGTAAAATATTTGATGATAATTCCCAAACTATCGGTCACACGCCTCTAGTTCGTTTAAAGCATTTTGGTAATGGAAATATTTTAGCCAAAGTAGAATCGCGCAATCCCAGTTTTAGCGTTAAATGTCGTATTGCATCGAATATGATTTGGGATGCAGAAAAACGCGGATTATTAACATCGGACGTCGAATTAATCGAGCCAACTAGTGGTAATACAGGTATCGCTCTTGCAACTGTTGCTGCTGCACGAGGCTATAAATTGACTCTAACCATGCCAGAAAGCATGAGTATAGAACGTCGTAAACTACTTAAAGCTTTAGGCGCTAATTTAATATTGACCGAAGCGGTAAAAGGTATGAAAGGTGCGATTGAAAAAGCCGAAGAGATTGTAGCAAGCAATCCTAAGAAAAATATTATGTTACAACAATTTAGCAATCCTGCTAATTCAGAAATTCATGAAAAAACCACAGGACCTGAAATTTGGAATGATACAGATGGTCAAGTAGATATTTTTATTGCTGGTGTCGGTACTGGTGGTACTTTTACTGGTACGGTTCGTTATATCAAAAAAAACCAAGGCAAAAACATAATAGCTGTTGCTGTTGAACCAACTACCTCTCCAGTTATTAGCCAAGCGCTAGCGGGCGAACCAATTAAACCAGGACCACACAACATTCAGGGTATCGGTGCAGGATTTATTCCAGAAAACTTAGATTTAAGTCTGGTTGATTTGGTTGAAAAAGTCACTACCGAACAAGCCATTGAAACAGCTCGTGAATTAATGGAAAAAGAAGGTATATTAGCAGGTATATCATCTGGTGCTGCTGTTTACGCGGCTGATCGTTTAGCAAAATTACCTGAATATGCGAATAAAACCATTGTAGTAATCTTACCCTCTTCAGGTGAACGCTACCTGAGTACCGATTTATTTAGTGGTATTTTTACTGAAAAAGAACTCGGTTAAACCAAATCTTCTAACAAAAAGCACGACCTAATTTAAATCGTGCTTTTTTAAACCTTCTTATTAAGTGGAAAAATAATTATTCATTTTGAATGATACCAAAATGCCGATAAGCATGTGGTGTCGCAATTCTCCCTCTTGGTGTCCTTTGAATATAACCTTGTTGAATCAAAAACGGTTCGAGTACATCTTCAATCGTTTCACGCTCTTCACCTATAGCTGCAGCAATATTATCAAGACCTACCGGCCCACCCAGAAATTTTTCAATAATAGTGAGCAATAACTTTCGGTCCATATAATCAAAACCTTGATTATCTACATCCAACATATCAAGTGCCTGAGCAGCAATTTTTTGATCGATAATACCTTTTGATTTTACATCAGCATAATCACGCACGCGGCGCAATAAGCGATTAGCAATTCTTGGTGTACCACGTGAACGTTTAGCAATTAAATGTGCCCCTTCGTCAGATAAATCCATCCCTAAAAATTTGGCACTTCGACCGACAATATATTCCAAATCTTCAACCCGATAAAATTCCAGGCGCTGTACAATACCAAAACGATCACGTAGCGGCGATGTGAGTGACCCAGCTCGTGTTGTAGCCCCAATTAATGTAAAAGGTGGAAGATCGATCTTAATTGAACGTGCTGCTGGCCCCTCGCCAATCATAATATCCAACTGATAATCTTCCATCGCTGGATATAAAATCTCTTCTACTACAGGTGAAAGACGATGGATTTCATCAATAAATAGTACATCGTTAGGTTCTAAATTGGTTAGCATTGCCGCTAAATCACCTGCTTTTTCTAAAACAGGACCAGAAGTAGTACGCAAATTAACGTCCATTTCATTAGCAACAATATTTGCTAAAGTAGTTTTACCAAGGCCGGGAGGACCAAAAATCAATACATGATCAAGCGCATCACTACGCTGCTTAGCAGCTTGAATAAAAATTTTCATCTGTTCACAAACTTGCGGTTGACCAATGTATTCGTCCAAACATTTAGGACGAATAGCACGATCAAGTGATTCTTCTTCCTTTTGCGCTTGTGGGGCAATCAAACGATCCGCTTCAATCATACTGAATCCCTATTTATAATGCTGCTTTCAAAGCTTCGCGAATGAGTGTTTCACAGTCCATATTAGGCTCTATAACTTTATTGATAATACGACTGGCTTCTTGTGGTTTATAACCTAATGCAATAAGTGCTGACACTGCTTCGCTTTCAATTTGATTGGATGATTTATTAACACTATTCGTTTCAATCATAGTGCTCATTGGTGACAGTTCTTTAGAAAAACGTTTAAGACGATCTTTCATTTCGACAATCAAACGTTCAGCTGTTTTGTTCCCGACCCCAGGCAACTTCACTAAAGTCTTAATTTCTCCCTGCTCCACCGCATTGATAAATTGTTGAGCTGACATACCAGATAAAATCGCTAATGCCAATTTTGGACCAACACCATTAACTTTAATTAACTCACGAAATAGTTCTCGCTCTTGTTCTTGATTAAAACCATACAATAGTTGAGCATCTTCACGTACGGCAAAATGGGTTAATACAATAACCTCTTGACCATTTTCCGGTAATTCATAAAAACAGGTCATTGGCATAAAAACCTCGTAACCGACTCCACGAACTTCAATTAACACTTTAGGAGGTTGCTTTTCAATAATGGTTCCACGTAGACGACCTATCACAATTTATCCTTAATAATCCGATGTTAGTTACACAAGTTATAGCTAAAAAACACAATATTTGATAATTTTTATTGTTTGAAAATTAGGTTTAATTTGCAAAGCAATGGTAGCAAAAATTTGAATTCTTTATCAGTTAGTTTACCTGATAGAAAAAAATTAATAAAGAAAAACTGTATAAATAGACAGGCAAATGGTTTTTAAATCCTTTAATTAACATTGAAATAGATGATTTATATTAGATATTTATATACATAATACTGGTAAATATCGCCAAATGTATTTATAGTATTGACTATCAATTAAGCAGTTGAGTTATTTATTTTTTTAGAACACCTCAAGCTATTAAGGAGCCTTATACGTGATTAGTCAAATCAAAAACCTGTATCCGGATAAAAATAATGAAGACAGCTATTATGGATTTATAAGAGCATTAGATGAAAAAAATGATTATTATTTTACAAAAAAAGATTTAAGTAATTTAAACATTGATGAATTGAAAATAGGCTCTCGAGTTACTTTTACAGCTAATGAAAAAGACTCAGGAATAAGATTCGCCACGAACATTAAACTTTTAAATAATCAAGAAACAAAAAATAATGAGCAGAATTTGTCTGATGATAATTCATTGGAGAATAATATTGATGCTAAATCTTATAAAACTCGTTTAATTGATTCTGTGCTACAAATCAAATCCATAACAGATCCTATTGCATTTGAAGATTCAGTATTTGATTTATTAAAATTAATTGGTTTAAATAAAATATTTCAATTCGATCGCGACTGCCAAGCAGGTAAAGCTGATGGTTTTTTTATTATTGATAATTTAGCTGTAATGTATGACTGTACATTGAAAAGCGATTTTGAATCTTATAAAGAAGAACAAATAGAAAATTATATTAATAAGCTTAACCAAAAATCACAACTGACATTCAACATAAAAAAAATTGATGGTGGTATTACACCAAAAACAATGGTACTTACAGGTAAAAATAAACAAGTCTGGATTGTAACCAAAGGTGAAAGCAAAGAAATAAATGATTATGATAATGTCAAAGTCAAGGAAATTTCGATACACGATTTGTGTGAAATTTTTAAAAAAAGGTTAAGCGATATGACTTATGATAATGAAAAATTAGTTAATGATTTTATTTTTATTGGTAAATAATTCTATCAAATTAAGCAGAAAGAAATTAGTATTGTTCTTTCTGCCTATTTGAATTCTGAAATTAAATCAATTCAAATTCAAAATATTTATTATAGCAAATAAAGATTGTTTAAAATGGCATTTTAAAACCGGGAGGTAATTGCATACCACCAGTCACTTGAGCCATGCGTTCTTTTTGAGCATCATCTAAACGACGGGTTGCATCATTGTATGCTGCGGCAATCAGATCCTCCAGCATTTCTTTGTCATCTTCAGTAACTAAAGAAGGATCAATTTCAACACGTTTACAGTTATGTGCACCATTTATAGTAACTTTAACCAATCCTGCACCTGATTCACCCGTCACCTCTAATTTAGCAATTTCTTCCTGTGCTTGTTGCATTTTTGCTTGCATTTGTTGAGCTTGCTTCATTAAATTACCTAAACCACCTTTTCCGCCTGAAAACATATTTATTCCTCATTAAAAAAAATTTAGCCCATAATTATACAGGACGAATACTCGCCTCATCAATCTTCGCTTCAAAATATTGACAGATCATCGACACTTTTGGATCTTCATTTATGGTCACTTTAGCTTGTGTAAGCTTTTGTTGATACAGATCTTCACGCATTTCTAAAGGCGTTTTATTATTCTTATTATCATCTAGAATAATCTTTACTTTTAATGCTCGTTGACGATGATTAGCTAAAATTTTTTCTATTTTAGTCACATTACAAGATGAGTTAACCAGATGTTTTAACGCTGAGCGCATATGTAAAATAATATTATTTTCATCAATTTGTTCAATAAATGAATTACTAACAATTTGTCTGATTAACGGCGATAAATCTAGCCGTTCTATTTCAGCACACCATGCATCTTTTTGTGCCGTTTCCTCAATTAATTTTTTCGTTATTGCAGGAGTTTTATCTCCATTGAGCGATTCCCGGAACGTTTTAGTGTCAATAATTAAATCATCTTTAGTCTCAACATAACCGCAAGCTTGCCACTGATAATTTTCAGCAGTAATGACTTCTTGGGTTTCGTTGTCACTTTCATCTTTATCAATAGTTTTTAACTCTACTTGTGTATTATCAGTAAGTTGAGAAATGTTTTTAGCATAAGATATTGGTGAATGGATTATCTCGGTTTTTGGATCTAATGACTCAACTTTGGATTTAAACTTTTTTGTTTTTTGTTCCCCTTTCAATAATTGCATTCGCATTTCTAATATATTTTTTGTAACAGATGATGCATCATCGGGAATCGATACATCTTGAACACTTGAATGTTCAACAGGCATAGGCTGAGAGTCAATCAATATATTGTTATTTTGATCTGAAATTAAGTGAGATTTAGACTCTGCATTGCTCTTTTTTTTTGATAAAAATTGAGTGGATTGTAACTGAGACTTTGGTTCAGGTACATCTCGTAACTCAACCTGTGGCTTAATATTGGATTTAGGTTCTGTAGTTTTATTAATATTTTTAGGCATGAAAGCTAAAGCACGTAAAAAGCTCATTTCAGTGCCAATTTTTTTATCAGGAGCAAATGCCAAATCCTTTCTACCCATTAATAGGATTTGGTAATATAACTGTACATCGTTTGGCGCCATATGCTTTGCTAAAAAACGAATACGCTCTTCTTGGTCTATGTAATCACCTAATGCCGTTGGTACAACTTGCAACAGAGCTATTTGATGTAAAAGTGCAATACTTTCTGCTAACAAACAATCCCAATTTGCACCTTGCGTAGCTGCCATATCAATATGCTGCATTAAGGTATTACCTTCATTATGGTAAAGTGCTTCAATCAGTGAAAAAGGGATAGATTTATCAAGAGTACCTAACATCATCTTAACTGATGCAGCATCAACTTCACCATTACCAAGTGCAATGGCTTGGTCCGTTAAGCTTAATGCATCACGCATACTGCCATTCGCGGCTTTAGCCAATAACGAAATAGCTTTAGGATCGCTTTTAATCTGCTCCAATTTTAAAATATGAGAAAGTTGCCCAGCAATTAGCGAAGTATCAAGTACATTTAAATGTAAATGCAAGCAGCGCGACAATATAGTTATTGGTAATTTTTGGGGATCAGTTGTGGCTAACAAAAATTTGACATGTTCTGGTGGTTCTTCTAATGTTTTAAGTAGTGCATTAAAGCTACTGCGTGATAACATATGCACTTCATCAATGAGATAAATTTTAAATCGACCTTTAGTAGGGAGATATTGAACATTATCCAAGATCTCTCTAGTATCTTCTACTTTAGTCCTAGAAGCAGCATCGATTTCAAGTAGATCAACAAAGCGTCCTAACTCAATATCACGGCAATTATCACATACACTACAAGGTGTGGCTGTTATGCCCGTTTCGCAGTTTAAACCTTTTGCTAATAAACGAGCAATAGATGTTTTTCCAACGCCTCGAGTACCTGAAAATAGATAAGCATGATGAACTCGTTCTAGAGATAGCGCATTAGATAAAATTTTTAAAACATGCTGCTGACCTACCACTTCTGAAAATGATTTTGGTCGCCATTTACGTGCTAGAACTTGATAACTCATAATCACCATTACTTTTTATGAATGAAATTGGTTTTTATCATAGCATAAAGTCCTAAATTAGTCTGCAACAAGCCAATAACCGACTTAATATTGGACAACTGGTTTTTACATAAATGTAAGCTTATTCTGAAACTTTTTACAAAATAGAAATTAATTGATTACTTCACTCTCAGGCTGAATAAAATTGTAAATGATAAATTCTGATCACTAAAAAATCCTTATTTAATAAAAAATAAGCCAATCACTATTAACTAACAGTTAAGATCTCGTAACCGAGATATGTACAGTTTTCATATGATATGATATTTTAGGAATATTTTCACTTTGATATTAAAAAATTTTGAATATTTTAACAACACTAAAAAATAATTCTGACATTCCGTTTGAAATTTCAAACGGGATTGAGATGTATTCATCCTATATTGAATATTCAGAGTCCAAACCAAAAATAAAAATAGGTTATGGAACTAAGTTTAATTCAGCATCGATAACAATTCGGAACGGTGGAGAGTTAGAAATTGGCGATCTGTGTGAATTAAGAGGTCGAATTATCATTGAATCAAACTGCAAATTAACTATAGGTAATGGGTTGATTTGTAATGATATGATTTTCATACATGTAGCAGAAAATGGTGCAATTTCTATCGGTGACGACTGTTTATTTGCTAATTGTAGGATCTACAATTCAGACATGCATGGTATTTTTGATAGGCAAACTGGCAAAAGAATAAATCGTTCTAAAGATGTTGTCATTGAAGATAAAGTTTGGTTAGCACGCGATACGATTATATTAAAAGGTGCAAGAATCAATAAAGGCTGCGTTGTTGGAGCTGGAACTCTTGTTAATGGATCATTTATTGATTTTTCAATGATTGCTGGCTCTCCGGCCAAAATAATAAAAACAGGAATAGTATGGACGCGCAACATTACCGAAACGCTTCCAGCCCTGATTCATCCTGATTTTTCCCTCAGTAAATTCTGTTCACTTGCTATGCAATTTAAACATGATGAAGTAATTTCCATTGGTATATCACTTTGGAGTAAAAGACAGAAGATCTCAGAATCGGATTATTATATTATTTATTATTTAGCCCGAGCTATTTTACTTAAGCATTTTACGCAACCAAATATTGATACTATAAAAATTAGTAACACAGACATCACACTCGTTGAAGTGTATGAGACATTATATGATTGCTTTGAAAAAAGTAAAAGAAAGAACTGGCCATGTGGGTGTTACGCAAGACTCGCAGCCAAATATGCGGGCAATACCAAACAAGCCGATCACTTATATAACATAATAAAACCTTTCTTTCCAAGTATTGATGAATCTCTATTTAATTAATACATAATAAATTATTCATAACATTTTTTGAAGAAAGTAAATTAGTAACAATGATTTGTGATCTCAGATCTGGATAAAATATGGAAACGAATTTTCAATAGTATAATGTTCGCAATGAAGCAAAGATACTCTAAAATGAGTACCACAAATAGTATAACTCATTGAGTTTATATATTCGTGCCATATTAAAATTACTAATGTAGTTATAATTCAAAAAAATAAATCTTTATCATTCTGACTAACACAAGGCAAGCTATACTAAAAGTAGTATTTTTAACTTAAAGGTATAGCTAGCCTAAAACTTTTTTACAAATTTAATTTTGATTTAAATAAGACCAAGCATACTGAGCATAGAGTTCAGCACCTAATGCCATACCATCTTCATCCACGTTAAAACATCCATGATGATGTGGCCACTGTGTATCTTTATCAGGATTACCCGAACCAACTAAAGCAAAAGCACCTGGTATATTTTCCGTATAGTAACTAAAATCCTCCCCCCCTGTAGTTGGTGCCTCAAAATAAAGTGCCTGTTCACCAAATGATTGGACAATTACTTTTTGTGCTAGTAATGCGCTTTCTTTATCATTAATAACAGGTAGGGTGCCATAGATATATTCTACTTCTGCTGTTGCTCGGTACATTGCGGCAATTTGATTAGCATAACGTCGAATTGCCGATTCAATTTTGTCACGTACAGTAATATTAAAGCAACGTACCGTTCCTTCTAATACCGCATTTTCAGCAATTACATTAAAACGGGTACCTACATCCATACGACCGATTGTAACAACAGCAGGATCAAGCGGTGATATTTCGCGCGAAACAATAGATTGAACATTCATAACAAATGCAGAAGCGACCATTACCGCATCAACAGTGTCATGTGGCATAGAGCCATGCCCCCCTCTTCCTTTAAAACGCACAGTCAACAAATCAGCAGAAGCAAAACTCGAACCGACTACACAAGATATTTTACCAATAGGCATCTGTGACCAAATATGCATACCAAATGCACTATCTATACCATCAAGCACACCTTGTTTAACCATGCTTTTGGCACCTTGAGCTATTTCTTCAGCAGGTTGAAAAACAAGCCTTACATTACCTTTTAATTGCTCACGAATTTTATAAAGCACTCTTGCAGCTGCCAGTAACATTGATGCATGAGTATCGTGACCGCAAGCGTGCATTTTACCATCAAACATTGATTTATAATCAATGTTTTCACTAAGCTCTTGTACAGGTAAAGCATCAATATCTGCTCTGAGTAAGATTCTTTTACCTGGCTTGCCTCCTTCAATTTCAGCAATAATACCTGTAGGCTCAGTACGACGATAGGCAATTCCTATTTTATCTAATTCTTGAGCTATTCTATCTGTGGTTCTAAACTCTTCCCATGGTAATTCTGGATGACGATGAAGATCGCGACGAAAAGCGACCATCTCATCAAGATTTTGTTGTATTAATTTTTTTATGTTTTTATTCGTCATTTCACTGCCTTCAATATTTCTATTAATTATATTTTTGATTAAATTAGATATTTTCTTGCTGTCATCAAATAAATATTATTAATCTTTTTTATGCTACAAGTCATTTTTAATTAACGTATTTATTTAGATTTGTTAGATTTTATAATGATTTATTACACTACAAATACTGTTTTTCTATTATATTCAATTTATTATCGTTGCAGGTCCTACTATCATATTCACCATAATACCTGCTAATACGACTGAAACGATGGTTACGGATATAAATCCTCCAATCAACATTGGTGGTAACATATGACTGGTTAGCACTTCTTTTTCTTTTGGATCTCTAGTTAAATTATTAATAACTTCATTAGTAATGATGTAATCAGCAGGAAAACCATACAATGCTGTAAGTGCAATTGAAAAAGCTAATTCTTTACTCACTTTTAATATCTTACCCACAACAACCGAACAAATGAACATCCCGACAACTGCAGATAAAATGAAGATAATTAAGGGAGTTAGCAAACGTACAAGCATTTCAGGTGTGGCTCGGCTTAAAGTATCGAAAATAAACAACATCAACCCCATCACAGTAATTCCAAACCCACCTGCTTTTTTTAATGGATGGCGTTCTAAAAAACCAAAAGTTGCAGCAATCACACCAAATAACAAACATAATACAAAAGGGCTGACACTCATAATTGGTTTAAAAACTTCAGAAACTAAGTAAGCCAATAAACCGATGACCGCAATACGTAAAAAAATAAAATACGATGAATTGTAGTTAGCAGGAATTTTTGCAAATAAACTTGGCATTGGAATTTCATCCGACGATATCGCTTGTTGTTTATCAATGGATGATTTTGAATCATTACTTATCTGCCAAGTGCCTGCATGATATTGTTTTAAAATTTTTCGTCCTTCTCGCTTAAGCATAATGGAAGTAAGGGGATAACCGATAAATCCTTGCATCACATAAATAATAATGGCAAAGACGGCCAAATCTGGCAATCCAGCTTGGGTTGCACCATTTGCCATAATAATTGCTGAAACAATACCACCCACTAAAGGAGGAATAGCAACAACTACTGTATTAAAATCAAAAAATAGATAACCAATTATAATAGACACAATGATAATGCCAAAAATTCCAGCAAGAGTAATTAAGATGGTTTTCCATTGTAATAATAATTCCCTAACCGATAAAAGAGTACCCATGTTGACAATGAGTAAATACATAAACATAACAGCAACCACTGTTGGTATACCTGCTCGTGCTACAATATCGGCGGGAAAGAATGTCCAGTACCCTAATAAAAAAAGTACTGCACAAATAAATACAGAAGGAACCCATGCTTTGGTGCGGATTGAAACGATATCTCCAAGATAAAGAATAGCCAGTAACAGTACTAATGCCAACATTTGTGGCATGTCATTCATAGGTGACATAAAAACTCCATTTTTACTATTTTTTGATTTACTTTTTAGAAATACTATATTTTTTCGTTAATCGTTATTATAGTCAAGAATTCATCAAGTTATATATTTTTTATTATAAATTCTTTAATTTCCTCTAAAAATAAATTTCCATATTTTTCCAATTTGATTTTTCCCACTCCAGTAATATTAATCAGTTCTTTTTTACTTTCTGGCGTTGTTTGTACCATTTCTAATAATGTTGCATCACTAAAAATAATATAAGGTGGAACATCTTCAGTATCAGCAATATCTTTACGTAATCTTTTAAGATTATTAAATAAAATACGTTCTTCAAAAGATAACATTGCCGTCATATTTATTGATCGAGCATAACGATTTAAGCGGCTTTTTTTAACAATTTCAAGACGAGGTTTGGCTAAGGATAATGGAATTTCACCCCTAAGTAACTTTCTTGCTTCTTGAGTCAGTTGTAAAGTTGGTAAAGTTGAAGAAGTTAAAATATTTTGAACCAAATAACCTAAGTGAATTAATTGTCGAATCACACTTAACCAATAATTACTCGATTGACTTTTACCAATACCATAAACAGACAGCTTATCATGACCATTTTCTTTAATTTGAGATCGAGCAGAACCTCGTAAGACATTAACAATGTATTGTGCACCATAACGTTGTTCTACTCGGTAAATACAAGATAAAACTTTTTGTGCATCAATTAAACCATCATACTGTTCTGGAGGATAAAGACAAATATCACAATTATTGCAAGGCTCATTTCTTATTTCGCCAAAATAGTTTAGTAAAACCATTCGTCTACAAGTTAAACTTTGTGCAAAAGATTCCATAGCATCGATTTTATGTTGTTCAATTTCTTTATGTACTCCATCCGTTTTTTCAGAGATTTGTTGATAATACCAATTCAAATCATTTTTTTTATACAATAAAATAGCTTCTGCTGGTACTCCATCTCGCCCCGCTCTGCCCGTTTCTTGATAATAGGCTTCGATAGTTCTAGGACAATCAGCATGAACAACAAATCTAACATTAGGTTTATTAATACCCATTCCAAATGCTACAGTAGCAACAATGATTTGCACATTATCTTTCAAAAAAGCTTCCTGAGCATTTTGACGCTCACTATAAGAAAGACCAGCATGGTAAGCAATAACAGAAAATCCCCGAGTTGCAAGTCGAGTCGTCATATCTTCGACTTTAGAACGGCTCGAACAATAAATTATACCGCTATTCCCTTTTTGAGTTTCAATAAAACAAACTACCTGTTCTGTTAAGTTAAATTTTTCAACAACTGTATATCGAATATTAGGTCGATCAAAACTACGAACAACAACCAAAGGATCGACTAACTGTAATTGATGAATAATATCCGCTTGTGTCATCTTATCGGCTGTTGCGGTTAACGCTACAATTGGAACGTTAGGAAACCGAGTGGACAATTGTCCAAGTTGTCGATAATCAGGCCTGAAATCATGCCCCCATTGTGATATACAGTGGGCTTCATCAATAGCAATAAGTGATGGAGGATGACTTTGAATCATTGAAATAAATGAACCTACAGCAAGTCTCTCAGGCGATATGTATAATAACTTTATCGAGTGTTTTAAATATTTATCTATTACCTCTTGCTGTTCTGCCAAGGACTGCGTAGCATTGAGAAGAGCAGCTGGAATACCGTTAGCAAGCAGTTGATCAACCTGATCTTTCATTAATGAGATTAATGGGGAAATGATTAATGCAGTACTAGGTAGTAATACTGCCGGAATTTGATAACATAGCGATTTTCCCCCACCAGTTGGTATAATTGTTAATGTATCTCGACCATCGATAATTGATTCAATAATTTCTTTCTGCTGATTTCTAAATGATTTATATCCAAACACATTGTGTAGAACATCTTCAATCTGATCTTTTATCGACATATTAACCAAAACAAATAACTCATTAAACAATTCGGGGGAGTATAGCTAAAATAATTTCAACAAACCACCTCATACTCATATTTATTTGCTATATCGGAAGGCATAATTTTTTCATGAATGATAATAATGTAAAATAATCTCACTTTCATCCTCTTTAACTCAACAATTAAACACCAATTATTGGCTACTTTATAATCTTTATGCTTCGACAGATTAAAAAAACAGCTATTTTTAAATTTTTTACTTGATACAAATCGAATTGCCCGTTAATATTTGCGTGTTTCCGATATACGCCCGTAGCTCAGTTGGTTAGAGCATCACCTTGACATGGTGGGGGTCAGTGGTTCGAGTCCACCCGGGCGTACCATCCTAAAGCCTTATGCGAAAAGGCTTCAAAAGAATTAATCTTCATCACAATTTTAATAAAGGGGTAAAACTGGGGTAAAACTCGTACCATTTTTAGCAAATTTTTGCGATCCACTTTCCAACTTTTCACTTCAATTCACACTCCAAAAAAATATTAGTTTATGATGAATAAAACTAACTAACCTTTCATAACTAGATCACAATAAACTACACAAAAACGATTTACATACTAACCGACCCAGATAACGATTCAATTTACAATTGCAAAAATGATTCGTACCTGATTTTTCCGTCACTTGATGTCAATAAAGAATGGTGGTGTTTTTATCGAAACAATGGATTAAATAAAGTTGGTATTTTTAAATCGTATCAATCTGCCGTTGAACATTGTAAGTTAAAGATTGATTTATAGATTTAGATCATAATATAATGCAATTTTTTAAAAGGAATTTTTAACTATTATGGGCTTTAGGACTTGGTTTTATCAAAAAACTGGAATTAAATTAAAAAGAAATTTAAATAAAATATCGGCAAAATTAGATGGTGGTATACACGTTAATGAAGAAGTCCATAATAAAGTTATCTTAGATAGCACACCTAAAAATAAAGAAAGTAACGAGCAACCTAGTGATAAAAATAACGAAGAAAACTCGGAAATCACAGAAGTAACAGCAGCTACAGAAAATAACCAATTGAATCTTGATAGTTATGTTAATTTTGGTGCTATTGTGCATGAATCATCAGTTATTGGTCAATACACATATCTCAATAGTAATGCGCTTGTTAATAGTCATGTAACTATTGGTAAATTTTGTTCAATAGCTTGTGATGTGATAATTGCTCCAGATCCTCACCCTCTAAACTGGCTATCAACACATCCCTTCCAATGCGATCCTCAATGGGCTAATTCGATTGGTGTAACTGGGGAACATTTCATTGCATCCAACAACTATACAATAATAAAAAATGATGTTTGGATTGGCGCTAAAGCTGTAATTAAGCGTGGAATAACAATAGGGAATGGAGCAATCATAGGATCATGTGCCATGGTAACAAAAGATGTTCCTGATTATGCTATTGTTGCCGGCAATCCTGCTAAAATAATTAGATACCGATTTAGCCAAGATATAATAGAAAAACTTAGTAAATTGGAATGGTGGAACCTCCCAGTTGAAGCATTGAGGGAGGTTAAATTTAATGATATCGATACCGCCATAGTTCAACTATCTGAATTAAATAATAGCGGTTAATTATTTAACCGTTATTATCATTAGTGACAATCGGATTTAACACAGACGGGATTAATTCATCCTGTTCAGTTCTTTCTGGCATGTCAAGACGCAAATCAATCCAACGCCCATCAGGAATATCAATAGGCTCCCCTGCCACAATCTTACACAATTTAGTGCTAAATTTTCTAGTATAGGTTTTGACCGTAATTACATTATCGTCAACTGAATATTCGGCAAATATTTTTTTATTACCGTTTGCATCTTCAGGTAGTGTGATGTACCAACCATCCTTTGCAAATCCTAAACTACCATGAATCTCATAATGCCCCACATCAATGCGTATAGCTTTGACACCATGAGCCATACTATTAACTAAACCACACCCTGACTGAGTAAAACCATCAACAGCATCAATATCATCATTGGCAAACAACTGCACTATTGGCGATGCTTTTTTTAAGGTTCCGTTACTATCAACCGTTGAGTTAGCTGTTGTAATGACTTCATACAATGGCTGTGCCCCTTTGGCTGTTTTACATCGGTAATAAATATTTGGTTTTTCACCATTAACTACCGCTATTTGCTCTACGCGATATGCAGAACTGTTACTAGGATATACAATCAGCGTCAATGTGTTATTCCCCGATAATTCTGGAAATGATGTACTACGCCCCTGATAAAATCCTCCTACCAAATGGTCGTTAAAATTAGTAGCAACTGCACCCATTAATGCCCCAAGACCAAAATCCCCCATTTTTAGAACGGTCTTATTATTGATGGTAACATTGTCAGTATTTTCAAAATCCCACTGGTTTTGTTTGCATTTGAATTGCAGCAATGTATGTTTTTGCCCTGTTTCGACATCATGATACTGAAACAAAAATCCATCATCATTAGCACTATTTACAACGGACGCTTTATTATCAATAGGGAATTTTATCCCTGACGTATCGGCAATAAGTTGCCCGTACATTGCATCTCCCGATTTATTAATAAATTTGGATAGATCAATTGTATCAGCGTATTTTTTAGTTTGATCTCGCAATTCGCTAACCTGTTGTAAGATTTCTGGCGTTATAATCTCTGCATTAGTCGGATTGATCAGTAAATCATTTAATGAACCATCTGGAGTATCGGCTAATATCTGAATTGTGCCCAAAGTATTTTTATTATATCCCTCTATTACCAACCATGTATCATATTCACATGGTTGTAAATTTAGGTGATATTGTCCGTTTGTTATATTGGTCTGAATATAGGTATTTTCTATAACATTAGAGGTAGTGCGCATTGCTCGCAGCAACAGCAAACCATTAATCGGCTCGCCTAGCCCATTTTGTAAAACTCCTGAAATAATTGTCATTTTCTCTCCAATTTTAGATATAAAAAACCACCATTAAGGTGGTTATTATTTTTTTACTGTCATGATTGTTATAAAATCGGGTATACCATCAACGCGACTCTTACTCGGCAATTCCGTGGTAACGAAAAACGTCACATTAGACGGTACAGTAACTGAAAGGGTTGTGCTTACTGTAAGATTTTCTGTTGATGTCATAAGATTTCTTTCAATAAATTCCGAATTTGCATTATTTTTAATGATAATTCTCAGCCATCCATATCTCCAATAAAATTGTTCCCCTTTGTCACCACCCGAACCTTTTCTCCCAATCGCATTTAATGTTAGTGGCAAAATAACCATATCTCGATCGAATGGCTCTGGATTAATCGTGATTGATCTACCTTTATGACAGAGGTGCATTTTTACAAGGTCTCCTACAATTTGCATCGCAGTAAGTTTTCCTTGTATTTTGCAGTTTTCGTTGATAACTACGTTATCTAACTGCCCATAATTTGCGTAGATACTTCCTGAAATATTAGCTTTTCTTGCGGTTAATGTGCCATCAGGTTGCAACTCAAATGCCGGAGGTGTGCCGGCACTAATAACACTGCCAGCTACTACGCTCCCGCCCCGAATTAACAGTGCTGTCATTTCAGTACCCGCAATGATCCTGTCGCCCCGAATAGTTCCTGTTGCAATTAAATGTCCATCCAAAAACATTGCCGGCATAATCCAGTGTGCGCCATCGTATATCATAGCCTCTGTATGATAAACTTTTCCATTTGAATCTAGTGAATAGAACATCAACGTCGTATCACGGGCAGGATAAAACCCAAATTGTTGATAAAACATTAATGTAGCAGTATCATTGTCAGGAAATTTACCGTCGTCGGTTTGGATTCTGAATAACCCCCCTGCGCCATTTTCAGCAATTAATGTCTTGGTGCTGGATATGTACATTTCAGAACGACCTACAACGTTAACTGCGCAGACACCGTACCAATATTTTGTATCTGGAGTACAATCAACGTCAGTAAGTGACATCGCGCGTCCCATATAATGGGTTTTAGCCTCGACTTCCGCCTCTGTTGTGCCTTTGTAAAACTCAAATTGAGTACCTAAACTGGACACGGCAGTCATTACGGGGCGAATTGCAATATTAAATGCACTAGGTGTCAGGACTAATCCCGACGGTGCTGCAGGTGGTAATATTGAAAATGCTACCGTACTTTCATCACCTAATCGCCCATTTTCACCAACACCACGAACAATGGCACTAAATTTACCCTGCTGCAACTCGGATATATAATACTCATTTTCAGCAACAACCTCACGACTAACCAATTTTTCATCACGATAAATTTTTACCTCAAATTTCAGATTCTGAATTGTGCGAGGTGTTGACCACAATAAACGAGCCTGATATAAATCAGACTCTGGCGTAACTTCTACCTGTAATTGTTCAACAGGAGGGATTGCCCAGTTGAATATTGTATTGCTTTCTTTTTCAAACACCGTGCCTTTGTCAACAATTGCTTCTTTATTAGGATCATGCTGTAAAGCTGTAATTGAATATGTACCATCATCATTTTCAGTAATAGTAATAGCTTTGAATAATCGTGGTTTTATTTTTCCGTCGTATAAACTCCAAACAGAATACTGGTCAACATCAACCAATTCTGTTAACACGATTTGATTAGGTTTAGTTTGTATTTTAATTTTGCGTAAATCACTGTTGATATCCGTAACACTGAAATATGCATCATTGATTTTTTTAATATCAATATCTCTATCTAATGTAATAGTGACGCCATCTACCGACTTGACTCTCCCGCCAATTGTCGTACCAGTATAGTCATTGTCAGCAATGCCAATAATGTCACCTGGCAAATGTCGAATACCCTCACGACCAACAGAAAATGTTACGGTTTGAGATTCTAATTTCTCAGTCTGGATTAACCATTTACCAACCCGATGAGCCTGACCTCTGGATGTGCAGCCAAACGCGTCAACCTGCGCCACATTTAACCCGAATCGCTTAATTAGGTCATCATCTGCAACGTATTCTATTGCTGTTTCCCAATTGTTATCAGGATCAATGTAGCGCACATGTACGGCCGTATGCCTTTCCTTTAATGCTGCTGAAGTATATGTAAATTGTCCGTTAACAACATTCGCGTTGGAATATATCGCAACAACATCATTTGGTCTGTCAATTACCGCTGAGTATTGTGTACCGTTCCATATAGGCATGCCGCGAAATGCTGAACATAATTCATTAATAACATTTAAAGCATGTCGTTGCTCTGTAATATAACAATTACAGGTGAAACGCGGCTCTTTACCACCAAAGCCATCATCGACTAACTGATCACAATATTGCGCAATAGAGTACAAAGTAAATTTATCTACTCCAAATGAACTTAATCGATCACCCATACCGTAACGCTTATTTGTCAACAATTCATAAAGTATCCATGCGGGGTTATCTGTCCAAGCAAGCTTAAAATCTCCCGACCAAAAACCTTTATACTCTCGTGTTTCTGGATCGTAATTATCTGGCACCCTGATAATTAGACCGTCAAGGAGATAATTGCGCCTCGGTGTACCACTAAACTGCTCAGAATTAAATTTTAAACCGATTAACGCAGTATTAGGGTATGAAAATTTAGCATCGTAGATTTCAGTGTATGAACTCCATAGCGTATCATTTACCAGTGTTTGAGATTTACTATCAGGTGTATTTCGTATAACACGAATATTAAACGGTGTTGAGGGTAATTCATCCAAAATGACGGATGTTAAATATTGAGAGTTTGTTTTTTTATTAATTAAGTTAACATTTTTAATCGTTTTCCATGCATCACCCTTACCAATTTGCACCGACATTGATACGTCTGTTCTGTTCGTATTCCCTTTATTATCGATGGATTTTAGCGCCGACACGCCAACGGTAACCCTAACCCGATCAATATTCGGATCTGTGATTGTCCTTGTAATTGGGGCGGTGGTTTTGATCTGGAGATTAACTGGAATTTCGTTTTCGGTATAAGAAAAACCTTTCAAAGGTGATTGTGATTGTGTTCCGTTTACCCAATCAATTTCAACACCCTTAAAATTAAAATTACCTTCAGGCGTTTGAACTGGTGTATCGTTTAAAAAAACACCCTTTAGCCCACCTACTATGCCTCGAATCTGTCCCTCGCCCAACATATCAATAATGCGCAGCTCCTGATTTGATTGAAGATTGTCCGGAGCTTCATACGGGGATTTGCTTTTCCCCGAACTTTTACCCATTTGAACGCTCCTTTATTGGGCGAAGTATAGGCTTATCGCCAATGTTTTCTTTTACCTCATCCTTAGTTTCCAGTCCTCGCGAAATGGTCTTTGAACCAGTTTTTACTCTACCAAATATCACTGGCACCGCTGTTCCCTGAGCCATCGTATTATCAAGGTTTGAGAAATACGTATTTTTATTGCTGTCACTTGAAGTTTTCTCTGTTTTCGGAAGTCGTGTTAACATTTGTGAAAAACCGCCGATCCCTAAACCTGCTCCGGCGGCAACCATCGCGAAACCCACTCCCGTTGAAATTCCTACTGCTATACCTGCAACAACTAACGCTGTACCTGCAATAAATCCAAATAAACCTCCGGTTTTTGCTCCAACTACATGTGGGACTATATGAATAACGGCTTTTTTAGGTAAACGACTATGTAACCCAATCTGTAAAGTGTCATGCGTCAAATTAACGCCATTGATACGAACATGAAACCAACCCTCCATAATTCGTTTCCTTAACCCATTAATTTAAGAGTAAAGTCCATTCAATCCCTCTGCTGCTGTGTCAACATTCATATGGAATCTATTGCCATATTGTTTAAGATCGCCGTAAAGGCATATTTTTGCCATTTTTTGTGTCTCCATACTGAGTGTGTATAACTGAACCAAAAACCGTCATATAAATCCCGTTTGGACATTCGGTTAGGACAATGATGTAAAATTTGTTGATCGCCAATGTAGAGAGCTGCATGATTGGGAATTTCTGAGCCAAGGCAAACGAGAATAACATCTCCCGCCTGAAGCCTTTCTAACTCAACGCGCTCAAAATTATTTTTAGGTAGTAAATCTAAATAGAGATTTTGACCTGTATGCCACCAATCATCCTTACGTTCATAATTAGGTAAATCAATGCCAGTCAGCATGTAGGCATCTCTAATTATTGATAGGCAATCGGTTTTACCATGTTGAAACTCGCGACCTAATAACGGTTTTATGTACCTAAACTTATGAATTTGGTTATCACATACCAGCCACCAATCAACAGCCGTACGGATTTGGGAAATTTGGTCCGCTTCACTGAGAATCGGAACTCCGTTAAGGTGAGAATGTACAACCGCTGTGATCTCGCCTTTTTCTTCAGCTCTTATCCAGTCGTCCGGTGATATTTCGAATGTTTCTGTTGGTGTGGCTGAGATGTTATTGCATGGCATGTAGGTTTTATTACCAATAACAAGACCACAGCACTCTGCCTCACCGCAAGAATTTGCGTGATTAAGTATTTCTGTTTTCATTGTTTATCTAATTTTGGAGTGGTTTGTAAAACTGGAAAGAGGGGATTAGGATAATTTGGCTGCTGTTGGAAATCCCCCAAAGGGAAGAATACCGTTTTGGCCAAACCTTAGTTTGCACCCAGCCACACATCTACTGCATTTGTCCCGTGTGATATCATCCGTTGGTTGATCAAACTCATCAGCAACTGCGCCCCCTGTATATCCGCATTCAGTACTGCGATAAATCCAACCGCATGTATTGGCAATAATGATGCGTTTAGGCAACATGGCGCCGTCAGATTCACAAGGCAGCGCTAATTCAAATACAACTACCCGTGATGTTTGTTGTTTGACTTGCTCCAATATATAATTAGAGACAATTTCACAATGCGGGTCCGCATGTTTATTACCATTTGCAAAATTGATAGCGTCTAAATATTTAACTAATACCTCATGTCTTGTTACCACGGCACCAATCATGCCTTCATAACTCTCAATTAGACCATTTAAAATGCCATAAGCATTACTGGCTGTAAGCGTTGGGCGGTTACTTGTTCCTTGTCCGCTACGTTCAAAACCTTGCGCTTTAATTGGGTATGGCTCGTACTCGTTGCCCTGCCATATAATAGCCCGTCTTAGTTCATTTAATCCGTTATGAACTCGCAAAACTGCTTTATGTCCAACGATTTCACTTAAGTCGATATCGAATAATTCGATAATTGCGCCAGCTTCAAGTTTTGTAATATCGCATAGCATATTTTTTGGGATCATGCGACCACCTCTTCAAACGTTGCAGAAATTGTTTTAACCGTACCATTAGGGGTTGGCGTCCAAGTTTTACAAACCACCTTGATGGTTTTGTGAGTATTAGGCTCTGTCCACAAAAACGATTTAACTGCATTATGCCTTGTTAAAAAATCTTCGATTAAATCGATATCTTCAGTTAAACCAACAAACAAAACACTATATGACCGCAAGTCATTGTTAATACCATCCGGAAAACGTTGCGCATAGCTGTCACCGAACCGAATATCTCTTACTTTAGGTGCTACCGACGCAGTAGAGCCGTTTTGAGGTCTCCAATGGAATGTCTCCATAATTTTCTCCAAGTATAAAAAAACCACCCGAAGGTGGTTTGATTAAATTGCGTTGATAGTCAATAATTAAATTCCATATTCATTAGCATTTTTATTTTATCCATTAATGAATATTCAGGCGTATATTTTTTTAAGGTTGACTCAGCAAACATATAATCCAAACTGTCTTTACTAAAAACGTGCCCATCTATATCTATACCTCCTACATCAACAATGATTGGCTTGTAGGTATTAGCAATAAAATATTCACAAGAAGAATATCCTACTAAATCAACCCCCATTTTATTTTTGGAGGAAAATTTAACTATAGCTGTTATATCATAAAAATTCTGAGGATCATTGTAATCATCTTTCAAAGCTCTTATCGCTTCACTTCCTGAAAAATATTGTTCAATCCTGTCGTTGCTCCAATAATTTCTACTGGATAAAGACGAATCTAAAATTTTATAAGAAGACGGCGATACCATTCTTTGTTTTGTTGCAAATGAGCAACGCTGTTTCAGGTCATACAAAAAAACATCATTATCACTAATAGTGGCAGCCACATAAATTAAAAATGCTGATATTAATATCAAAATAAATAAAATAAAAATAACTAACTTTTTCATACTATCTCCTTAATTTTTCGTTAATAGTATGTTATTTATTGGCTGTTTTGTTCTGAACATTCTGCCATTTTTTAACTCCTATAAAATAAAAAATCCCGCTCAAGGCGGGATATAAATTGTTTTCTAAATTACTAACCAAATCTGCATGAAACCATTAATCGATAAACAAGCCTGTCCTCTTCAGTTGCCACCGGTGAGGGGATTGCTCCTACTATCTGAATAAGCCCTGTGCTATTGGTGTAAGGATTGTTTTTGATGTAATCAGCTATTATCGATGTGTCATTATCTATTGTTTCAATGTCATTTACTGCGCCGATTAAATCTATTAACGTGTAATACTCATTACCTAAATCGGTTTTAAGTATTGAACCGCCATTGGGTCGAAATACAATGAACTTGCTGCTTTTATTTTTCGTATCACGCCATTTTAGATACTGAACCTCAAAGCCACCTAATAATCCGGCATTTTTGAGATATTCAGCTACTCGCTTGTACATTTTCACAATTTCATCTCCCTGCGGACAGCTTGGTCGATAGTTGCCTTTTCATCCTCAAACCCTTTATACAAGAATTCTTTTTTAGCAGTTGATCGCTTAAATTTCATTGATCGATTCGGATCATGAACATATGCTGCATAATTAGCCGAATAACCAACGCGACCCGTTAAGCGATTACCATTTATGAACATTTCACGATATTGGCTATTGAGTAGTGTTGAGGTATCAATCGGCGTATATAATGCAGCACGGGTACCACCGATCAATAAGGCAGACTGTATGGCTCTTACTGATTTTCTAGCTTGAACATCACCAACTATGGTATTTAATCGATTTATACAATCTCTAACACCACTAACCTTAATGCCCATATCAAACTCCTGTTATCAATGTATAATCATCCGCTAGTCGCTCGAATGTGTCTGCATATCGAGCAATGTGCTTAATTTCATCTGCGCCAGCTCTGATTGGATCAAGTTCCGTGAATTTACCAATCAAGATAAAATCACCCTCATTGGCTAAAGCGTATTCAGTCCAGAATGTGTTTTTAATAACAAACCCTGTTCCGATATCGCCTAACCTAGTTGCAGACTCAAGACCATAATCGCAATAAATTAGCTCTGGAGGATGAAAGACCTTAGCGCCATACTCATTTACGCCAGAAGCGCGCCAAATCGTAGCTATAGCTGTATATGCCCAATTAGCTGCGCTACTCATTACAACCTCCAACAACTGCAAAGAAGCCCACGCGTCCACTATCTAACGGTAAATCCGACAGGCAATTATTTTTATCCCATGCCCGAATCTGAGTTAGTAAATAGTCCGTGCCATTGTTATCGTATGTAAATGAACGACTAGCGCCACTTGGCGAACCCTGCGATGATATTTTCCTTGCACCAGACAATGAAGCCAATCTAGCAACAGCATATAACGACAATAGCTTTGCCGTGACATTACCGTATTGAGATAAGCAAGCATCATGTTTGCCAACTTGTTCAATTAATAGTTCTAATACTGAATCAGGAATAGAAAAGCCCAACTCAGAGATAAAGGATTTTGCTTCTGATTTATCTATAAGTTGAGACATTTATTTACTCCTTTGTTAGACTGGCTTCGTATTCAGCCTTAAGACGCTCAGCAAACTCTTGCACTGTCTCTTCTTTGCGTTGACCCTCTAATTTATACTGCGTTGCAAATTCGGCGAGGTTTTTTCCTGTTTTATTAGCTAAATTGAACTCTTTTCCATCGACAATCACAATAAGTGGTTCAACTTTTTCCTTTGTGGTCTCAACAATAGATTCAACTAGTTCTGCTTTAATAAATCGTTCTGCGATGTCTTTTGACAGGTCAATAACCCGCCCCTTTTCAACTTTCTTATAGTCAACCATAATATTGGCTGTTAGTACTTTAACTTTCATTATTACTCCTTAACTTGATGCGAAAATAACAGAATGATTGCCGTTAATATCGGTTTTAACCATTATTCCAGCAGCACTCCATGTGCGCCAAACATAGTCAGAGTTATAATAAAGTCGAGGATCGGCAACAGTACCAAACGCTTGCCCAACAATTGGAGCAATAATGCCAGCTCCTAAAGGAATAATAAGAATTTGATTACCTGTTAACTTGCTATCTTCTTTGATATCTTCGATGCCTGAAAGTTTTTTAATTTCTTCTAAAACGGTGCGAATTTGGTTGCTGTCAAAGTATTGCTCCCAATTCGACATGATCTCCGCAGAAACGTACCAAGTTTGTTTAGCGTATTGCTTATTAGAAACCTTTAAAGCATCGCGAAGTTTGATGGCTTCAGCACGAATTTTGGCTGGGTCTTTGCTATTGGCGAAATCAAAAGCTAAGGTAACTTGTTGAACTCGTTCATCGTATTTAAAACCTTTCCAAGTTTTTTTATCAAACACGATAAAATTACCATCTTCATCTTTAAAACCGTCAAAGATATAATCAACATATTTACGACGAACAATTTTTACTGAGTTTTCTTGCGCATCCGCTAAGGATTGCAATGCTGAGCCTTTACCAAAAATAGGGTCACGCCATGGGAATTTGAAACCTGTATCATGAATTGGAACAATAGTTCCATCGAAAGCATAGATAGTTGCATTTAATAACGCACCGACTTGACCTGACATAGAAGTATGCGCACTACCGCCACCTCCTGTTTTAGCATATTCATAGACAGATTCATCAATACGAACAGAACGAGAGAAGCCCATTAAATCATTCAACACGGTAAATTCAGTGTTTGGCTCAAACTCCTTTAACACAACAGCGTCTTGAGCTTTATATAGGCGTCTAATATCATCAATTGCATTAGTTACATTCAGGTAATCATTAGCGTTATTATTACCTCGGCTTTGATTGATAAAGTCGGCAACCGATTGCATCCCCGCCCGCCTTGCTTCGGCTAATGCTGCAAATTGAGCATTTTGAGCATCTACAAAACCCCGTTTTTCAGCTTCTTTTTTAGAAAAATAAAACATTGATTAATTATCCTTACTTCACTACAACACGCAGTAAATCACCAGCTGTTGTGATAGTGATTGTTTCTTCTGCAAAAAATTGAGATGACGCATCGCCGCCCATCGTTACTTGTCCTTCGATAATTTGTAATGGGTCATTTTTTTTATAAACACCAGCATTAGCGGTAACATTGTAAAACGTGCCTTGAGTTGGATGCATACAAACAACCCAATCTCCTAATTTAATTGCGCTTTTTACGTCTTTACCACGTAGATAATCATAGTTAGCAACATACTTAATGCCTTCTTCTGTATCATCTAAAGCTGGTTTAACTTTACCGTTCTCAAAGATACATATCGTACCAGGCATAAAACTAACAGCAGCTTTACCTTCGCGGTTTAACGTTGGGTTAGTGAATACACCACCCGCATGAATAACTCTTTTAGTCATTAAAATTCTCCTTATTCTGGCATTTCGCAGATTGATTGATTGCTGTTAGATGCACTGTAGGCGCTATTAACTGGTACCGATTTCTGACATTTCGCATATAACGCACTCAGAGCATCGCCTTTAATCTCATTGACGGCTGTTTCTGGTATACCAAACGCAGCTTTTACGGCTTCACGCATGGTTTTTTCTTCAGCTGCTGCATTTACACTTACTATCTGCTCTAGGATATTAACTTTATCAATTAGCGTCTTAGCCCATTTCGGCGTCTGTTCGCTATTTTGTTCTTCATCCTTCTTTTTCTTTTTTTCTTCATCTTCATCAGTTTTCTTTTTATCGATAGCCTCTTTAGCGACTTGCTCGTTAAGTGCAGTTAATAACTGCTCATCATCTAAGCCGTCGGTTTTAATCCCTTTGGCGCTTAACACCTGTAAGATCTTCTCTTTCATTGGGCCTATTTCCTCTTTTTTGTTAAATTTGAATTTTTTTAGCGCTTCAGATAATGTATTCTGAATTGTTAATAATAAGTTGGAGGGTGTTGCTTCTAAATCATCTAGATTGGCATTCTCAATCTGATATTCACCATCTGAGTTCACGAACATGCCCACTCCCTCGCTTGGAGTAGCCGCGCCTTGTTCGTTCAGAAGGATAGCCACATGGTCAAAATGCATATTAGTAGCCACCCAATCATAAGCTTTGCCCTTTGATTTTCCAGACTGATATACCTTGTTTAGAATTAATCCAGTAGATACATGAATAGGATTAGCATCCTCACCATTCATCATGCTTTCTAACCTATTTAGAAGTTGCTTGCCTTTCTCGTGATTTTTTGCAAATTCAATATCCACATAACAATCAAGTAACACTTTGTCATTATCTTTGTGGACATTTTCAGCCCATGCACCACCGTAATATTCGTTAATAGCTTTAGCATTGCTTGCCGACACAAATTGACCATTGACTTTAGGGTGTCCAATTGGCATCAAGTTGCCGTTTATTGACATATAACTTTTGTCTATTTCATCTTTCGGATATAAACCATTATTCATCACAACATCATCAACAACTGGGACGACATCGCGAATGATAAAATGCTCTTTATTGTTGATTGATTCTTTCGTGATTTTTGATGATTTATTAATAACCGAAAGCACATTAACCGTAACTTTATTCATCAGTTTTTGCCCTCTCTTTGAGCCATTCTTCACGCTCCTTACTAAGTTTCTCTATTACAAATTTATTAAAAGGCTCACCTTTTTCATTGAGCAATATCGGTATTTGCGAGCAATGGCAATTAAAGGCGTTGCCGCCCTCCTCATACCAATTCCTCACCTCTTCAACCGTTCTTATTCTTCCGTCCCAATAAACATGAGTTAATCGGCTGGTTATAAGTTTTGCAGACATATGCAACAAGCCGACCCTCAAACCTAATCTTTCAGTAGTCCATTCAGTTTCATTCCAAATGGATTGACGATACCCTCTTAATTGTTCGGTTTGAGCTAAAGCTTTAGCTTTAGACATTGAAACATCAAGTCGTTTACTGATAATTTGAGCGGTTTCTCTTGGATTGATACCTCTTGCTATAGCGCTAGCTAAAACATGGCATAAATCTGCTTTTGCAGCTTCGGTTAATCCCTTCCAGTCGCTGAAAGTTAATAAAAAGGCTTGTTTAATTTGATTTAGGTATGCAGGTCTTGACAATAAAGTTACAAAGGCTGTTTGCTCTGCATAATAAGCGGATTGCTGCGCTAAATTAGTATAGGCGGAGTGAGTGCCCCGCTGGTATTCGTTCTCAATTGTCGATAACATCCAAAATTCATCGCGCCCACCCTCAAGCAAGTATTCGTCTAATATGTCCTGAACCATTGCCAATAACGCTTCTAAGTCGTTTGGCGAAATGTCATAGATATAGTTTGAATTGGCTTGATAAATCACACCTTAACGGAAGATGTAACCTTGATTCGGTGAGGGTCAGTGGTTCGAGTCCACCCGGGCGTACCATCCTAAAGCCTTATGCGAAAAGGCTTCAAAAGAATTAATCTTCATCACAATTTTAATAAAGGGGAAAAACTGAGGTGAAATAAATAATAATTTGCCTTTATTCAAATCAATTATTGTTAAATCCTATTTTTCAAAACTTAATCACCTAATCCATATGAATAGCATCCTTTATCATATATGAATATTATTATAAATCTATACTTCTAATTGACTTTAAAAAATATCCGATAATTGTTATACATTTAACAACTACGATCCTGCTATCGATTCCTCTGAATTCCAATTTAATGGAAGTGATACTTTATATCTTAAGCGGTTATGGATTTGAGCTATACCTCTATATTTATCATAGATACAGCTATCTGTGTGAGCTATTATTCCACTGTTACCTTGCTAGGTTGAAACTGACGTAAAATAAAATCGAGAGTAGACTAGTTTTGGCTATCTTATTTAATTTTTTGATTAAATAGAGAATAGACCTGTAAGTATTGGGAGGATTACAAGAATGGAAAAAATTGACCTTAGGATTTAATTTATAGTAATAAAATCCATTTTTAACGAAGTTTTAATCAATATTTTCAAGTTATTCTCATCACGAGTTAACACAAAAAATTTATTTGTAAACGAATAAAACTGCGCTAATTAATAAAATTACTAGTTTTATTTAAAAATGGATTTCGAACTCTTTTGTGTTTTTACCATAAATTCAGCACTTAACCATTTAATACTATTGTAATTATGAACTCATATTTACATCAATGAAAATAATATTATTGTATACCCTGTTATCTACTAATCAATTTTTTAATTAGAGCTTTCATAAAAGAGGTCTTATTACACCCTTCTACATTTATTCAACCATTGTTTCTATCTGCTTGATTTAGTTAATCTCACTGACATCAGTACTTTTTTTAACTTATTCATGTAAACTGGAAACATTAAGAGGAAGAATGGCATATGCAGAGGACCCCTCATCGATTTATCCATTTTAGTACAGGGAACACTTGTTATCGTCAACAGAATACTCAGCCAAAAACGGTTTATCCCTGTGTATAAAAAAGCACTAATAAAATTTGAATAACAGATTTCCCCGAACACGGTTTATCCCTGCTTACACAGGGAACATTCAAGTTATAACATTTTGTTTTATATTTAAATATTAACTATAAAATTTCCACCATTTTTCTAATTAATTTTTAGAATCAAGATATTTATAGCACTTATTAGCTATTTAAGTAATTAAAAATAGCTGAGTTAAACATTATAGCTATGACGATTTTAATAAATAACTTAAGTTTTTACCGTTCAAAAACAAATTATAAAATTTATAATACTGATTTAAATTAATATGTTAGAATTAGTTTTAAATTACCCTTTAAAACTTTGCTATACCATATTATAAATTATTGAACATAAATTCTATTCTTTATTAAAAGAATAAATAGAATGGAATTTAGCACAAGTAATAAAGATGACTTTTTGAATAGTCATCTTTGTATTATAGTAAATAATTATGAATTCAATTCACTTAGAAATTAATCTCGGTACCCACGAAGTAACGTCGACCTTCTAGAGATTTACCAAAGTCATCGTTAGAAACATCTTTGTCAAATAAGTTATAAATACCACCATAAACCTTAGTATTCTTATTTATTTGAAAAGATGCACCTACATCCCAGAAAGTATAACCTGGATATTCAATTTTCTTGCCACTTCGATCCGTTGTATTTTCTGCTCCATAATATGCAACCTTAGTCCATAAATCCCAATGTTGTGTTATGTTCCAATCAATCTGAGTATTAAATTTTTGTTTAGGTGTACGGTTCAAAGGTTTACCCTTATTTTTACCGGTTTTTTGTTCAGTTTTGATCCAAGAGTAATTGGAACTTAATAAGAAATTAGTAAACAATGGTGTTTTAAATGAAAATTCAAGACCTTTAAGATCGGCCTTATCGACATTTTCTCGTCCTTGTACAAAATCGAATTTTTCTTTATATCCAGGAATTTGACAATTTTTTGAACCAGCTGTACCACGGCAAATATAATAGGATTGGATTTTATCTTTATATTTGGTATAGAAGGCTGTTGCAGAGGCATCAATACCGTATTCATTGGTATAACCAATACCCATTTCGAATTCATTCGTTTTTTCAGGTTTCAGATCTGGATTACCCATTATCATCCCTTTATTACCTGTTCCTGAACCTCCGGTAACTTGTCCCCAGTCTGAGACAACTTGACGCAGTTGAGGTGGTGCAAATCCTGTTGAATAGCCACCTTTTATAGTAAAGTTATCATCAATATTCCAGACACTATAAACCCTTGGATTCCAGTTATGACCATAGTTTTCATCTTTATTATAGCGAAGGCCCAATGTTAAATTCCAATTGTCTAAAATACGTAACTCATCCTCAGCAAACAAGGCATAATTCCAACGATCGATTTTTGTTAAAGTTTTCTTTAACTGATTGCCATTATCATGAAGCTCTTGATAAGTATATGTACCGCCAATGGTTAACATATTGATTGAAAATGGGATTGTCATACGTGAGTCAACATCAGTATTACGAATTTTCATTTTTCTTTCTGGGTTATTATTCCCTTCATGAGCAATAAAAGATGTCGTAGATACATCACCAAATAGACCATTATGAGTTAAAGCAAAAGAGTTTCGACGATTATCTCGATCGAAATTACCACGACTAATAGGTCTTGTTTTTCCTGCTGATGCATTACTATTTTGTAGGGTACGACCAAAATCTAAATCAAATTTTTGTGAGTCAGAAGCATTAAGCGATAATTTCCCATTTATACTTCGTAGTTTTTGTTCTGAATGACCATTTAAAAATTCATCTTCATGACGTTTGCTATATTGACCATATAATTGTATACCCAAAATATCATCTATAATAGGTCCCATGGTGGAAAAACTTCCAGTATAGGTATTTTTTTCATCTGCACGGTAAGGAATTATTGATTCAATTCGTAAACCATTATGCCATTCTTTTGAGACTTTCTTTGTAATAATGTTAATTACTCCACCCATAGCATCCGAACCATATAATGATGACATTGGTCCCCTTACAACTTCAATACGCTCTATAGCGGTTAAAGGAGGTAACCAACCTTGTTCAAAACCTGAATTATCACTATTGGGTCTTGTTTCACGAGTGCTAACTTTCTTACCATCAATTAATAATAAAGTGTACTTGGCATCCATACCTCGAATACTAATATCGGTCGAATCACCGCCACCAGTAATTGTAACACCAGGAATATCTTTAAGTGCATCAGTCACATCACGATAAGGTTTTTTGCTAATTTCTTCTGGCGTGATTACTGAGATTGTTGCTGGTGCTTCTTTGATTTGTTGTGAAAATCCTGATGCTGTCACCACCATGGTATCAGTGTCTTTATTGCTTACTGCCATAGCTATGTCTGACAATGACAATAAAAGACCGGTGTTAATGACATGTATTGCCAATTTGAATTTAGTATTCATTTATATAACCCTATTATTTATATTGATATTTTCAACCTCAATCCAAATGTACAATATACCATATGAGAATAGTTATCAATATCTTTTCAAAAAATTATTTATTGCTAGACAAATTATACGCTTTAAATAATAATAGTTATCATTTGCATCATAATCAAAGGAACCAACATGAATACCAAGAAAAAATTATTATTGAGCACATTAGCTGCACTTGTCTTAGGATTAACGGGTTGCCAATCTTCAATGACGGTAACTACAGATAATAATCAAACTGTTGTAGTACCTAAGTCGCCCAGTAAAGTTGTCGTAATGAACTATGGTGCGCTAGACACTTTAGATGCTTTAGGTCAAGGTTCAATTGTTGTAGGAGCCCCTCTCTCTGTTTTACCTTCTTATCTTGAGCAGTATAAAAATGCAAACATTGCTGACACAGGTAATATGAAAGAACCAAGTATAGATGCAATTAAACAAGCTAAACCACAACTGATTATTATAGATGGTCGTCAAGCTAGTCGAACTAAAGAATTATCAAAAATTGCCCCTGTAATTAATTTAAGTGTAGATGCAAAAAACTACCTTGAATCAACCAAAAATCACATTAATGTATTAGCTGAGATTACCGACACCAAACAAAACGCCAGTAATCTAATTCAAGCTCTTAATATAAAAATAACCAACGCTCAATCTGTTGCTCAATCAAATCCCAAAAAAGCAATTGTTGCAATCCATAACGATGGTAAAATGATTTTGATTAATGCAAGTTCAAGTGCAGCATTAATTCATGATGTTTTAAAAGTAAAACGCGCTGTTCCATTTTTTATTCAATCAATGAATGCTGGTGATAAACCAAAACCAATTTTTATTGATAATAATTACGTTAGTACTATTAAACCCGATATTATTTATGTCGTTGACCGTAGCAAAGCAATTGGTCAGACAGCGATGAAAGATGATTTCTTTGATGCAAAAGTATTAGCTACAAGCAAAACTGAAGTGGTTTATCTTACACCAGATCTTTGGTATTTATCTGGTGGCGGTGCGGAAAGTTTAAATCGCCAAATTGATGAAGTAATTAACGGTCTAAATTAAAATTGTTAAGTTAGTTGTTTAACTTCATATTGCCCTTATGCAGTTATTAAGGGCTTTTTTATTATGTGACTATCTTGATTAATTCTGTGATTGTTCTTCACATTCATTCTAAAATTTTGGTATCATACGCAATATTATCATAACTGCTTTTTATTTTGTTAATTAAAAACAATATCAAAAAATATTCATTAATAATAAAATGTTTGGTACAAAAATGACGGTTTGATATAACTTTAGTTCGTTTGACCAACCTAATAATCAATCCATTATAGTAACCTATTTTTATCATAAATTAATTTTCTATTTCCAACTAATTTTTTTTACTCATATAAACACATTAATCATCCAATAGTTTATTTTATAATCTTAAAATAGGATTTTAATAGAATAATTTTATATTTTAGTTTATTAACTTATTGATAATTTTAATTTAATGTATACAATTAAAACAGATAGGATGTTTATGGGATAAAATTTAATGAAAAAACTGTTTCTAATTTCAATATTCTTTTCTTTTATAGCTTATGCAAAGATTGATGCACCGATAGGTTTAACATGGGGTGAATCAGACGCTGATGTTGTCTCAAAGTATAAAGCAAAAAAAGTATATGTCTCAGATGATATAATATTTTATGAATTAACTGAACCACCAATGACTCTACCAAATTTTGATTCTTATATGGTACTTGTCCATAAAGATTTAGGTCTTATGAAAGTAGTATTAAGAGAAAAAATAAAAGACGATCCTTATGGCACTAAGGGTAAAGAAGAATATTTTAAATATAAAAAAGTTTTAACAAAAAAATATGGCAAACCGGAATCTATTGAAAAAATAGGATTAAAATTATATAAAGAAATTGATGAGTTTTATCAGTGTTTAAAATATACAGGTTGTGGTAGTTATTCTTCCTATTTTGCCCAATTCCAAATTGGATTAGAAATCGAAGGATCTAGTCGCGGACAAGGTGAATTACAAATTATTTATGAATCGGATCTCCACTCTAAATATAGAGAAATAGAAACAAAGCAAAATCAAATGAAAATAGAAAAAGGACTTTAAATGAACATGTTTAATAAAACTAAAATAGGTATTGTTATAATTGCAATTTTTTCTTTATTTTTATTCAGTTGTAAAAAAGAGTTAAGTGAAAATGAAAAACAAAAACTTATTGAATTGAATGAAGAATTATCCAAAATTTCAGACGAAATCGATAATTCACAAAAAGAGCTTGAAAACTATTCCGGTGGTTTAATTAAAACACTAATTGAAGTTAAAGTTGAAACGTTAAAAATAAATCAAGCTTTGATTACACAAAGAATATCAGCCATTGAATCAGATTCACCGATTAAAGTCGAGACAATCATAACTCAACCCAACGCAGAATTAGCCCAAGATATTTTCAATGATATGAATGAGTTAAAAAAAGAGATTAAATTTCATCAAGATGAGGCTGATCAATATGAAGATGGTCTTATTAAGATTACTCATTTATTAAATGTAGTTCAAAAAGAACAAGCTTATACTGCTTTACAATTACAATATTATACCGTTAAATATGGTTTATCAACATTACCCACTGTAGAGTATCAATCCAAAACGAAAATCAAGGAGAGCGATCCTTCAGTCCCTATTGAAGATAAATTATAATTTACTTTATATGATTAATGACATGTTAGACTCATGTCTTTAATCATCTTTTATCATATAAATCATAACAATCTAAAAATTTTTATTAGCATCAGTTTAAATATGTTAAAATGATTACCTATTGTCAAAATCTAAATTGACAGACTTTTAAATTCTCTAAAACCTCTATAAATTTTAAAATTATTACAAATACTATGAATATATCATCACCAACAATTGGATTTGTGAGCCTCGGTTGTCCTAAAAATTTGGTTGACTCAGAGCGAATATTAACAGAATTACGTACCCAAGGTTATCAAGTGGTTCCTACTTATGAAAATGCTGATCTGGTGATTGTTAACACCTGCGGATTTATTGACAGCGCAGTTCAAGAATCGCTTGAAGCTATTGGTGAGGCGCTGGATGAAAACGGTAAAGTGATTGTTACCGGTTGCCTTGGAGCTAAAGAAGATCAGATCCGAAGCGTACACCCAAAAGTACTTGAAATTTCTGGTCCCCATAGCTACGAAACAGTGCTTGACCATGTCAATAAATATGCCCCAAAACCCGAATATAACCCATTCACCAGCTTAGTTCCTGAGCAAGGCGTTAAATTAACACCTAAACATTATGCTTATTTAAAAATTTCAGAAGGTTGTAACCATAGCTGTACATTTTGCATTATCCCTTCTTTACGAGGAGAGATGGTCAGTCGCCCTATCGGAAATGTACTTGATGAAGCAAAACGATTAGTTGATAGCGGAGTAAAAGAACTTTTAGTTATCGCACAAGATACCTCGGCTTATGGAATTGATATCAAAAATCGTACCAGCTTTTGGAATGGTACGCCTTTAAAAACCAATATTCAAACACTCTGTGAACAATTATCAAGCCTTGGTATATGGGTAAGATTACATTATATGTATCCATATCCAAGTGTAGATGATTTGATTCCTTTAATGGCAGAAGGAAAAATCTTACCTTATTTAGATGTCCCTTTACAGCATGCCAGTCCAACGATTTTAAAATCAATGAAACGACCTGGAACAATTGAAAGAACACTTGAACGAATTCATCACTGGCGTGAAATTTGTCCAGAAATTACTCTTCGTTCAACCTTTATTGTTGGTTATCCTGGTGAGACTGAACAAGATTTTGAATTGTTGCTCGACTTTTTAGAAAAAGCGCAATTAGATCGAGTTGGTTGTTTTCCTTACAGCCCCGTTGAAGGTGCAGTAGCAAATGAATTAGCTAATCAAATTCCAGACGAAATCAAGCAACAACGATTTGATCGATTTATGCAGTTACAGCAAAAAATATCTACGCAAAAATTACAGGCTAAAATAGGTAAAACCTTAGCAGTGATTATTGATGAAGTCGATGAAGAAGGCGCAATAGGTCGAAGTATGGCGGATGCACCTGAAATTGATGGTGTTGTTTATTTAAATGAGGAAAAAGATGTCAAAGTAGGTGATATTGTTCAAGTCATCATTGAGCACTCTGATGAATATGATTTGTGGGGAACGGTTAAACGGTAATAACATCATGAAACAACATTATAAACATGAAATAAAAAATCTTGGTAAATTAGCTGTACCAGTACTTATTGCACAAGTATCACAAACAGCCATCACATTCGTTGATACCATTATGGCAGGACATTATAGTAAAACAGCCTTGTCAGGTGTAGCCATAGCAGTATCAATATGGTTACCAACAGTCTTGTTTGGGCAAGGTCTGTTAACTGTTTTAACCCCAATCATTGCAAATTTAAATGGTGCAGCTAAACGAAACCAAGTTGCAAATCACACACGCCAAGGTGTTGTGATCGCCCTATTTTTATCTGTGTTAATAATGTTGATTTTATATCATTCAGACCAAATAATTGGTCTACGAAGTTCAGTTGATCATCCTATTGATCCCGAAATGATGGACGTAGCCGTTAAATTTTTACGAGCAATTATGTGGGGAGTACCAGCATTTTTATTATTTTTAGTGTACCGCAATCAGTGTGAAGGGTTATCCAATACTAAACCAGCGATGGTGATCATATTTATAGCATTACTTGCTAATATTCCTATTAATTATGTTCTAATATATGGCAAGTTAGGATTACCTGCGTTTGGCGGGGTTGGTTGTGGAATTACAGCTGCTATAATTTTTTGGCTCATGTTTGGCTTAATTCGCTTATATACATTAACTACTTCAAGTCAACGTGATATTCGCAAAACAGAATTGACGAAACTGGTTGATTTTAAAGTAATTAAAAATATTGTTATGCTGGGTATGCCGCTTGCTCTAGCCTATTTTTTCGAAATGAGCTTATTTGCTGTAGTAGCTTTGCTTATTGCCCCACTAGGTCAAATTACGGTTGCTGCACACCAGATTATCTTTACAATTAGTAGTTTAACGTTTGCAATACCGTTATCTTTAGGTGTGGCATCAAGTATCCGTGTTGGTTATTTGCTAGGTAATATAAAACCATCATTAGCTAAGCAAACTGCATATATTAGTTTAGCCATATCGCTAATAATTGCAGTCGTAGTAGCATTAGTTTTGGTTGTTTTTAGAACACCAATTATTCACATATTCACTGAAGAAGTGGATGTTATTACTATTTGCTTGCAACTTATAATTTTACTTGCTATTTATCAAGCTTCTGACTATCTACAAGTTGTAGCAAGTAACGTATTACGTGGTTATAAAGATACGAAAAGTATTTTTTTCATCACCCTTATCTCTTATTGGGGCGTTGGACTCCCTGTTGGATACATTTTAGGATTAACCGATTTAATCGTGCAGCCAATTGGTGCTGCCGGTTTTTGGATAGGGATTATATTGGGACTAGCAGTTGCTGCTTTCTTACTTATTGCCAGAATGATTTACATTCAAAAGCAACCCACAAATATTATTCTAGAACAAGCATCCAGATAAATTGGATCGAAAAAATAAAATTAATTTTCACATAATAAAAACGCCATTAACAATCTTAGCTAATGGCGTTTGTTATTGAATTTATAAATTGATTATTTTAATAAACTATTGGCTTTTTCAAGCACGTTTTCAATAGTGAATCCAAATTCTTTAAATAGTTGATCGGCTGGACCTGATTCACCGAATGTTGTCATACCTATAACTTCACCATTAAGACCAACATATTTATACCAATAATCGCTAATACCTGCTTCAATAGCTAGACGAGCAGTAACTGATGATGGTAAAACAGACTCTTTGTAAGCACTATCTTGCTTATCAAAAGCATCCGTTGATGGCATTGAAACAACACGTACTTTTTTTCCAATTTGAGTTAATTGGAGATAAGCTTCCACAGCAAGTTCGACTTCTGAACCAGTGGCAATGATAATTAATTCTGGTGTGCCAGTACAATCATTAAGAATATAACCACCACGGTAAACATTAGCTAGTTGCTCAGTACTACGATCTTGTTGTTTAAGATTTTGTCTTGAGAAAATTAGTGCTGTTGGACCATCTTTGCGCTCTATCGCATACTGCCAAGCAATAGCTGATTCAACTTGGTCACATGGACGCCAAGTGCTGACATTTGGTGTAACACGTAAACTTGCCATTTGTTCAACTGGTTGATGCGTTGGTCCGTCTTCACCTAGACCAATAGAATCGTGAGTGTAAACGAATAATGAACGAATCTTCATTAACGCTGCCATACGGACAGCATTACGTGCGTATTCCATAAACATTAGGAAAGTAGCACCATAAGGAATAAATCCGCCATGCAGCGTAATACCATTCATAATCGCTGACATACCAAATTCACGCACTCCATAATGGATATAATTACCATTTGGATTGGCTAAAATTTCTTTTGAGCCTGACCACATAGTTAAGTTACTTGGTGCTAAATCAGCCGATCCCCCTAAAAATTCAGGTAAGGAAGGAGCAAATGCTTCAATAGCATTTTGTGATGCTTTACGAGTCGCAATAGTTGCAGGATTTTCTTGTAGTTTATTAATAAAATCTTTTGTAACTTGTTGCCAATTCACAGGTAGATCGCCATTCATACGACGTTTAAATTCTTTAGCTAAGTCAGGAAAAGCTTTAGCATAAGCGTCAAAACGTGTATTCCACCCATCTTCAATTTGTTTACCTTTTGCTTTTGCATCCCAAGCATCGTAATAATCTTTCGGAATTTCAAAGGCAGGATAGTTCCAACCAAGTTCTTTACGCGTTGCTTCGATTTCAGCATCACCTAAAGGTGCGCCATGACTTTCGTGACTACCCGCTTTATTTGGCGATCCAAAACCAATAACAGTTTTGCACATTAACAAAGACGGTTTATCCGTTACTGCTTGCGCTTGTTCAATGGCTTCTTTCAAAGCATGAGCATCATGACCATCAATTGCGCGAATTACATGCCAACCATAAGCTTCAAAACGTTTTGCGGTATCATCAGTAAACCAACCATCAATTTCACCATCGATAGAAATGCCATTTTCATCATAAAACGCAATGAGTTTTCCTAGTTTAAGGGTCCCCGCTAATGAACATACTTCGTGTGAAATGCCTTCCATCATGCAACCATCACCCATAAATACATAAGTATGATGGTCAACAATGGTATGACCAGATTTATTAAATTGTGCGGCTAATGTTTTTTCAGCAATAGCCATACCTACAGCATTAGCAATACCTTGTCCTAATGGACCTGTCGTTGTTTCAACACCAGGTACATAGCCATATTCGGGGTGACCTGCTGTTTTTGAATGCAATTGACGAAAGTTTCTAAGGTCCTCGATTGTTACATTATAGCCTGTTAAATGCAGTAAGCTATATATCAACATAGATGCATGACCATTTGATAAAACAAAACGATCGCGATCGGCCCAATTAGGATTAGTAGGATTATGTTTCAAAAATCCACGCCAAAGCACTTCTGCCATATCGGCCATACCCATAGGTGCACCTGGGTGACCAGATTTAGCTTTTTGCACACCATCCATACTTAATGCTCTTATCGCATTCGCTAGTTCGCGGTGAGATAAAGTCGTTGCATTCATGTTGTAATCTCCAAAAAAATTTTTAATTAAAAATTCCTAATCAAGCAAGTTACTATATCAGCTATAAGTGCTGTTACCTGCCAAATTCGTTATTAAAAAACGAATAAAATAGTGTAAAAATGGGGGGAGCTTACTCCCCCTTTTGTATTCAATATGATTAAAGTAATGCACTGATCATATTTTCTAATTTGCCTTGGTCAACAGCAAAAGCACGGATACCTTCAGCAAGTTTTTCAACTGCCATGGCATCGCTATTGTGTTGCCATCTAAATTCGGCCTCAGTCATAGGTGCCGGTCGAGAGACTATAGTTTGATTTGGATTAAGTTTTTGTGTAACAGAGGCGGTTGATTGTTGCATTTCAGCAAGCAAATTAGGTGAAATGGTTAAACGGTCACAACCTGCAAGGGCTAATATTTGATCGACTTTACGGAAGCTAGCACCCATCACAATCGTTTTATAACCATGCTGTTTATAATAGTTAAAGATATTACGAACCGAAACGACACCTGGATCTTCGTCTGGAACATAAGGATCGATGGGTTTTTTTGCTTGATACCAATCATAGATACGCCCAACAAATGGGGAAATTAAAAAGGCATTGACTTCAGCGCATGCTCTTGCTTGGGCAAACGAGAAAAGTAATGTCAAATTACAGTTAATACCTTCTTTTTCTAATACTTCTGCAGCTTTAATTCCTTCCCACGTAGAGGCGATTTTAATTAAGATACGTGATTTATCAATACCTTTTGATTGGTAAAGTTCAATAATACGACGTGCTTTATCAATACAACCTTGTGTATCAAATGATAAACGTGCATCTACTTCAGTCGAAATACGTCCAGGAACGGATTTTAAAATTTCAGCACCAATATTAACAGCAACTTGATCACAGGCATTAACTAATTGTTGTTCTTTACTCATGCCCAATTTTTTAGAGGATTTTATAGCAGAATCAATCAGATAACGATATTGAGGCAGTTGAGCTGCTTTCAATATCAGGGATGGATTAGTTGTGGCATCTTCAGGTGAAAATTGTTTTATTGAATCGATATCTCCCGTATCGGCAACAACTACAGTTAATTTTTTAAATTCATCTAATTGACTCATACTTCTATATCCTCTACAGCATTTAGTTTAATAAAAATATAATAGCATTTATTCAAAAATAAAACGACAGTGCCATATTACAATTTTGTACACATAATAGATTAAAAAAACAATCAAATAAAAAAGTGAAATTAAATGTTAAAAAGTTCTCTTTGTTCACAAATTTAATCCAATTAACCAAAAATATTCTGATAAATCATTATTTTTTACTGTACAGCTGATCATAATGGTTGATACGATCAACTTTAGCCATCGACCTTCCACCCTCGAATTCAGAATTTAACCATGTTTGTACAAGTTTTTTAGCTAGCTCCACACCAATCACTCTAGCCCCCATTGTCATAATTTGTGCGTTATTACTCTTTCTGGCACGCTCAGCTGAAAACACATCATGGCATTGTGCGGCACGTATACCAGGTACCTTGTTAGCTGTTATTGCCACACCTATACCGGTACCACAGATCAAGATCCCTCGTTCGTGTATACCTGATTTTATTGAACAAGCCACTGCGTTGGCAACATCAGGATACAAAGAGTTTTTTATCTGTTTGTCACTGCTATAATCAATAATTTCAATCCCTTGTTCTGTCAAATAATCAACTAAGCTATTTCTAAATTCAAATGCGGCATCATCAGCGCCAATGGCTATTGGTTTCATATTATTTTACCTCAATTTAATTTAAAAAATGAACATAAGTTCATATTAATATCATTTGATATTTTGAAGCAAAAATTAATTCAATTATGTGATGAAAGTCGCGAAAATAAAATATTTTATAAGAAAATATAGCAATAATTTATGCGATCAATTACAAATAGGACTCCATAAACACCGTACCTCTAATAAATTCTTTTAGATAATTTAATCAAAAGTTAAATATGAATACATTTGAACAGAATAATTTTAAAACGATATGAATTATTGATTTAACCAGATATAAACTATTTGCTGACTGATATTACAACCCGCACACGTTTTGCAATGATTAGGTGTGCATAGGGTTTGATTATCTGCCATGCTGATCTTTTTAATACTTCCTTTTTTAATCCAAAAATCCAGTATTTGAGCTGTGGCGCTGCCAGGAATACGAAAATGTCGTGCAATGTCTTGTAGCTCTATACGACCTTTTAATTGCACATAATCTCGAATTGAAGTAATTAGCATAATAATTACAGATGCAGAGTTATGCTCTGCATCTTCTCCTAAATTTATTGATGAATGATTAAGAAATATGCCTTTTTAATAGACTAATATTTAATAACAGCAAGATGATTTTTTAGGGTTAGATGAGCTTACTGTTGATTGATTAAAAATGGAATATCGACCTAATATACGCATAGTGATAACAATAATTAGAATAAATGCCCCACACCCCAAAAGCCACCAAACTGCCGATTGTGAATGACCTAGCAAAGTCGTTTGATAGTAAATTGTTGCGGATAACCAACCAATTATAAAAGTCCAAACTCCAACAAATATCATCCATCTTAAACCAGCCTCACGATATACTGCTCCTAAAGCCGCAGCACAAGGAGTATAAAGTAAAATAAAAATTAAATAAGCTATGGCGGCTGATGGCGTCATAAAGGAATTTTTTATTTGTGATACTGCTGTCGAATCCACTGCCAAATCGGATTGCAACGAATCAATATCATCATTTACTGTAGATAGACCCAAAGGATCTAAAACAGCATCAGACAAATTAACGAGATTTTTAGGAATAGTTTTGATCGCATCTAAAATCCCTTGCGACAGATTAAATGATTCAGCCTCTTGTGTTGTATCCGTTTCATCCATAGAATAAAGCGAATTTAAAGTAGCAATAACCGATTCTTTTGCAAAAATACCGGTAAAGATCCCTACAGTAGCAGGCCAATTTTGTTGATTAATCCCCATTGGAGCAAATGCTGGTGTGATCTTCTGGCTAACAATTGATAGCATAGAATCTTGTGAATCTTCATGTCCAAATGTTCCATCACGACCCCAGGAATTAAGCACACTCAATATAGTCACCATTATCACAATGGCCTTTCCAGCCTTAAAAATGAAATTTTTCAGACGTTGCCAAGTTAAACTGATCAAACTGCTTAAAGTAGGAATTCGATACACTGGCATTTCCATAATAAATGGCGTAATCGAGCCCTTTAACAAAGTGTACTTAAGCACAAACCCTGTGATAATTGCCACCGCTACACCCAACATATATAAACTAAAAACGATAAATGAAGCATGTTTAGGTGAAAAGATGACTGCAAATAATGCATACACTGGCAATCTTGCTCCGCAAGACATAAATGGAATCATACAAATTGACATGATGCGGTCACGCGTGCTTTCTAATGTACGAGTTCCCATAATGGCTGGTACACTACAACCAAAACCGACTAACATGGGCACAAATGCTTTGCCAGGTAAACCAATACAACGCATACCACGATCGACAACCATTGCTGCCCTTGCCAAGTAACCAGAGTCTTCCAAAAAAGACATACAGAAAAACATAGCACCAATGACAGGAATAAAGGTTGAAACAGTTTGGATACCACGCCCTATACCATTAGATATAATGGCAATAAGCCAACCGGGTGCGTTCAGGATTTGCAATAAATGTGCTGTACCATCCACAAACAGTGTGCTACATAATTCATCAAAAAAATCAACAAAAACCGAACCAAAATTAATCGACAACATAAACATGACATACATTGTTAACAAAAACAATGGAATCCCTGTAATACGTCCTAAGGATATTTTATCAAGCATATCTGAAAAGCGAACATTTAACTCACGAGGTTTGTCAATGACGGTTTTACAAATTGTATCAATCATATCATAACGAGCTGAAGCTAACGCCACATCAATTTCGTTATCGCACCATGCTGAAAGCAACAGACGACAGGCTTTTAGCTTTTCACTCTCAAGTTGGGTCAAAGTGTAATGTGAATCATCCAATAACGCATCTTGCAATTGCCAAGGATTAAATCGGCGCACTACACTGTCTTTTGGTAATTCATTAACATATCTATCAATAATAGCTTGTTGCTCATCTCCTAACAAATTTATTGAAGAATTAGCTATTTTGGAAGATGATGCCATCATTTCTATTTGCTGATACAGTGCCTGCAATCCTATTTTTTTACTTGATGATACAGCCACCACCGGACAACCAAACAATTCGCTCAACTTTTCTACATTAATCTGTTCTCCCATTGCTTTAACGGCATCCATCATATTGAGCACGACAATCATAGGCAATTGCAGATCAACTAATTGACAAGTCAGATATAAACTACGTTGCAAATTTGTTGCATCAATGATATTTACAATCACACTATCATCCTCACTCAAGACAAACTGCCTTGCAATCAATTCATCTTGCGATACACATAAAGGATCGGATTCAATTGAATAGGTTCCTGGCAAATCGACAATATCGTACTGTTTATGATTATAGGAGAAAAGACCTGTTTTACGCTCAACAGTAACTCCTGGCCAATTACCCACTCGTTGTTTAGCTCCAGTCAATAAATTAAATAATGTTGTTTTACCACAATTTGGATTACCAATTAGCGCGATCTTCATGCTCTGACCTCTAACACTTCTATAAAAGAAGCTTCTTGGCGACGTAAACATAATAAAAAACCACGCATATTAATCTCAATGGGATCACCCAGTGGCGCAGTACGTACTACTTCGACTTTACAACCAGGTGTAATGCCCATAGCCAATAATTTACGACGATAAGGTAACGATTTAGGTAAAAATCTAGAAATAACCGCCTCGCGCCCTATTGGCAAGTGGTTAAGGGTTAAAGTTGACATCATACTTCCTACGTAAAGTTAGATTATTTGATTTAATCATGCAAATTAAAATGCGAACAATTCGCAATATTAATACACATTGCTTTAGAAAAAAACAAATTTTCATGAAAAAAATGGAAAGATTGGTCAAATAATGGGGGCAAGTAAAAAATTTTCAATTGTTTTTGAATAAATGTGCAGTCCAACCTCAGAAAAAAGAATTTTTAACTTTTTTAAAAGACCCATAAGATCATCACCGGTTAATATTGTCGAGTATAATAAAACAAAATCAGAATAGATATTTTCATTAATCATCTTAATTGCTGATAATAACTTATAACTGATATAATCTTTTGTATATATCAAATAATGGAACCTCCAATTATGTATATCATCTATGGTATTAAAAACTGCAACACAATGAAAAAAGCGTTTAGTTGGCTTGATGATCACCATGTCCAATATCAGTTTCATAACTATAAAACCGATGGTTTGTCGGCAGAACTGCTCGACACTTTTTTGCAATTAGTTGATTGGCAAAGTTTACTGAATACACGTGGCACTACATGGCGTAAATTAGATGAACAGGTTCGTACCCAAATCGATAATGAACAAGCCGCAAAAAAAATTATGTTAGACAATCCATCAATTTTAAAGCGTCCTTTGCTGATCAATGGTAAACGTGCATTGTTGGGATTTTCTGACGATAGTTATTTACAATTCATTTCGCAACCAAAATAAGATAGAGACTATGATAACTGAACCTGTTATTGCGCTAACTTCAGAGCTTATTGCTGAAAAATCAATAAGTCCTGATGATAAAAACTGTCAAAAGATAATTATCGAACGTTTAAAAAAACTTGGATTTACCATTGAAAGAATTAATATCGGGCAAACCAAAAATTTGTGGGCTTTTCATGGTGATCGTAATAGTAAAACCCTGATGTTTGCAGGTCATACGGATGTAGTGCCCGCAGGTGATGAGAATAAATGGCTTTATCCGCCTTTTACACCGACCATCGATGAACAAGGTGTGCTGTATGGTCGTGGAGCAGCTGACATGAAGAGTGGTGTGGCGGCCATGGTATGTGCGGCAGAGGAATTTATTAAAAACACTCCCCAACATGGTGGCTGTGTGGCTTTTTTATTAACGTCTGATGAAGAAGCAGATGCAATCGACGGTACAGCTAAAGTAGTGGATTTCTTAATGAATCGTCATGAGCGTATTGATTATTGTATTGTTGGTGAGCCTTCAAGCGACACCCTACTTGGCGATCAAATCAAAAATGGACGCCGTGGTTCACTAACAGCTCATTTAGTTGTGCACGGCGTGCAAGGACATGTTGCTTATCCACATCTTGCAGATAACCCTGTGCATCGCTTTGCTCCCGCATTAAATGAACTGGTAAACACAAGTTGGGATGAAGGTAATCAATATTTTCCAAAAACCACTATGCAAATTGCTAATATTAATGGGGGAACGGGTGCAGAAAATGTCATACCTGGCGATCTTAGCATCCAATTTAACTTTCGCTATAGCAGCGAACTAACCGACAAACAAATTAAAGAACGTGTTGAACAAATTTTAAAAAAATATGATCTAAAATATACCCTAAATTGGCGTCTTTCAGGTCATCCTTTTTTAACCCCGCAAGGTGAGCTAACTAATGCTGCCGCAAATGCCATTAAAGAGATTACAGGAATAACTACTACCCTTTCTACCAGTGGTGGCACATCAGACGGTCGTTTTATTGCTAAAATGGGTTGCCAAGTCATTGAGCTCGGCGTACTCAATAAAACTATCCATAAGGTCAACGAAAATACCAATTGCCAAGACATCATCAACTTAAGCACAATCTATAGACGTATTTTAGAGATTTTATTACTGACATAATTGAGCCCAATTTACATTATCAATAAGGGGATAACATGGCATGGCTTAAAGATTATTGGTGGATTATTTTAATCATCTTAATTGGAATTTTTATTAATACCATTAAAGCACTAAATCGGCTAAATTATAAAAATTATTTAGAAAAAAAGAAAGGAATTAAACCTATACCCTATAGTGACGACGACGATGATTGGCCGTCATCAAAACATTCGAACAAATAAATATTAACGAAAATCTTGTTGGGTACTTTCGAATACAGCTTGATGACGATAACGGTCTACCCACATTGCTGTTGCACCGCATACGGCAATTGGCATCACAATTAGATTTAGGACTGGAACCATAGTAAAAAAGCTAACTAAAATACCAAATACCAGATTGTCAGCCTTGTTTTGCATTAATAGTCTCCGCATACGGTGAAATTTTATTTTGTGGTTATCAAATGGATAGTCCGCATACTGAATATTAATTTGCCAAGCGGTAAATAAAAACCACACCACTGGTGTAACCGTTTGTCCAATGACGGGGATAAAATAAGTCAGTAGAATCAGAACAGCCCATAATAAATAATGACCTAATTTTTGTAGCTCACGATTTAAAATTCGCGGTAGATCTTTAAGCAAACTGATCCACGATGTTTCTGGCGCAGGCATACCAGTTAATTGAGCTTCAACTTGTTCAGCTAATATTCCATTAAATGGTGCAGCGATAAAGTTAGTAACCGTACTGAAAAAATAACAAAACAAAATTACAAGCGTTAAAATTAGAATAACCACAATGAGGTATCCTAACCAATGTAACCAGCTTGGCACATAAGATAGTCCCCAATCAACCATACCATCAAGAACAGTAAAGAACCAATAAAAAAGTGCCGACATTAATACAGTATTAGCAAGTAGAGGTAGAAAAACAAATCGCTTAATCCCAGGACTGAAAGCTAATGACCAACCTTTAATGAAATATTCTAAACCACTTCGAGCTTGATGATTTTTTAGATGTGATTGTGTGTGGGAATGTTGATGTAGGGCATTATGATCGATTTGATTAGACGTCACATTGGGTTCCTTTTTAATTAACTTGTCAGCCAATACCTTAGCTAGGTATAAATATGTAATACAGTAATAGATATGTTAGATAAACTGTGCAATATTTTAAATATACCTTTTACTAACCTCAATAACGTTTAATTATCTTTACTGGCATTTTTTTAGTTTTGCATTAAGTTGATTATTCACCAACCAAGTTTTAACTTCTTGTTTAATGGCTTGCATTAATGCATTTTTTCCCGTCAAGTGATAACGATTAATAATTTCAATTTGATTATTCTTGCTATTAATTAATGCAGATAATATCGGCAATGTTAAACATTGCTGATGTTTTAGTGTATAAAGATTTAATCGACAAAGTGCAGGATAGCTCGCTTCAAAAGGACGATAATAATCACAAAAACCGGATAATTCACAACAATCTTGTGTGGATAATTGTTGAACCTTGTCAAAGGCAATCATATCTTCAAAAGGTACTTTAATGATATCTTTAAGCCAGTAAGCATTGCGGGCAAGTTTTTGGCGTAATTGATCAACCAATCGCTGTCCTGAATGAGTTAAGGGTTTAATTGCCATAACTGAATAGCTACCACTTCGGGTTTCTTTATGGCTACTAACATGCACTAAATTAAAACCACATGCCATCCAAAATTGATAATTAGGCTGACTGTATGCAAAGCTCACCGATAAATAATCGATATGTTGGTGATTCGCTTCATCGCTAATGGCTTGTACAAGTTTCTTAGCAATATGTTGTCGTCGATAAAGCTCAGTTACCGCAATACGATTGATCCGTACCGAACATAATTGAGCTGCCAGTTTTTCACCTGCATGGGCGACCAGTGATTGTGCTACCAAATTGCCTTTAGGGCGGCGCATACCTAGCCATACTTGCTCAATAAGTGAATCAGGCAAATTTCCTTCTTTTAGCGTAATTGCCGCAGCGATCTCTTTAGTTGTTATTGGATGCGTTTTGGATAAGATATGATTGACTGTTGCTTGCCAAACCGATAAATTTTGTGCATCAAAGAGGCGTCGTAAATCAACTAGTGTGGTTTGATAGTGGGCGCTTTTTAAAAGATAAAAGATGGATATCAACGTTTTAAGATTATGCCGATCAAGTTTACTGTATCTTATGTATGAATTACTCGTTCTTGGGTTTTCTTTTTCTTCTGATATCCCATTTAACAATAAACGATCGCAAAATAGCTCTAGCTTATCACCCGTTTGCCATCGAATGGGGGTGTCAAGAGAATGAAATTGGCACGATTTTTTTTTCAACAATTTTAATAAAAATCCTTGCCCTGTACCTTCATATCCTTCTGTAGTGGTAATAAGTAATACTTGACTATTTTTAGTCTTGGCTAATTTCAGTAATTGTTCAAGCATTGGAAGCGGTATCATGGCGGCTTCATCAATAATTAAATGATCCGCAAAATTGTTTTGTTGCCAAGCTAGTAATTCATCTGGTGCAAAAAAAGGGGTGTGTGGGTTAGCAAAAGCAAAAAAGCTATTCAGTGCCGCTTTATTCGGTGCTGTCACAATACAGCTATTATGCTGACTAAATAATCCTGCCAAAGCCGATTTACCACGACCTCGTTTACCGATAAGTACATTAATATCTTGCTTACTGTTTAAAATTTTTTGTAACGTCGTTTGCTGCTGACTTAAATCATCAGGTTGATTGTCATCATCTAACAATTTTGGTAATGGCGAATGTTCATATACTGATAAGCCAGTTTTCTCAATAGTTATATCAAATTCAGCAAGTGTATTTAACAAGTGATTTACAAAATTTGGCACAATAATGGGCATTTCTGCTTCATTCCAGCGTAAACTATCTTGATCTTGCCAAGTTTCAAGTTGATCCGGTAATAATAAAATCAGTAAACTTCCTTTAACCAGTGTACCAGTTAACATGGCAAACGCATCCAGATTAAATCCTAATGTTGCATCAAATATAGCATGCAGATACTGTTGTCCTAATAGCTTTTTGGTTTTATGAGGTAACAGGATATTTGGCAAAAAGTCAGGGGCATTTGGCTGATCAGTAATGGTTATCCAATCGCCAATATTTGTGGTTACAGTATGATTCAGTTGCTGAAATAATTGTGTCGCTTCACCCTGTAACACCCACAATGTTCTTGTGCTTTTGAGGCATGACATTGCTTAATTTTTTCCAATCAACAATGACAATATGCCAGCAGCGATGAGTGGTCCTACAGGAATGCCTTTAAAGAACGCCACACCAATAAGAGTGCCAATAATTAATCCATTAACAATGGTAGGGTGTGCACCAATTAACGATATGCCGCGAGTACCTAACCATGAAACTAGAATTCCCACAGCGATAGCAACGATTGATTGCCAAGTCGTGAATGATTTCACAATATCAGCAACTTTTAATGATCCATCGGCTAACGGTACCATCATAGCAGCAGTTAAAATGACAACACCAATAGTTAAACCATATTTATTCAAAAATGGAAAATAAACTGCTAACGGTGTGAGTTTAAACATTAGCAGTAATAGTATGGCAAAAGTCACCGTGTTATTGTGTGTTAAATAACACAGTGCTGCGAGACCTAAAAGAAGAAAAAAAGAAATATCAAACTGTGCAAACATTATAACGAAACACCTATTCGTGCTGCCACTTCTTCATATGCTTCAATAACGCCACCTAAACCTTGTCGGAAACGATCTTTATCCATTTTTTTCAATGTCTCTTTTTCCCATAGACGGCAACCGTCAGGTGAAAATTCGTCACCTAACGTAATTTCATTTTTGAAGAGTCCAAATTCAAGTTTGTAATCAACTAAAATTAAACCTGCTTTATCAAACAGTTCTATCAAAACCGAATTAACTTTAAAACTAAGATCTTTCATCGTAGCTAATTGCTCATCTGTTGCCCAGCCAAAAGCCCTACAGTGAGATTCGTTGACCATTGGATCATGCAGAGCATCGTTTTTGAGAAATAATTCAAACGTTGGAGGATTAAGTACTTTACCTTCTTCGACACCCAAGCGTTTAACTAAAGAACCTGCCGCACGATTACGAACGACACATTCAACAGGTATCATATCAAGTTTTTTTACTAAGACTTCATTGTCTGATAACAAGGCAGCAACTTGAGTTGGCACCCCTGCGTCACGTAGTTTAGTCATAATAAAATAATTAAATTTATTATTGACCATTCCTTTACGATCGAGCTGCTCAATGCGTAAACCATCAAAAGCAGAAGTATCATTACGAAATTCCAATATTAATAGCTCAGGGTTGTCTGTTGCGTAAACAGTTTTTGCTTTACCGCGATAAAGCTCATCCAACTTTTTCATGCTTATAACCTTATTTCAATTTGCCAACAAATAATTAAGGAGCTAATGCTCCTTAAATTCAAACTCACTGCTGCTATTTTTACTATGAATCTTTTAAGCATAGATAGCAACTGGATATCAGTTTATAGCTGAGTTCAACTCAAAGCACCGACAAATTTCATGCCCACTATTAATTAAAAATTATTATTAATTAATAGATTATTAATCATCATCTCCACAATATAAAAATCGTTATCATTTTTGCGGTTAAGCTGATATTTAAGATCTTCTTTGTGTCTTTTGAGAGATTGAGCATCTTTATCAGCTTATTTTTTAGCTTCATTTTCGTTCGAATCTTTTACTGGTAATTCTCTAAAAGACTGCGGAGCAACATCATCCATTAACGAATTAAATAAACCGACAACATAACGCTGAACTTCAATCGGTTGTGAAGAAATATCTTCTGTACCACGAGTTAACGAATCCAAGCTAACTGTAATAGTTTCGGTATCACCTACTATTTGACGCTTGAAAATAAAGGATGCTTCTGCTGTTTGAGTTTCATCTGCTCGAATAATAAAAGCTTTACCTGTTTTAATTGTAAAATTATCACTACTACTAATTGGAATATTTTTATTGTTTAAAGTATTAGGAATTTTATTCCATACATCAGCGTTGAGCGGTGAATTAAATGTAACAACACCATTATTATAAATAACAAAAGCATCAGAAACAGTTGGAATTGGTACAACAGGCGGTCGAATATCAACTTGTTTACCCAAGTTACCTTTGGAATCAAGTTTATAAATAAAAAAATCAGCTATTTCTGCCGGAATTGTCATACCTTTTGGAATAATTAAAGGCTTTAAAGCAGGTGAGTTTAAATAATCTTCATTACCATCAATTTCACGCTTATAATTCTGATCGCTACCACACCCTACAAGGAGTAGAGAGACAATAGCCGTCAAAATAACGGTTTTTATTAAGACATAATTATGCAATATGGTTTTATTAAACATAGATATCTGCTTTTAAATTAGTAGTTGTAAGAAAGTAAATTACAGTAAATTAGCATCTTTCAATGCTCGCTCTAACGCTGGAATAGATGATTCGGACAGCGATATCATTGGTAAACGGATTGTACCATTGGCTATTAAACCTAATCGAGTACACGCCCATTTTGCGGGTGTTGGATTTGGCTCAATAAACAAATTGTTGTGTAATGCTAATAGACTGTCATTTACCACACGTGCTTCTTGAATTTGATTGTTTGCCGCTAATTTACAAACCGTAGCAACCTGTTTTGCTGCAACATTAGCAGTAACCGAAATGACACCATCTCCTCCTAAAATCATAAAATCTAAGAAAGTTGCATCATCACCACTTAAAAGTTTGAACTCATCTCCGACTAATCTTCGCGTTTTATAAACACGAGAGAGATCACCTGTAGCATCTTTTAAAGCAACAATATTTTTAATTTTTGATAAACGTCCAACAGTCTCTGGTTTTATGTCACTACAAGTACGACCAGGTACATTATATAAAATTTGAGGTAATGCAGTATTTTCAGCGATGGATTTAAAATGTTGATACATACCTTCTTGAGTGGGTTTATTATAATAAGGAGCCACAGTTAAACAACCAATTACACCGATATTTTCAACTTTATTAGTTAATTCAATCGCTTCTTTAGTTGCATTTGCACCTGTCCCTGCAATGATATTAATGCGGCCATCAGCATAATCAATGGTTCGCTTAATGACATCAATATGCTCACTATGATCAAGCGTTGCTGATTCACCAGTTGTTCCAACTGAAACAATACCTGATGTGCCATTAGCAATATGATATTCGACCAATTTTTTTAAGCTTACGTGGTCTACATTTCCTTTTATATCCATCGGTGTAATAAGGGCGACCAGACTTCCTGTAAACATAAAATGACCTCTCATATTATCTGTTTATAAAACAGCTTTAAAGATTATAAAAACTGCGAATAAGTATGCGTTATTTCTAAGTTAAATTCAACTTTTGTTATGCCGGATTATCAATATCAACAAAAATACTTTGCAACCCGTAGTAACTTGCCAACCACTCTCCTAACTTTTTTATTCCATAACGTTCGGTGGCATGATGGCCTGCTGCATAAAAATTAATACCATATTCTCGAGCGATATGAATAGTACGTTCGGAAACTTCACCAGTAAAAAAAGCATCGCAGCCAAGTTGAACAGCGTGTTCAATAAAATCTTGTCCACCTCCACTGCACCAGCCAATACGATTAATGATTTTTGGCGCGTTATCACCACAAAACAACACTTGCGACTTGCTATTATGTAATGCTTTTTCAAGCTGTTGCTTAAACTGTAAGGCTGTAAGCGGATTGTTTAATGAACCTGTAAACATTAAATCGGTAATATCATCGTGTTTATCAACCTTAATATCTAGCAAATTCGCCAGTGCAATATTATTACCCAATTCAAGATGCCCATCTAATGGCAAATGATAACTGTACAAATTAATATCATGCGATAAAAGCGTTTTTATACGTCGATATTTTATACCGGTAATGGTTTGTGGTTCACTTTTCCAAAAAAAACCATGATGCACTAGCACTGCATCAGCTTGTAATTCCACTGCTTTATCTAACAATAACTGACAAGCTGTAACGCCTGTAACAATTTTTTTGACTTCACTTCGACCTTGTACCTGCAATCCATTAGGTGCATAGTCTCGGTATCGATTTATTTGCAATTCAATATTTATTATTTGTTCAAGTTCAGCTCGATGCATTTTGTATATTTTATTTAAAGGGTTGTGGTTGATAATTATAATCACTTTTACCAATTATCTCACCTACATATTTTATTCTGTGTCAGTAGACTATCGGATCTAGGGTTATTTACAAAAATACTAACCATTTGTTTATTGTTAATATTGATAAATTGTAAAAGTTTATTTAGACTTAATATCGTGTTTAATTATGCTGTTTTATATATATGTTCACTAAAAGGATATTATTGTGCCGATTTTAGGAATTGGATTAAGTAGTGCCATTGCATTATTTTTTGCACTTCATGCAATTCGTACTCAACAAGATAGATATTGGATTTATATATTATTCATAGTCCCTATTTTAGGCAGTTTAATTTATTTTGCTGTCATTTTGTTACCTAAGTTGCGGGCAACGCCTGTTGGTTTCAAAATTAAATCAAAACTACGTAAAACACTGGATCCTGAGCGTGAACTGCGCGAAGCACAAAAACAATATGAATTATCACAAACAACCAGTACACGAATCGCTTTAGGTAAAGCTTTGGTTCTCAATAATCGAGCTGATGAAGCTTTGATCTACTATCAACAAGCATTAACTGACATTTACGCAACTTCTCCAGATATTTTACTACAATATGCTTATGCGCTTTTTAGAGATCATCAGTATACTAAAGCGAAAGAGACGTTAAATTTTTTACGTGAAAAAAATCCTGATCATCAATCTGATGAAGGCCATTTACTCTACACTAAAATTTTAGTTTCCCTTAATGAAAGGGAACACGCTAAAGAAGAATTTGAAGCGTTAATTACTTATTTCCCTAATTTAGAAGCAATTTCATTTTATTTAAAAACCTTAATTGGTTGGAACCAAATTGATCATGCAATCCAAGTGTTACACATCATAGAGCAACGTTTTAATCAACTATCCAAACATTCCAAACGTTTAAATGCCAAATGGATTGAAGAGATTCAACAATCAAAACAAAAATTAAGTCAATTAGGCAAAGAAGTGAATTGATTTATATAATGCCAACCATTTGTTTGACTTTGTAAAGAGGTACAATAAAGGTAAAACTAGGCGAATACATTAAAAACTGGCATAATAATTTCCATTTTTAAACAAATAAGATAACTATTGTGCCAAACGCAAAATTATGTGAACGTTTTCGGGGTTTTTATCCTGTTGTGATTGATATCGAAACATCAGGCTTCGATCCAAAGCTAAATGCAATTTTAGAAATTGCCGCCATTACGTTAAAAATGAACCAAGATGGCTGGCTTGAGCCTGATCAAACTTTACAATTCAATGTCAATCCATTTGCAGATGCAATTTTAGAGCCAACAGCACTGGCATTTAATGGGATTGATCCTAATAATCCTTTACGTGGAGCAGTGGATGAAAAAATTGCAATTGAAGCCATTTTCAAAGTGGTAAGATCGGGTATTAAAGCAAATGATTGTAACCGAGCCGTAATTATTGCCCACAATGCTCACTTTGATCATAGTTTTTTAATGACTGCTGCAGAGCGTGCTGGTATTAAACGTAATCCATTTCATCCATTTGCAACTTTTGATACTGCATCCCTTTGTGGTTTAATTTTTGGACAAACGGTTCTGGCTAAAGCTTGTGAAGTGGCAAAAATTCCATTTGACCATAAACTAGCCCATTCAGCGCTCTATGATACCCAAAAAACAGCGATTTTATTTTGTGAAATTGTCAATCGTTATAAACGGTTAGGAGGATGGCCACTTGCTGATTTACCAACACAAATGGAGAATGAGTCAGATGGTCAACAATCGAATATAGAGTCAGATCAACAAACAGAGTAATAAAAAGAGCGCAATTATGCGCTCTTAAATGAACTTTGAACATAAAACCTGCTCAGTGATTATCATTATATGGATGTTTTTCCGCTGTTTCTTTAATTAGAGTTTGCAGTTCGCCAGTTTGGAACATTTCAATCATAATATCGCATCCTCCTACTAATTCACCTTCAACCCATAATTGTGGAAAGGTAGGCCAGTTAGCAAATTTCGGCAATTCGGCACGAATATCAGGATTTTGTAAAATGTCCACATAAGCAAAAGGCACACCACATTGAGATAAAACCTGGACTGCTTGAGCCGAAAAACCACAACTTGGCAATTTTGGCGAACCTTTCATATATAAAAGAATGGGATTTTGAGCAATCTGTTTTTTAATTTTATCAAGTGTCGTCATTTCTTCAGTTGTCATACAAGTTATTCCTTGGTAATTAATTGCTTGCCTAATATTTTAACTTAGATTATCCGCGCTTGATACCGTTAAGATGCATTTTTTTTGATTTATAACAAAATTCCTAATAAATATAAATAATTATCAGTTATCGCCAATGATTATACGGCTATTTTTTGCAATCAAAGTTTAAAAAATTTCAAGAATGATTAATAAAAAAACAGTTTTGATAAAAATAATTCAGAAGTCTATACCATTCGAATTTTTTTAATCAATTCAATATTTAATTTTCCATTATGATTTGGGAATAATCCTAAGAAAATTAATCTAAATTTTGAATAAATAAATTATTTAATCATTGGAGAAAACATTTGAAACACAGAAGGTACAATAATAAATGATAAGTTGTTTTGATTGTTACTTATTATAATTTCTAACCAAAAAATTCAGCCCTCTTTAATAACTCGCAACAATATAGTATCCTAGCCCATCCTATTAACTCAACGAAAACCAACATTTGTGCATCCTTTAATATTGACCTTGCGTAAAGTCTTTTACAGCAGTAACCTTCTATTTAGCATCCGTATGCTTATAAGTTTAACTGGCTCAACGTTGGTGCCTTGGTATTTTGGCCATACATCACTGGTTATTCCGCTTACTCTAGGTGTGGTCGCTGCTGGGCTAACCGAGATTGATACTCGTCTATTTAGTCGTTGCATCAATTTAATATTAACATTGTTCTGTTTTACACTGGGCTCGTTTTCAGTTGAGTTATTATTTGATTACCCTACTCTGTTTATGATTGGGCTAGTATCTTCTACCTTTATTTTTATTATGCTGGGATCACTCGGACAGCGTTATGGTGTGATTGCATTTGGCTCGTTATTAATTGCTGCTTATACTATGCTTGGGCATAATTTATTTGACGATAAACTCACTTTGCCATGTTTTTTGTTGCTTGGTGCGCTTTGGTACAATGTGGTATCGCTCATTGAATCAATCATACAACCTATTCGCACTACGCAACAGTCACTTTCTCTCTGCTTTATGAAATTAGCACAGTATTTAGATGCTAAAGCCTCAATGTTCGATCCTGATGAAACTGACGGATTTAAAAAGCAAACTTTGCAATTAACTGAAAGTAATAATCAGTTAATTAGTGCCTTTAACAATACAAAACGATCGCTCTTTAATCGCTTAAAAAGTTATCGTGGACAATCTTATATTCGTAAACTATTAAGCTACTATTTTGTAGCGCAAGATATTCACGAGCGCGCAAGTTCAGCACATGGACAATATCAGGCGTTGAGTGAGCAGTTTAAACATAGCGATATTCTATTTCGTTTTGCGCGAATTTTAAATTTACAAGCGAAGGCATGCACGCAGTTAGCAGTATCAATTAAGTTAAACCAAGCCTATCAACATGACCCATTGTTTGCTCACTATTTTATGTATCTTGAGGAAGCCATCGAACAATATCAATTAAGCAATAAAGCTGACATGCTTTTGATTAAAGCCTTAAAAAATTTACATCAGAATTTACTCTCTATCGATCTGCTGCTGACGAATATTGATACTGAACAGCACCTTTCAAGAGAACAGGAAGATAACCAGTTGATCGATGAAGAGCTAACTAGCTTTCACGACCTGTTTGCTAAAATTAAACATAATTTGACAGTTAAATCCCCACTATTTCGACATGCTGTGCGAATGAGTTTAGTGTTTTTTGTAGGATATATGGCAATCCTCTGTTCAGGTTTATCACATGGATATTGGATCATCTTAACCAGTTTATTTGTATGTCAACCTAACTATTCAACCACAAAACATCGATTAAAATTGCGTGTTATTGGGACTATTTTAGGGATTGTTGTCGGTATTCCTTTAACTTTTCTTTTTCCTAGCGTACCTGATCAGTTGGTACTGATTATTATAACTGGCTGGTTATTTTTCTTATTCAAAAATTCCCAATATGCTTATGCCACCGCTTTTATTACGTTATTAGTATTTTTTAGTTTCAGTTTGCTTGGTGAAAGTAGCATTTCAGTGGCTATTTCAAGAATTATAGCAACATTAATTGGTTGTTTTATTGCATGGTTTGCGGTGAGTTTCATTTGGCCAGACTGGAAATTTAGAAACTTACCTAAATTAGTTGATCGTGTTTGTCATGACGACAGTCACTATTTAGCTTCCATTGGACATCAATATTTATCAGGTAAAACCAATGATCCACAATATCGCGTGGCACGCCGTGCCGCACACGATAGCAGTGCCGATTTATCATCATTAATTAGTTTAATGACTAAAGAACCCCACATGAACCAAGTGATCATTGACAAAGGCTTCCGTTTGCTCACCTTGAATCATACATTTATCAGCTATTTATCAACATTAGGAGCACATCGAGATAAAAGTATCTCCTCAAATACTCTTAATCTATTTGATGATTTGACTGTTTATATCATTAATCTTCTCAGTGATAAAAAATTAGATAATAAATATCAAGTAATTAAAGAAACGGTGACTGATTATATTGAATCACTCTCCATCAATGACGATCAAAGCAATAACGATCTACTGGTAGTGCAACAACTAGCCTTAATATTAGATATTCTGCCCGAAATCGTGACGCTTGTCAGTGAATTGGATAAATCAATGTAAATTCTAAAAAATATAGTGTTGATAAAAACTTAACAAAAAAATTGATATTTAAGATATTTCCTTGCCCGTTTTCTCAAGCGCGACCAATATCACCGCTTTCAGGGTTTGGCGTTTTGTTTGGAGCATGATTAAGTGCTTTGTGGCGTTTGTTAACCTCAACGCCACAACTTAATAACAGCGATAAACAAAGCGAGATAATTAACTGTTTTTCTTACTACTTTGTTTGCTCTTTTAACCAAGCAATTTCCTGCGCCCAAATATCTGGATTGATGGTCTCAAGAATGAGTGGAATTTCATCAATTCGTGAATCTTGCATGATGAACTTAAATGCTGTTTCGCCAATGTTACCTTTACCTAAACTATCATGGCGATCAACATGGCTTGCAAACTCACTTTTGGCATCATTCAAATGCATGGCTCGTAAATATCTGAATCCTACAATCTTTTCAAATTCATCAAACGTTTCTTTGCATGCTTTTTCAGTCCGTAAATCATAACCAGCAGCAAAAGCATGGCAGGTATCAATGCAAACGCCCACGCGATTTTTATCTTCAATTTTGTCAATAATTTGAGCTAAATGTTCAAATTTATAACCTAAATTAGATCCTTGTCCAGCCGTATTCTCAATCACTGCAACAACATTTTTCGTTTTATCTAGAGTGATATTTATAGATTCAGCAATACGCGCTAGACATTCATCAACCGATATTTTTTGTAGGTGACTACCTGGATGAAAGTTTAGCAAGGTTAGTCCTAATTGTTCGCAACGTTGCATTTCGTCTAAAAAAGCGGTTCGTGATTTATCGAGTTGCTCACTGTCAGGACTACCTAAATTAATGAGATAACTATCATGGGGTAAAATTTGTTTGCTGGTAAAACCATACCGTTCACAGCGTTTTTTAAAACTATCTATAATGGCTGATTCAAGTGGCCTAGCATGCCATTGCCTTTGATTTTTAGTAAATAAAGCGAAGGCAGTTGCGCCAATTTGATAAGCATTGATAGGAGCATTATCAACTCCTCCTGCTGCGCTAACGTGTGCACCAATGTATTTCATCTTGTTTATGTTCCTAATAATTGGATGTGATAATCAGTTTGAACCGCTATTACGTTGTAATTGGTCGCGTAAATTAGGTGGAACACCTTTGATCACAATTGTATCAGTCTGTGGATCCCATTTAATTCGTTCGCCTAATAGGTCAGAATCAAAACTCAAGCTTAATCCACCACCACTACCTGAGAATTTTTTGAGTTGACGCAGTGCACTGCGATCAACAGGAAAGGTCTCTTCTAAATCGTAATCGCTATTTTTTACAAATTCAGTAAAATTATTTTCACCATTTGACGGCAATTCATTAGCTAGATTTCTGAGTTCGATCTCTTCTCCTGCTTGTAATTGAGCTTGGCAATAATTATAGACATTTTCTCGGGCGCTGGTTTTGTCTTGCTTGTCAAACTGCATCTCTTGACAATAATCATCAACCGCTTTCACTAAAGTTTTATTTTGCGCTTTAGCATCTAATCCTTCACTGGCACCTAAATAGTCCATAAAAAAGTCAGATACTTTACGCCCAACTCGGCCTTTTAAAAAGGTTAAATAGCGTTTTGAATTTGGTGCGGTTTCCCATTCAGTGATATCGATTCGTGCAATAATATCAGCATGATCAATATCCAGATATTGCGTTTCAGTTATATCAAGCTGTTCATTAACTAACATACTAGAGCAGCTATTTAATACTGCAATAATTAAATATTCAACGGCTAAATATCGATAGTGACAAAAGACAACTGTACCCCCTTCAGCAAATGGGTACTTAGCAAGTTCATTACGCAGTTGTTTGGTTGACTCTTGACTAAAATGCAAAAAATCTTGATTACCTAAACGCAACTCTTTAAGCGATTGTTCAAACAGGCTTTCACTATTAAACAGCCCGTAAGCTTTGCTTTTATTATTGTATATGCGGTTAATATCCTCAATTAAATTGACAACAGCTTGTTGATTGCTTAGCATTGAATCACGAAGTTGCAGTTCAATTTCAGTGTCATTTTTTCTGATTAATTTATGTAAAATAACTTTTTCTATTTGTACACTCATTTAGAATTCCTGTTTGGGTGGCAAAAGTAAGACTACCCTATTTTATCAAAGCACTAAAAAAGTGCTATCCACAATTTATTAGTCTGATTAGATAACAATTGATAAATAGTTAGATTTTATACTAAAACGTATAGTTAACCTGAAACTTCTTTACAATATCTAATGGTATTCAATAAATATCAATAACAAAAACTGGAGTTTTAACGGTTAAAATAACCGACCAAACTCTTTTGTTGATAAGACAACTGCGTAATTGCCATTAGCATGATGATAAATAATATAAGTAACAATAATATTTTTACTGAATCGTATCGTTAACCTAAAACTTTTTTTACAACCTGTTATAGCTGGAATAAATAATATGGCAAATCCTCAAGATATTTATAATGATTTTAAAAATAAAAAAATTAGCTTATTATTTTGGCAATATGCTCTACCTTCGATTATTGGAACAACCGTTAATACTCTTTATAACATTATTGATGGGGTTTTTATTGGCCATTGGATTGGACGTGAAGCTTTGAGTGGCGCGGGCATTATTTTACCAGTTATGAATCTCGCTGCGGGCATTGGTATGCTGGTAGGTATTGGTTCGGCTAGTCGTATTTCGATATTTTTAGGTCGTGGTGAAATCGATAAAGCCGAAAGAGTTGCTGGCACTTCGTTTATGTTAACTGCGGTACTAAGTGGTATTACTTTAGCGTTATTGCTTTATTTTATCGATCCTGTTTTACATTTTATTGGTTCAAGCCCAAGCAACCATATTTATGCTCGTGAATTTTTAGAAGTGTTTTTACCAGGTAGTATTTTTATCACATTGACTTTCAATTACAACAATATGATGCGAGCAAGTGGTTACCCTTTCAAAGCTATGGTAACTATGTTTATTAGTGTAATTGCCAATATTATTCTTGCACCAATTTTTATTATTGTTTTAGATTGGGGCATGCGGGGAGCAGCTTTTGCAACCACACTATCTATGTTCATTAGCTTTTTATTTGTGATGCAGCATTTTATTAGTAAAAATAGTAATATTAAACTATACCGTCGTAATTTTAAGCTTGATTTTACCTATATTAAATCTATTTTATCTATTGGTATGTCGCCATTTGCAATGCAAGTTGCCGCGTCCGTGGTTGTAATATTCATTAACTGGCAATTAACTTACTATGCACCGATTTCTCATGTTTCAAGTGATGATGCGATTGCGGGTTATTCCAATGCAAATCGATTAATAACGCTGATTATTATGATTGTCATTGGCGTTAATCAAGGCATGCAACCAATCATTGGCTATAATTATGGTTCAAAAAATTATAAACGTGTAAAAGAAACTTTTATTTACGCGGTAAAAATCGCTACCGTGATTACTAGTACAGGGTTTATTTTAGGTTACTTTATGCCTGATGTGCTGGTTAGAGCATTCAGTTCTGAAACTGATTTAATTGCTATATCCGCGATTGCACTTCGTTACACAACATTTTCATTTGTATTTGTTGGTTTTCAAATGGTCACTACAAGCTTTTTCCAATGTATTGGTATGGCTAGAGTTTCTATTTTACTCAGTCTTTCAAGGCAAATTTTGATTTTATTGCCAACACTATATATTTTACCACAATTTTTTGATTTAGATGGTGTTTGGGCCTCGTCACCAACCGCTGATCTTTTATCAACCGGTATCGCTTATACTGCACTTTATTGGTATTTTAGATCGATAAAAAGCCGACATTATCCAAAATAAGTCAAATAGTGACGTTTTAATCTTAAAAAGGGGATAGCGTCCCCTTTGAATTGAAAACCGTTTTCTTAATTTTTATTAAATTAAGTGATCACAAATAATAGAACTATAATAAACAAATAGACAAATTTGCTGCTCTAGACCACCTTCACATCTTTTTTATCAAATTTTTTATGTATTCCTTTTTAAGTTTAAAAGACTATTTTCATATAAGGCATCGAAATTTAACTCAACTTACGCCTGACCTTAGTCGGTGGCTTTTGAAAGCAATATCAAGATTTACAGCAGATTTACACCAATATCTATAGAAAATAGCTGATAAATAAAGGAAATAAAACTGGGGCAAAAGCAGCTACTGTGCCTATGATGCCCCATAATATTGACACCAAAATAACGGATAATATACTTAAAGATTTATTCAATATTTTGTACTTGTTCTCGAATTTGCTCAATTAAAACTTTAAGTTCAATAGCACTAGCGGTCACATCAGCATTAATTGATTTTGATGCAATGGTATTTGATTCGCGGTTAAATTCTTGCATCATAAAATCAAGTCGACGCCCAATAGCTTCGTTTTTCTTTAAGATAGCATATGTTTCTTTAACATGTGTCATTAGGCGGTCAAGTTCTTCAGCTACGTCAATACGTTGAGCCATCAATACAATTTCTTGCTCTAATCTTGATTTATCGAGCTCAAGATTCGCTTCAGCCAATTTATTGTGCAAGCGCTCTTTTTGCCATTCAAGTATTTGGGGCATCCATTGTCGAATTTTTTCAACTTCTACAGTAATGCTTTCTAAACGTTGAATAATAAGATCGCGTAAGACTTCCCCTTCTCGTTCACGTACTGCAATTAATTCATCAATAGCTGTATCCAATAATGCTACAATTTCTTGTGATATGGTATCGAGATTTTGTTCTTTAGCTGATAGTACTCCTGGCCAACGTAATACATCAATAGGATTGACATCACCTGATTTATATTCAGTTTGAATCCAATGAACAGCATTGAGAACCTGTTTAGCTAAATCTTGATTTAAAGATAATTCTTGATGTTGCGAAGCAGGATCAAGTTCGAAACGTAAATTACATTCTATTTTACCACGCGTTAATCGACTTCTAAGTCGTTCTCGAATAATTGGCTCAAGTGATCGGAACTGCTCAGGCATACGAATATAGGTTTCTAAGTAGCGTTGATTAACCGAACGCAACTCCCAAGAGGCAGTCCCCCATGATTGATTCATCTCTTTTCTGGCGTAGGCGGTCATACTTGAAATCATAATTGCTTCCTAAATTTATAAAAACTTGCTGGGCATTGTATCATAAATTCTGTATAATGCGCTCTTAGCTTAGGCTAAACATCAATCCTTTCTAATTGATGTCCTCCTAAATGATAAATTCAAACAATTTTTTTAATATAACAGCTGGAGAATTGCATGCGCCCGTCTGGTCGAGCTGCGGAACAAGTCCGCCCAATCAAAATAATCCGCCATTATACTAAGCATGCAGAAGGTTCTGTATTAGTTGAGTTTGGTGAAACTAAAGTACTGTGTAACGCAACTGTTGAGGAAAGTGTACCACGCTTTTTAAAAGGCCAAAATCAAGGTTGGGTTACCGCAGAGTATGGTATGTTGCCACGGGCAACCAACTCAAGAACTCAGCGTGAAGCGGCAAAAGGTAAACAAACAGGTCGTACAATGGAAATTCAACGACTCATTGCTCGTTCATTAAGAGCGATGATTGATCTTAAATTACTTGGCGAATACACCATTACCCTAGACTGCGATGTCATACAAGCCGATGGTGGAACACGAACAGCATCAATTACTGGTGCATGTGTTGCCCTTAACGATGCAATCAATAAAATGATTGCGGAGGGTAAATTAAAACAGAATCCTATTAAATCGTTGGTTGCAGCTGTATCTGTTGGTATTGTCGATGGTCAAGCAGTATGTGATTTAGAATACATTGAAGATTCTAATGCTGATACAGATATGAATGTCATTATGACGGATGATGGACGCATCATCGAAGTACAAGGTACTGCTGAAGGTGAACCATTTAGTCATGATGAATTATTAGAATTGCTAGAACTAGCAAAAAATGGCATTGCCACAATTATTGATGCACAAAGACAAGCCTTAAAAGATTAATTGGAGAGGATCGATGAAATCATATAAAAGTGAGTTTATTGAATTTGCTTTAGATAGGCAAGCACTAAAGTTTGGTGAATTCACCTTAAAATCAGGACGAAAAAGCCCTTACTTTTTTAACGCAGGATTATTTAATACAGGTAAAGATTTGGCTTTATTAGGTCGCTTTTATGCTGCTGCGTTGATGGATGCAAATTTAAACTATGATGTCATCTTCGGTCCTGCCTATAAAGGGATTCCGATTGTTTCATCAACTGTGGTGGCCTTATCTGAACACCATAATGTTGATGTTCCTTATTGTTTTAATCGCAAAGAAGCTAAAGACCACGGTGAGGGTGGTAATCTGGTTGGTAGCACTATTTATCAACAACGCGTTATGTTAGTTGATGATGTAATTACTGCCGGTACTGCAATTCGTGAATCAATGCGAATTTTAGAAGATAATCAATCTAAACTTGCTGGTGTATTAATTTGCCTTGACCGTCAAGAAAAAGGTCGTGGTGAGTTATCTGCCATCCAAGAAATAAAGCAAACTTATCATTGCGATGTTATTTCAATCATCACATTAGATGATTTGATTCACTATCTTTACCAAGATCCCTCACGTCAAAATCAAGTTAAACAGGTTGAGGACTATCGAAATCATTATGGAATATAAAAGGCGTCTTACGGCGCTTTTTTTACATCATTTTACAATTTGATGTGTTTTTCTTACTTATCTTAAATTGAACTATTTATAATTTTTCGCCCGTAACGAGTTTCTTAAATCACTTAAAACCACCAATTCGAAATTAATTAAATAATGGGATATAAAATGAAAAAAACATTAATGCTTATTATCTTACTCAATATTGGTATAACTTTTAACTGCTATTCAGCAAATCTTAGGAATATCAATAATAATGAATCTCAAGTTGAACAATTGATCTATGGTAAAAATTTAATTCCCGTTGGAGAAATTGAAGCAAGCATCACTGAATCAATAAAATTAAAACCCAATACTGTTGAGTTCTCGGTGACTTTAAATACTAATGGCTCAACGCCGAGCGAAGCATCAAAACTCAATGCTAAATATATGAAAGAACTAAAAGAATATTTAGTTACACTTAATATCAAAGATAATAATTTAGAAACCATTGATTACAAAAACTATGAACAAAATGATTATAAACAAGTCAATGAGGAAAATGCACAATATAGTGCCAAACTCAATCTTGTTATAAACATTGAAGATAACGAGAAATTTTTAGAGTTAAATAAATTACTTGATAAATATAATATTAATGACGTTCGGAAATTTAAAGATTCCGAAATGGATAAAAAATTTACTTTTACTATTTTAGAATCTGCTAATAGTGCAAGCATGGCAAAAAATAAGGTATATCAGAAATATACAACCATAACTAATGAATTAAAAAAACGGCAACTCGATAATTTCACTATTACTGCGTCAGACATAGAACGAATTTCACCTGAAAAAATAAATGAAAAGCATTATTACGTATCTAATACAGTATTAATCAAAATTAACAACCTTGATGTCATTAATAAAATCATTGCTAAAGTACAAGAACTAAAAATGAAAGTTAACGATGATATTTTTTATAGTGTTTCACCTGATTTTATTGAGCAATCAATGAATGATCATGAAAAAACGTTATTAAATCAGTTAAGTAATAAAGTTGAACGCTTGCTCACTAAACAATATTTGGTGGGTGATCCAAAGTATCTCGAAATGAAAAAAGCTGATTACCAACAGCAATCACCAAAAAGACAAGCAAGACTTTATGGAACATTGGGCATGGCCATGGCATCTGTACCTGATGAGGACGCAGCCAATAAAATAAATATCTACGCCCCCTCCGATTTTGAAATACAACTCACTTTAACTGGCAAATTTGAAATACTAAAAAAGATTGAACAATAACTCATTAAAAAAATGATTTGGTAATAGAGAACGTCCCTCCTTAGTTAACAAATATACTTAACCATATGATTAATTAAGGAGAACTCAGATCAGCAAATTTATTAATCATCAAGTTTTAAAAGTTACCTAATGACTAATTTGCTCCCCCAATTCGACTTTGTAATTTAACAAGGTATCATTTAGAGTTACTTTGTACGTAAAACTTAGCATTGTCGTAATGATATATGATGGTTGAAAAGTCAAATGGTTCACCAGCACTGGTATAAAAAATTTCTTCAACACATAGGGCGGGATCCCCTGCGTTTAATCCTAAATAAACTGCGGTCTGCTTGTCTAATTTAATCGCTTTGAAATATTTGTCAGAAAAACCGATATTGATTTTGAAGATATCTTTTATGTAACTGAATATGGAGTGTTCGGCAATCTCTTTATTTAAATAACCAATCATTTTTTTTCGATAGTATGATTGTTCAAGCGCATAAACTTTGTCATCAAACTTACGTAAACGTTTTATAAAATAAACTTCTTCACCATCATCACATTGGAGGTTTTGTTTCACTTTAGAACTTGGTTGAACAATATCTACATTAAATACTTGCGAGGAATTCGGTGAATCATTTAAATCAACACTAAAACCATGACTTTCCAAAAAATTAAGATAACCACGTTTCTGCGGTTGCCTAACAAAAATACCGCTGCCTTGAATTTGATATATAACGCCATGCCTTTCTAAGCAGTTTAGTGCTTTGATAATGGTCGTACGACTAACTTGATATTGATTAATTAAACCTTCGATATTAGGCAGTTGGGTATCTTTAGGCAAATTTTGTTGATAAATTGCTTGCTGAATTTTCTTCGCCACATCTCGGTATTTTAGCATTCGTGTTCTTTATTGTTATTGTAATATATGCATCTTATTGTATACCTTCAAATAAGTTAATAAATGAAAATCGTTTTAAAACGCGATCTAGATCACAAACAATAAAATTGGTCATTAACAATTTTTTATTTAGGGATAAGATAGTTTCTCCTACTTGATGAAAGGAGTTTTATGAATGTCATCTAAAATTAGAGATTATAATAAATTGGCAGTTGATATTTTAAATGAGCTAGGCGGGGAAGATAATATCGTCTCTGTTGCTCGTTGTACTACCCGTTTGCGTATTGTTACGCAAAAAACACCCGACCATGCCAAGCAAGCCATTGCAAAATTACCAGGAGTAATTACTGTCGTTGAAAAAGGCGGTCAAATACAGATTGTTATCGGTACGAATGTTGAAAAAGTTTATAATGCTTTTATACAACTTATTAATACCGATAATAAAATTGCCAAAAATTCACAAAGTGGCATTCTAAATCGAGTCATTGCAACTATGTCAGCCGTTTTTGCGCCATTTGTTTATGTATTAGCAGCATCGGGGATTTTACAAGGGATCTTGATTTTAATTAAGTTAGCCTATCCTGAATTTGGAGCTACAGGTACTTACCAAGTTTTTAACTTTATTTCTTGGGCACCGTTTGCTTTTTTACCTATTTTTATTGCTATTACTGCCTCACAACATTTTCGATGCAACATTTATATTGCAGTGGCTTGTTGTGCAGCATTACTTTCACCAACGTGGGCAGAACTTGCTGCGATGATAAAAACAGGACAAGAAATTAATCTATTTGGATTAGCATTATCTGAAACTACCTATGCATCAACAGTATTACCACCTCTTTTTCTAGTTTGGTTGCTATCATATTTGGAGCATTTTTTAGAGCCTCGTTTACATAGCATCATAAAACCATTATTAATGCCATTGATCTGCTTAGTAATTATGGTACCACTTACTTTAGTTGCTATTGGACCAATTACTGCTGGTGCTGCACATTACATTGCTAATGGATATAATTGGATTGTTGACCTTGCACCATCAGTAGCAGGTGGTTTGATTGGTGCTGTTTGGCAGGTATTTGTTATATTTGGCGTACATTGGGGTATTACACCAGTTATTATTGAGAATATCAATCAATATGGGCAAGATTCTTTCCAAGCTTATCAAACCATCGCGGTTATTGGTCAAGTTGGCGCTGCGTTAGGTTTCTATATAAAAACTCGAAGCAAAGAAATGAAAGGCGTATCATTATCAGCTTTTGTGACAGGGATATTTGGTATTACTGAACCCGCTATCTATGGCGTGAACTTACGTTTTAAAAGACCATTTGTTTATGGCTGTATTTGTGGTGCACTTGGAGGCATTGCGGCAGGATTATTTACACCTTATTACTATACGTATGCTGCCTTGCCAGGGCCTTTGACTATTGTCAATGCCATTAATTCAGACCATTCAGGTTCTTTCATTGGTGTTTTAATTGGTTCGGTAATCGCATTATTTGGACCAGTTATTCTTATTCAAATTTTTGGCACAAATGAAACTCAACTAGGTAATGCAACAAGAGAAAATAAAACATCCAAAATTGAGAACGAAACACCTAAAATTATAATTGGTGAAATAAATGTGAGCAGCCCTATGATTGGTAAAGCATTACCACTCAGTGAAGTACCTGACCCTGTTTTTTCGCAAAAACTTATGGGCGAAGGTATTGCTATTGAACCAACCGATAATCATGTTTATGCACCTTATGATGGTGAAGTAACGGCTGTGTTTGAAGCATCAAAACATGCTATTGGTTTGGTTTTAGATAATGGTGTTGAATTATTAATTCACGTAGGTATTGACACGGTCAATTTAACCAATAATGAGTTTGAATACCATGTGAAATTGAATCAAAAAGTGAAAAAAGGTGATCGATTGATCAGCTTTGATCCTCAAGCAATTAAACAAGCCGGTTACCCATTAATTACTCCAATTATTATTGTTAATACTGATCAATACCAAGTAATCACATTAACTGAAAAAGCGGAAGTAAATCTAGATGATAACCTTTTTGAAATAAAGCAATAATAAGGAACCAAAAAATGACTAAAAATCCATTTTTATGGGGCGGAGCATTAGCCGCTCATCAATTCGAAGGTGGTTGGAATGAAGGTGGCAAAGGACCAAGCGTGGTTGATGTCATGACTGCGGGAGCACATAACGTTCCAAGACAAATCACACAAGAAATTGAAGCAGATAAATTTTATCCAAATCATACTGCCATCGATTTTTATCATCATTATAAAGAAGATATTAAACTGTTTTCTGAATTAGGTTTGAAATGCTTGCGTACTTCTATTGCTTGGACTCGTATCTTTCCAAAGGGTGATGAATTAGAGCCAAACGAAGAAGGTTTACGTTTTTATGATAATGTATTTGATGAGTTAATTGCTAATGGTATTGAACCTGTTATAACTTTATCTCATTTTGAAATGCCTTTACATATTGCTCGTCAATACGGTGGCTTTAGAAATCGTAAAACAGTTGAATTTTTTGAACGTTTTGCAACAGCTTGTTTTGAACGTTATAAAAACAAAGTGAAATATTGGATGACGTTTAACGAAATTAACAACCAAATGGATACCAGTAATCCGATATTTTTCTGGACTAATTCAGGTGTGAAGGTTCAACCCGATGAAAATCCGCAAGAAGTACTTTATCAAGTTGCTCATTATGAATTGTTAGCAAGCGCCAAAGCAGTTATCGCCGGTAAAAAAATTAATCCTAATTTTGAAATTGGCTGTATGATTTCTCATGTACCAATTTATCCATATTCTTGTAATCCACAAGATATGATGGCATCTGAAATTGCGATGCACCAACGCTTCTTCTTCCCTGATGTGCATGTTCGTGGTTATTATCCATCTTATGCCTTAAAAGAGTTTGAACGAGAAGGTTATAAACTTGATATCACCGATGAAGATTTAACGATTTTAAAACAAGGTACCGTTGATTACATCGGCTTTAGTTATTACATGTCAACTGTGGTTAAAGCTGATGCTAAAAATGATCATCGTGACAATATTGTCAATGGCGCTTTACCTAACGCGGTTGAAAATCCTTACATTAAAAGCAGCGATTGGGGTTGGCCAATTGATCCTGAAGGTCTACGTTATACTCTTAATCGTTTATACGATCGCTATCAATTACCACTATTTATTGTTGAAAATGGTTTTGGTGCTATCGACGAATTAGAAAACAGCAATAAAATTCATGATAAACCACGCATCGAATATCTTGGCGCCCACATTAAAGCAATGCTAAAAGCCATAGATTATGATGGAGTTGATGTCATGGGTTATACCGCATGGGGTATTATTGATGTCGTATCATTTACAACTGGCGAAATGAAAAAACGTTATGGTGTGATTTATGTAGACCGTGATAATGAAGGAAACGGTACTATGAAACGCTATAAAAAAGATTCATTTGATTGGTATAAACAAGTCATTAGCAGTAATGGCGCTAATTTAAAATAATACTAATAAGCAAGTTGTAATTTTTGGGGATGTTGTGTTCTTACATACATCCTCTTTTTTTATCTGTCAAAATCATTAAAAATTAAAGAGCAATTGCTTATCAAGCTGCGGATCAATTAAAGTAACATGGAAACCAATTAAACGTACTCCACGATCATTTCGACGTTCATGCCAAACTTTATAGGCTTGTTCGATTAAATCTTGTTTATCAAGTTTAGACCAAACATGTTCTTGCGTAGTAAGTTGAAAATCATCAAATTTAAACTTGACACCTTGGCGAGCTATCGACAAATCAGAACGAACTTTACTTAGCCGATTTTTGATTTCTTCAAATAACGGTTCAAACAGTAATAAACATTCATCCCAAGTATGAATGTCGTTAACTAACGTACGCTCAACCCCAACGGATTTACGTTGCCTATCATTACAGACCTCCCGCTCATCGATACCTTGACATCTTTCATATAACACTCGCCCAAATTTACCAAATTGATTAAGCAATTTACTCACATCATAATTAATCACATCATTACAGGTGACTAACCCTAATTCCGTTAATTTTTTTTCAGTCACTTTACCCACGCCAGGAATTTTTTTAAGGGGTAATTGAGCAATAAAGTTAGCAACATTATCTGGCGTAATTACATATTGTCCATTAGGTTTGTTCATATCTGAAGCGATTTTAGCTAAAAATTTTAGTGGGGCAACACCAGCCGAAGCAGTCAATTCTAGCTCTTTGTATATCGTCTGGCGGATATCTTGAGCAATTAAAGTAGCTGAGCCATGACAAAGTTTACAATCGGTCACATCTAAATACGCTTCATCTAATGACAAAGTTTCAATCGATTTAGTATAACGTTGAAATATTTGATGGATTTGCTTGGAGATTTCTTTATAAACAGCATGTCGACTTGGGATAACTTTAAGATTAGGACATAATTTCAGTGCTTGTGACATAGACATTGCACTATGTATCCCATATTGACGAGCTAAATAATTTGCAGTAGCAACAACGCCGCGTTTACGTGGATCCCCCCCTACAGCTATCGGCAAATTACGATAACGGGGATTATCTCTCATTTCAACTGCGGCATAAAAACAATCCATATCAACATGAATAATTTTTCGCATAGATTACTGTTTCACTGCATTTAAAATATAACTGTATAAATATACAATAGCATACCTTAAATGCTGGTGTAAACACTCTATAGACTTACTTTGTCAATTTATCAAAATCAATTAATCCATTTTTATCATAAGGATCACCAATCCAGCGTTTTCCCTCATAATAATTAGGATTTACTAAACTTTTTTCTGGTAGATATAAATTATAGCTCAGTCCAGCTAAATCAGACCATGTATGGATCAAATTCTGAGTACTAAATTTACGATTCACATAAGCATGATAGTTGTTAGGATGAGAAGCGATCCAACTAGGTGATTGCCATAACATAAATGGTATCGTATACATGGTACGTGTTGGTGCCTTTTCGTTACGGCCTAAAATATCATGTGGCGGAGTTTGGTAAACATCTTCACCATGATCAGAGAAATACAACATAAAGCCATTATCATGACTATTTTTGAATAGATTAAATAAAGTAGTTGTCACAAAATCATTATAACTTATAGCATTATCATAAGAATTGTATACATCCACATTCTCATCATGAATCTTAAATGGAATACTCGCTTTATCTTTAAATCGATCATATACCCCATCTTTTGGATAGCGGAATTCATATTTCATATGTGTGCCAAGAAGATGAATAATAATAAATTTCTTTTCTTCAGGTTCAGCAAGCACTTTCTTAAATGGTTCAAAGACCGACTCATCATATTGTCTTGAACTTTGATTTCGATCGTTATTCATATAAAACTGTTCATCTGTTTGTTTAGAAAACATCGTCAACATCGTATTGCGTTTAGTGATAGTTTGTTGATTGGTTATCCAATAGGTTTTATACCCTGCTTGTTTCATTAAGTCAATTAATGAGGGTTGGCTTAGGTAAAGGTCAGGATGTTGTTCATCCGCAAAAGTTAAGGCTTGTTGTAAAACCTCTATGGTATATGGCCTTGAAGACACAACATCATTAAACACTAAAAATTCTGGATTATCTTTTTTAAATTGCTCAATTTGTGGCGTCGTGTTACGGGGATATCCATAAATATTCATGCGATTGCGTGTGGTTGATTCACCGATGACTAAAACCAGTGTTCTTGGCGTATTTCCATTAGCATCATGTAAATCCTTAACAGGAGGTAAAGTACTCAAATGATGCATTATATCTTCCATATTCGAAAGTTGAGATCGATAAGCAATATAACTATTAATTAGTTGCCAAGGTACAGTGGTTTCCATTCGAGTTAACAAATGTGTTGCCGCTTTTTGCAAAGATGTTTTTTTTATTGTGACACTAATAACGAGTGGCATAATGGCATAAATAACAATTAATAATGACACAATCCATTTGGTTGGATTTTTGACATAAACAGGTCTTACTATGCTCCAAAGATAGATTCCAATTAAACAATATATAATCACGATAGCGATAAGTTTGAAACTAAAATACTGCTGAATAAATTCATTCGACTCAGTTAGATTTGATTCGGCCATGACAAAAAACACACTTTGAGAAAATTCCTGACGATAAATTATAAAATAACTTATTGAAATCAATGATAAAAATCCTACAATCAAACCATAGACAGTGGCAATTTTTCGAGTCTGATTTGGAAATAGTAATACTGGAATCAACCAAATTAAACTATAGATGATTGAATCACGTAAGCCAATAACATTAGCATGCCCAGAAGCAAAAATATAAAGTTGTAAACTACTGGAAAAATAGGTAAAAAATAAAACAACAACGATAAGTGCTGACCAATTAAACTTTTGGTTTTCTTGTATATTTGTCATGAAAATTTATTCGACATCAATAGTTATAGATGCGCATAAAATACACATACTAGATTAAAAAAACCTTAAGTAATACCAGGCTGATATTTAGAAAAAATTAATAGATCATCTCGTTAAGTAAATCTTTGAAAAAACCGTCTATTTTTTATTTAATGACAAACCTAATAATTTAGCAATTTCCGCATTTTCGAATTTGTTAAGTTGCCAAGGAGAATTATTAAAAATGATCTTCCCACTATCAACGACTATACAGCGTGAAAAGTTGTTCAAAGAATCATCCAGATAATGGGATACCATGAGTAACGTTAATGCCAATTCTTCACAAATATGATTAACCAACTCTAGCATTTCAAACCGCAATGCTTGGTCTAATGCCGAGAATGGTTCATCCAACAATAAAATAGGACGATGTTGAATTAAACAGCGTGCCAAAGCAACCCGTTGGCGCTGTCCTCCTGAAAGTTGATTGGGGTAGCGCGCATTAAAACCGGCTAAACCAACTTTAGCCAGCATATCAGCGACATTTTGCTTCTCAAAATTTGTTATCTTTAATGACGGTTTGATACCTAAAGCAATATTTTGCTCGACGGTTAAATGATCAAATAAGTTATTATTTTGAAACATCATTGAAACTGGGCGCTTACCGGGTAAAGTATGAGTCATGTTTTGATGGTTAAGGATGATTTTCCCTGAACTTGGAAAAATAAATCCTGCAATCAAACTTAAAAAGGTACTTTTACCTGCACCACTGGGACCAACAATGACCACTTTTTCTTGGGCATCAATTTGCACATTAAAATGCATCTTAAAATCATCATATTGATAATTAATTTGATTAAGTTCGATCATAATCCATCACAAATAATAAACTAAAAGATAAGATTAACAAAAATGCAGCCGTCACTGCGCTTTCTTGATAATGATAATGCGCTATTTGTTGATATAAATAAAAAGGCAATGTGGAGACTGCCTGTCCGCCAAATAATGCAATAATCCCAAAATCACCCATCGACAATAATGCCGAAAAAGCCACAGTCAAAGTAATGAGTTTTTTTAATGATTTATATTCGATTAAATAAAAATGATTAATGCCTACAATGTTTAATGTCTGACTTAATTGCCAATAACGTGATGTGACATCATACATGGGTGTCTCAAGATTTTTTAAGACAAAGGGTAATGCCATTAAACCATTACAAAGCATCATTAATCCACAAACGAACACTGCATTATCTGCCCATTGAAATGACACAATAAACAATCCAGATGCAAGCACCATGCTTGGAATGGCTAAAATTAATGACCCAACTAACATTAAACGATTGCTCCATTGTTGCTGTTTATTAATCAGTAGGCGGCTATTGGTCCAAAGCAATAATAAGGCAAGTAATACAGCAATCATGGCTGAACCAAAGGCAATTATTAACGAATACATAACCGATTGTTGAAAATCTGAACTTAACAGCGACCATTGGAAATAACTTATACCTTCAATTAATAACATAATCATTGGCAACAAAATATACATTCCGCCAAAAACAACAATAACAGCACTAACGATGCCCATCGTCACAGTAATTGGCAAACAATAATGAGGACGGATATACTGCACACTCAAATCGCGATAATGATTTATTTTTCTCATAAGCCAAACAAAACTAATACAGCAAATAAGTTGAATCAACGCCAATATGATGGCTTGTATCAAATCAAAGTCCCGAATCGATTGATAGATCGCCACTTCAATCGTAGTATATTTAGGTCCTCCTCCTAATGCCAATACAATGGCAAAACTGGTAAAACAAAGCAAAAAAACCAGTCCGGACATAGGTAAAAGCTGCCGGCGCAATAATGGCCATTCGACTAATTTAAAATAAGTAAAATGAGAAAAATTCAGCTGTGCAGCCAGTTGCTTTTGCTCAACAGGAACACTACTTAATGTTTGATAAAATAGACCACTTGCATAAGGAAAATTCAAAAAAACATGTGCTAATAAAATGCCCGATAATCCATAAATTGAAGTTGAAAAAGATAATCCTAAATAAGCAAAGCAAGAAGCGAATAAACCATGTTGACCATAAACGGATAATAGACCTGTTACTACAACTAATGTTGGTAGAATAAAGGCAACGGGCATAATCCGTATTAAAAAGCTTTTTCCCCAAAAATTAATCATTGTTAACGATTTAGCCATAACAACGGCCGCAAATATCGACAATGATGTCGATAATATAGCTTGTATGAAAGTAATCCAAATAATATGCAACAAATAGTTATCAAAATAGACTGTTAGATTATCGTATTTCATAGCTGTATAGCAAAGTGCAAATAGAGCTGTACCTAAAACCAATATTATTAAGCTGGCAGCGCTAATACCTGGCAGTAACGTTCTAAAATTCAACATTGCACTATATAAACAGATTAATCGTTTACTTTTCATTACTGACTAATGGCTGATTGCCATTCACGTACCCAAGCTTTTTGATTATCAGCCACTTTCTGTGCATCAAATTCAAGAGCTTTATTGATTTTATTAATCTGGTCAAATGCAGGTGGTAAAGAAGTGCTTATAATAGGATACATAACATTTTTTTCAGCAAATTGCTGTTGCACCTCAGGCGTTAATAAATATTGTAAAAAGCGACGTGCTAATTGCGGTTGCTGACTGTATTTAGTCATGCCCGCTATTTCAACTTGACGATAATGCCCCTCATCAAAAACAGCAGAATTATAACGAAAATCTTGATCGTTAATGATATGTGCAACAGGAGAAGTACTGTAACTAAGCACAAAATCAGCTTCACCTTTTAAAAACATACCGTATGCCTCACTCCAACCTTTGGTAACCGTTACGGTATTTTTAGCAATCTTTTGCCAGGCAAATACCGCATCATTACCGTAAATGCTTTTCACCCAAAAAAGTAAACCTAATCCAGGCGTACTGGTTCTTGGATCTTGATAAATAATCTTCCAATTCGCTTTATTTTCAACTAATTCATGCAATGAGTGAGGAGGACTTTTTATTTTTTCTTTATTATAAATAAAAGCAAAATAACCGAAATCATACGGAATAAAATCCTCATCCCACCAATCAGTATTAAGATTATTAGGTTTAGTTATTTGGTGGGGAGTAACTATATCAGCCTGTTTGGCTTGCCCTAAAAGATTGTTGTCTAACCCTAAAATAACATCGGCGCTCGTTTTATTACCCTCTAGGCGAAGGCGATTTAAAATTGACACACCATCCCCCAGTGTAACAATATTAAGTTGGCAATCACATTGAGCTTCAAAACCCTGTTTAATAACTTCGCCAGGTCCCCACTTAGAAATGAAAGAGTTGTAACTATAAATGGTCAAAGTAGGTTTATCATAAAGATTAGCATTGGCTGAAGTTGCCACGAAAAACACAGAAAATAAAAATGACTGTAAAAATTTATTACAAAACATTTTGCCTCCAAAAAAGCGAATAAAAGACAAAAGGTTTGAGCAGAAACAATAACTCAAATCCCTCCGCTGGCATGACCCAGTTCAGGTTCGACGAGTTGCATTAGCAAATAATACTCTCAGTCCTTAGGACACCCCGTTGAGAACGATGTTAGTTTAGTAGTTAGTTGAATGATTGTAAATAAAGAAAGTCGTTTGTTTTTTTGTAATCATTTTTAAGTAAGAAAATCCATTGATTTCGAATAAATTTAAATTATATCAATAATTATCAACCTAAGATCCTCATCTAAGTATAAAAAATGGATATGCTAAATGAAAAATAGCGATATTTATAAAAAATATTTAGGAGTCTATACCGTCTCGTTTTTCTGTTTTTATATTATTATTGTATATTTATCATTTATTCTTCTATTCATTTGAAAATTTTTTCTGGAAAGGATCCTATGGTAATTGATGAATATGCCTTGCATTCATTAATTACCAGAAGTAACTTTTTGGTATTAGATGCAAAAGATCCATTTTTGAAAGCCTTACCATTTGAAATGGGCAATCAGATTGCATATCATTATTAAACCAAACAATATCGTTTTATCCGATATCTTTCAATAAATTATGGAGCTCTCTTCAAAAAACACACCTAATCAGATTCAAAAGTGCTATCGCGCTTTCGAATACAGCTGTTGATTTGACGCCAAATGAACATCAATTGCTCTTCAGTATGTGCCTGTGTTTCATTAAAAGGAATTTTGTAATACATTCTGATACCCTATAGGGGGGATTTAAAAGTTGGATCTGTCATATGAATTCCTAACATAAATACATACCCTCTGCCATCGGTACCCTTCTAAAAGATTGAAATATCGGATGTACTCGTATCCTCCATACGTTCAAAAATGACACCTTGGTGCTCTATCAGGATCTTTTAAGGGATAAAGGATATAATTGCTTTCAAATAACTTCCATCAATCAAATGATCAGGCTTAGTTTCTCTCAACTCTTACTCACGCAGGGTTATCATTTGTTTAAAAGAGAGCAAATATTGTCGTTGAGTAGCAATGTTGTTATTATCACTCTGATAATAACAACATCCTCCGTGACTTGCTTCAAATTGAACTGGTAAATTAATTAGATAAGTGCCTAAGCAACGGATTGAGGAATTTTCTAAGCTTTGCGTCACTTGTTGTTTTTTTGATAAATCAGCCATACGCACTCGAGATAAGAGTTCGTATCTCCTTTAACTCAGAAAGATCAAGACGATTTTTAGCACCAATATGATCTGTTGCAGTTTTTTTCATTGATGTTGTTAACCTTCAACAACCCAACAGCTGACATGCTATTTTCTAAACGCCAAACTTTTTCTGAATTTATATCTCTGCTATCTTTATGTTTAACTTTTAAATTACTGCCCATCATTCCCGGAATAAAATATTTGGCACAATAATTCTTTCTTTTTTATTTAACATAGTATGTAGCTTATTGTCTGTGGTTGGAACAGTATTATATTAGAACGACTGCTGTTGTTTTCTATTCCACATATTTTCCTACTTATCCAAGATTAATTTTCTAGGACTAAAGACTCATATATCGATTAACCATTGATTTTTTTTTGATCCGTGACTCTTAAAAAATTTTTTTATCGGCAATGAATGCATTGTTGCTAAATAGAGAGGTTCGCATACATAAATTGGTTTGGATCATTTGCGGTTCAATCCACCATTCGTCTAACACTTCTATGACTTTTGATGATCCATTTATATCACATAAGCAAACCCTATTTGCAATTAATACAGGATTTCGTCTAAGGTTGAGGATGAAAATCATCTATTTCATCTCTCCATTCATTATAATCCCAAGTTACTATTTTGGTTTTCAGCTCTTCCAAGTAGTCTAGTGCCGCTTGTTTTTCGGTTGGGCTAAGTTGCTGTTCTAATCGATGTTGAATTTGCTTATTATATTCCCAAACAGGCGGTAGTTGATAAGCATACCATGCTAAATTATTGCCTATCTTGATGATTTTTTGTTTTGCATAATCACTTAACAGCGACCAGGCATAGGCTTTCATCGGATCTTGATCCCGTCCTAAACCATATAAATACGCTTCAGTCACGCGTAATATTCCTATAATTGAGCTATGTTCCGCCATTAGCTGCGCATAATCTATGGCCTGTTTTAAATCGTCTAATTTTAATATTTTTCGGTATTCGATTAATTTATTCAGTTTCTCGTATTCTTTATCCTTGTAATGGTCTCCTTGTTGAAATAATATTCGGGCTGTTAAATCTTCGTAACAGTGATAGCCACCTTCAATTGCAAAATTTAAATACTCAATACTTTTTTCTAATTGCTCATCTGGACAAGAGCGCGCCATTCCTTGTTCATCATACCAACAAAAACCCATTCCCAAGCCCTTTTCATACGCAAAATAGGGATATTTTAAATCGGCAAACTTATCCCACAAATAACTTCTCATTTTAGTACTTTTAAACACCTCTGGTTCTACTAACGGTTTACCTGCACTATCCACTAACTGATCCCGATACTTATCCATAAATTCTGTAAATGAGATCATCCCTTCTTCTTTGTAATCTTCATTAAAATGTTTCTGCCAAGTAAGGAGAGAATAATAATACGGCATGGCATTTTTATCCCATTGCCAGGCATGTTTTAAAAATTTGACTAAGTTGTCCGGACTAACTACCGCATGAAATACTTGATCGTCAAAGGCTGATTCATACAGCTTTTTAGCTTCGTCAATACGTAATAAATGATTTTCAGGAATGGTTGAAGGGTAAATGGTAAAGTCCATAGGTAGATTTTCCAGTTGATTAAGCTTGTGGTTTCGTTTTTTTGAATGATCAGTATTTAAATAAATCAGACTAATCACAACACAAAAACCAATTACACATATGATTAACTTTTTTAGTAAAGATTGAATTGTTCTTGTAGGATAATTCATTAAAGATATTCCAAATCATTCTGATTAAAGACATCCACTTTGACAATGCGACCTTCTAATTTGCCTTTGTTAAAAACCCGGCAAGGTAAAATTTGATTTTTGGGTGCAAGTTTTTTTATTTCTTCATATATGGGATAAATGGGATTTAGTACACCTCTTTTAATCATTTCTTCCTTATAAACATTCATATTTATCAATGTTTTTTTGTATGTTTCTCCAGTGGATAAAGCATATCCCCATAGGGCACAAGAAGTAAATGGCATGATCATTTTATTGATCTCTCTTTTTGGTCGATATTTATAAGAAGCATTATCTAATGTGGAATTGGATGCTGTAATCTGTCCATAACCCATGATACTAACTGCAAGATTACTAAACTCGTCAACATTGCCCGCAAAATTTGCATAAGTCACTTGTCCTAAACAACGAGTTTCTTGTAATTCTGATATGGTTTTCGCTAAACAAATTTGATTCTTTATTTTTGTTATATCTAGCGTATCTTCATACGCACTACCCCGACAAGAGTGTAAAACAAAAATGCCCTCATTTGGGTGCCAAGGTAAACGCTTTATGTTATCTTCTTTGTCAAAACAAATTTTTTTATTATTTCTAAAAATTAAAGATTCATGGCTACCATGACCGAAATAATGAACTTGCCACAATGCGTATTTTGCTGCCGTTTTAGCGTTGGTAAGTTCATTATACAACTTTGTCCATTCTGCTTTAAATTGTGGTGGATGTTCAAAACCTTTAATAATTCTTACTTCTGCATTTGGATATTTTTTCAATATTCTCGATCGTTTATGTTCTGCTGCTCTTTTAAAGTCTGATGCTCCCGTACCACCATAAGCAAATAACACAAATAAAGGAATTTGCACATTTTTTAGTTTGATGTTATGAAAGACTATGTTTCCACGTTCAATTTTTTTTGTTTGGGCCGTAAATACAGGGCGATTTTTTTGATTTCCATTGTTATTGGGCATAATTAACTTACCTGCTTATCATTTCTATGGTTATTGTTTCGTTTTCATTGACAGTATGAAAGGCTTTTGTATGTCCATTTTCATCCGTTTTACCCTGCACTTTTTTTCCATCAGGTAGTGTGGCAATATAAGGCTCGTTGGCATAGATTTTTCCGGTTTCATCATTGCAAATAAATTTCACCGCATAATCACCTATCATATCAGGCAACGTTAACGAGTCACTATTTATCGTTGCCGGTCCCATTTTTTGCAGAGCATTGCTTTTTATATACACATTATCCGCTGTGCCCAGCTCAATGCCCTCACGGCTGATTTTGATAAAAGAGCCACCACACATTAACGTCAGCTCTTCGCTTGCTGTGAGGGTGAGTTCACCGTCCACACTGTCGATTTTGATATCTTGTTGAGCCGCCATATTCAAGTTGGCATTTTGGGCTTGTATGTCAATATCCCCTTGGTTGGCAAAGACCTTCATCCCCGATTTGTGGGCAAATAAGCCTATGGCTTCACCGGATGTGACTGTGATGTTTTTCAGGGCATGGATGTCGGTTTGGTGTTCACTGGTTAAGGAAATACTGTTACTCGAGGACAGTTGGATATTTTCCGGACTGGTTAACGCAATGCCTGCCTGTGCATAAGCTAAGATGCCACTTTCAGTGAGCGTCGTTAACGCTGCTT